>NZ_JAJUFV010000172.1 GCF_029263575.1 Microbacterium sp. | reverse complement strand
GCCGCCGGGTATCGGGACTTCGCCGACCGCTGGAATCCGATCCTCGACGTGTTCGAGGAGGTCGGGGTGCGGTTCGCGCTCGAGGTGCATCCGTCCGAGATCGCCTACGACTATTGGACCGCGAAGGCGACACTGGACGCGATCGGACATCGGAAGAGCTTCGGGCTCAACGTGGACCCGTCGCACTTCGTGTGGCAGCGCTTGGACGAGGTCGGATTCGTGCTTGATTTCGCCGAGCACGTGTTCCACGTGCATGTGAAGGAGTCGATCACGAATCTGGACGGTCGCAACAGCGTGCTCGGGTCGCATCTGCCCTGGGCACATCCCCGCCGCGGGTGGACGTTCGTCTCGACAGGCCACGGTGCCGTGCGGTGGGAGCCGTTCTTCCGCGCACTGAACTCGATCGGCTATGACGGCCCAACGAGCGTCGAATGGGAAGACGCCGGTATGGACCGCCTGCACGGCGCACCAGAGGCGCTGGCCTTCGTGCGGGGGCTCGCGGCCATCACGCCGCCCGATGCCGCCTTTGATGCGGCGTTCTCCGGCTCTTCGCAGTTGAGGGGGTAGGTGAGGGCGCGTCGGTGTCCTGGTAGGGGTCGAGGTCTCCCGAGGATGGAAGTTCTCACACTGCCCGTCCGACGGAAGACCTCGACGTGTCCCACGCTACATTCGCTGCCCCTGATCTGACCGTGTTCTGCCGCCTCGACGAGTTCGGACTCGACGCCGTCGGACTGGACTTGCGGCGTGATCGGGCGGTCATCGAGTGTCGCGTCGCGGAGCCCGACTCGTGGTGTCGAGGTTGCGGCAGTCAGGCGCTCTCGCGCGGGACGGTTGCCCGTCGTCTCGCGCACGACCCGTTCGGCCATCGCCCCACCACGCTCTTGGTCCGGGTTCGCCGCTACCGGTGCGCGACCTGCGGGATCTCGTGGCGGGAGGACACGACGCGGGCGGCGGAGCCGAAGGCGAAGCTGTCGCGCGGCGGGGTGAGGTGGGCGCTGGAAGCACTCGTGATCGACCATCTCGCCGTCACCCGGATCGCTGCGGGGCTCGGCGGCGCCTGGCACACCGCCAACAGCGCGGTCCTTGCCGAAGGGCAGCGGGCGCTGATCGATGACCCGGCCCGGTTCGACGGCGTCACCACGATCGGCGTCGACGAGCATGTCTGGCGCCACACGCGCCACGGTGACAAGTACGTCACCGTGATCATCGACCTCACCCCGATCCGCACCGGGACGGGGCCCTCCCGGCTGCTCGACATGGTCGAGGGCCGCTCGAAGCAGGTGTTGAAGACCTGGCTCGCCGCACGCCCGAGCAACTGGCGCGACGGTGTTGACGTGGTCGCGATGGACGGGTTCACGGGCTTCAAGTCCGCCGCGGCCGAGGAGATCCCGACCGCGACGGCGGTGATGGATCCGTTCCACGTCGTCCGCCTCGCCGGCACCGCCCTCGATGACTGCCGCCGCCGTGTTCAACGCGACGTGTTCGGCAGGCGCGGACGGAAGGGCGACCCGCTCTACTCGGCCCGCCGCGCTCTCCATACCGGGACGCGGTTCCTCACCGACGGGCAGAAGGCCCGCCTGGAGGCACTGTTCGCCGCGGAGCAGCATGTCGAGGTCGAGGCGACCTGGGGGATCTACCAGCGCATGATCTCCGCCTACCGCGACTCGGATCGCGCCGCCGGGAGGAAGGCCATGCAGGGCGTGATCGATGCTGTCTCCCGCGGCGTCCCGGCCGCTCTGGTCGAGCTCCGCAGGCTCGGCCGCACGCTGAAGAAGAGAGCCGCTGACGTCCTCGCGTACTTCGACCAGCCCGGCACGAGCAACGGCCCGACCGAGGCGATCAACGGCCGTCTCGAGTACCTCCGCGGCTCCGCGCTCGGCTTCCGCAACATCGCCAATTACATCGCGAGATCGTTGCTCGAGACCGGCGGCTTCAGACCCCACCTACACCCCTGAATGCGAAGAGCCGTTTATCAGGCATACCCCGGCACGAATGCGCCCGCGACGGTCACTGATTCTTGCATCGATGCCTCTGTTCTCGGTATTCTTCTGCGGTGCGCGAGAACTCCTCGTGAAGCGGTTGCCGATAGCCGATCTCGCGACTCATAGCCTCGACCCGCACTATCCGCAACCGATCGCAGCTACTCGCCTTCCGGGTCCGACCAGGCGAAGTGCACACCGCCGCTGCTGACGACCGCCCAGGAACCGCAGGCGGCTCCTGCCTCGGGAATCGGGTCGATCAGCCACTCCGGGTCGAACGGCGGCGTCGTTGTAATATCCGCCGCACTGCAGTGCTCGGAATCGAACTCGGTCGGGCTCGTCCATCGCATGAGACTCGCATGACCGTCGAGCTGCGCAATCATGCGAATGTCGGTCGCATCGTCAGGCAGGAATCCCTGGAAGCGGAACGCCTCCCCTGATTCCTGGAGGTCAGCAATCGTGTCGAAGTGGAACTCGCGTTCCCCCACCTGAAACGTGTCTTGCACTACGGTGCATCCGCTTACGGTCAGCGCGGCGACTGCGCCGATTGCGCCGACGAGCAGTTTCATTCGAGCGTGCATAGTTTTCGTACCTTTCTGAGTATTGACCAGGTTGTATCGGGGCCGGACGGCCGTTGCGGCGAGGGGGTTCATCGAGCTGCCATGCCAATCGCCGGTGAAACACGGCCCGCTGTCCGCATGGGGATCGCGGCCGCCAGGATCGAGGCGATGATGACGCCGAAGAAAACGGCAGTGAGCGAGCCGATCGGCGGTGCACCGGCAGACATCCCCAGCGCGTTCAGCGCGAGCAGACCGTAGCCGCTGCCGAAGACGACACCGGTTATCGACCCCATCGTTGCCGCGAGCGCAGCCTCGATGGCGAGTGAGCGACGCGCACCCGCTCGAGTCATGCCCAGGGCGCGGGTCAGCGCGATTTCTTCGCGCCGCTCGGCGACGGAGAGCGCCAGGGTGACCATGACTCCGACCATTGCCACAATGAGGGTCACGCTGATCATGACGATGCCGATGATCTGGCCGACCAGGAGCGTCTGCTCGATGCCCTCCCGGACGTCGGATGCCCAGAACACGGGCGTGCCGTCGCTGACGCTCTCGAGCACCGCCGAGCGCAGTTCAACAGCGCCCGTTCCCGGAGCGGGATCAACGAGAATGTCGAGCCCGTCGACGCGAACATCCGCTGCCGGATGCTCGGTCAGCAGGTCGACAACGGCATCGGGGTCGTCGACAAAGTCGACGGGAATGATCGCAGCGGAGGAGAAGTTGCTCTCCATGTCCTCGCGGGCATCGGCGGTAGCTCCGGCTACGCCGACGACGAGTGCCGCCGTCAGCCCAACCCCCAGCATCAGCACGGTGCTCATGGCAGCCGTGCGGCGGGAGGACCGACGTGCGTTCGATACCGCTACACGGACCGCTCCCGACGACCCGGTCAAGGGTCGAAGGAGTGCTGCGAACCACTGAACGATAAAGGGTCCGATGCACACGAGCGCGACGAAGAGCAGCACACCGCTGAGCGCCGTCAACCCGAGTGCCAGGAACTCGTCGGTGCTCGCCGCGATCGCACCGGCCGCACCGGTGGCGACAGCGCTCAACGCAAGGACACTCGCTGCGACCAGGCGCACAGCTCGTCTGGTCGACCGTGCCTCCGTTGCCCTGGCTGCGCTCAGCGCTGCTATCGGCGAGGCTTTCCCCGCGGCTTTCGCTGCCGGAAGCGCTGCGACAACGGTGGAGAGTGTCGCCAGCACCAGGCACGCAACGAGTGCGAGCGGGGCCGAGTTGAACGCATCCGTCAGCAGACCGCTGGACTGCGCAACGGCAACGAGTCCGGCGGCGAGCGCCCATCCGACCGCGACGCCGAAGATACCGCTGAGCAGGCCGATGCATGCCGCTTCGAACAGCACGAGACGCCGTAACTGCGCGCGGCCCGCACCGACGCATCTCAGCAAAGCGAGTTCGGTCGCCCGACGCGAGAACACCGTCCGGAAGGTAGAGCCGACGATTACGACGGCCGACAGCAGCGCAAGGCCGACGAACACGGTGAGCGCGCCGAACACGCCTACGAGCGTGTCCGTCACCGTTCTCGCCTGGTCGGCTCGTTGTTCTTCGCCGCTGATGACGAGGCTGTCTCCTATCAGCGCGCTCACGGCATCCGGATCCATGTCACCTGCGATGAAGATCTGCACCGGGGTCATCGAGCCGATGGCGACGGCGTCCTCTTCCGTTATGAGCCCGACATCCATGCCGAACTCGTGAATCTGCCCGATGCCGGCGACGACCAGTTCTCGCCCCGCTGCGACGACCGTGTCGCCGACCGAGACCCCTGATCGTTCAGCGGTGCTGACACCGAGGTAGATCTCGCCCGCTTGCAGCGCATCCCCCTCCTCCAGGTCGGGGATGGCGCTGAGAGAGCCGGAACCGGGGTCGCTTGTCAGTTTCCACGTGGACGTCAGACCGCCCGCCTCAACGGAGACGTCTCCCAGGTACTCGACCGCGACTTCGTCAGTCTCGGGCAATGCTGCCACTTGCCCCGCCATATGGGCGACGGCCTCGTTGTCGATGCTTTCAGGGGGAACGACGACAACATCGGTCGCTTCCGGTGTTGTCATTCCGAAGGCGACGAGTGCGGCCCTTGCGTTGATTGCGATAAGGATCGACGACGCTGCGAAGGCGGTTGCGAGCGCGATCGCGAGGCCCATCATCAAGGCCTGTTTTGGCCGTCTCCTGATGCTTCGGACGGCGGCCTGCGGGACGATCATGCGACGGCTCCCGGCTGCGCGCTGATCGCGGCGACGCGCTCGAGCACCGTTTCGCGAGTGGGCTGATTGAGGATGCCCACCGAACGTCCGTCTTTCAGCAGCACGACTTCGTCTGTGACGGCGGCGGCCGAGGGGTCGTGCGTCACCATGACCACGGTCTGCCCGTAGTCGTCGACGCATGACCTGAGAAGTTCCAGCAGCGCTCCGCCGGATGCGCTGTCCAGTGCGCCGGTCGGTTCGTCGGCAACGATGAGATCCGGGTGGCCGAGCAGGGCTCTCGCCACCGCGACACGCTGGCGCTGCCCTCCCGACAGCTCAGACGGTAAGTGCCGAAGACGGTCACCGATCCCGAGCCGGCCGACAAGTTCAGTGCGCCACGCGCGGTCGGGACGCCGCCCCGCGAGCGATAACCCGAGGTCGATGTTCTCGCCGGCCGTAAGGTGCGGCAGGAGGTTGCCGTCTTGGAACACGAATCCGATCCTGTCGCGCCGGATGGCGGTGAGGGCGGCATCATCCAGACCGCCGAGATCGGTCTCGCCGAGCAGAATCCGACCCGACGTCGCGCGGTCGAGGCCCGCAAGGCAATGCAGCAGGGTCGACTTGCCTGAACCGGATGAACCCATGATCGCGGTGAACCTCCCGGACTCGAGTTCGATGCTCAGTCCGTCGAGTGCACGCACGCGGCTGTCTCCAGCGCCGTACTCTCGTACGAGGTCGACCGTTTGGGCCGCGAGCTTCAATGAGGGGTCAAACTTGGAGGGTCGCGAGTCACTGTTAGCGGAAGTCATGCGTCTACTGTCACGCTCACACCACAGGCCTCGCATCGACCTCCAGAACGGCTTGTCGTGCCACTCATCGTTCCTTTGAACGATATGCACTCGTATCCCGACTTGGCTCACGCTAGTGCCCCGCGGTGACGCGAGTCTTGATCGCCTCGACCGCGG
>NZ_JAJUFV010000171.1 GCF_029263575.1 Microbacterium sp. | reverse complement strand
GTTCAAATCCCACCGTCACCGCCACCGAAAACCCCTGGTTCGCCAGGGGTTTTCTGCTTCTCAGCAAGCCGCCGCTCCGCGAGATCCCACAGCGGATCGAGCGCCTGCAGCACGAGCGCGCTCATTGAGGCGACGAGGAGCGACCCCGCGTACTCCGCGAAGAAGACCATGAGCAGGCCGCTCAGCACGACGATCGAGGTCGTCGTTTCGGCGAGACCCTGCGCGAACCGGCGACGAGAGAGCGCGGCCTTCACCGGCGCTGACAGGGTCCCGTCGAGCACGACGAACGCGGGCAGGATCCAGAGCATGTGCAGCACGCTCCAGCCCGTGATGCCGCCCCGCACGCCCCCGCACCACGGGATCATCCAGCCGACCAACACGCCGACCACGATCGGCAGCGCGGCGAACATCACCGCGGAGCCGACGTACGCGGCGAGGACCGGTGCGGCGACCAGCTCGCGCCGCTTCATCGCCTCACAGGTCCGCTCGCACTGACGAATGCGTGCTCACCCACTGCTGCTCCCGCGATCGCGTGCCCCGACACCGCTCCGGCGCCCCACCAGGGACACGACGCAGGCCGGCGATGTCAAGCGCGCGGCCGCGGTGGGCGCATCCCAGCGGTGCGCTCGATCGCGTGGTCCAAGCGCTCGTCAAGATCCGACACCATGCGCACAACAAGCGATTCAAGCCGCTCCACATCCCGCGCAGACCAATCGCGAAAGATGACGGCATAGCTGTCGCTCGACACTTTCAGAATCCTCCGCGCGACTTCGCGCCCCTCCGGGGTCAGCCCGATACGACTCTGGCGTCCATCCGCGGGATCGGGCATGCGCCCGACCAGACCCGCTTCCTCAAGGCGTCGAACGATCTTACTGACGTTCGACCGCCCAGTGCCGATCGCGTCCGCCATGTCCGTCGGCCGCGCTGTCGTGCGATAGATCAGCTGGTTGACGAGCAGGAAGGCAGGCATGTCATCAGGAAGCGGAAAGGCGCTGGCCTCGAGGATCGCCTCCCGTACAGCCGTCGAGTTCATGGCCGTGATGAGCGCTTGGAACGCCACGGCAAGGTCTGCTCCGGGCCCAGCGACGAGCGGATCAGAGTTGACGCCGACCTCGCGCAGATCGATGCTCACCTTCGGACGTCTCGCCACACCTCCAGTATGCATTGCCATCGTCGCGAGCATTTTATTGTCTTCACGACAATCAACGTGTACGGTGACGGAGGCGCGACATCCGTCGTCGACGCCAGGTTCGCGTGGTGGTCCGCCCACCGTCTTCGAAGGAGAAGCCCGTGTCTCAAGTCAGTTCCGGCATCGCCCGACGCCCCTGGTGGACGGCGTTCGTCTCCGGCATGGCGTCCTACATCGACGCAGCCGCCATCGTCAGCGTCGGAACGGCGATGGTCCTGTTCCAGGAATCGATCGGCCTCACCCCGGGCGAGATCGGACTCGCGTCAGGCGCCCTAACGCTCGGCATCGCGTTCGGCGCGATTGTCGGCGGCAGACTCGGTGATCGCTTCGGGCGACGCCCGATCTTCACGATCACGATGGCGCTCATCATCGGTTCCGCACTCGCTCTGACGCTTGCCGACTCCTTCCCCGTCATCTTCGGCGCCGCCTTGATCCTGGGCTTCGCCACGGGCGCGGACCTGCCTGTCTCGCTCTCGACCATCTCGGAGAGCGCGCCCGACGCGACGCGAGGTCGACTGATCGGCTTCACCCAGCTCCTGTGGGCCGTGGGGATCATCGTGAGCCAGTTCCTGAGCGCCGGCGTCGCTGGGCTCGGCCGCACGGGAGCACAGATCCTGTTCCTGCATATCGCGGTCGTCTCTGCGCTCGTCATGATCGGACGGCTGACGATCCCCGAGTCCGCGGCATGGCTCGCGGCTCGCGATGAGCGGCGTGCGGGCGCGTCGACCGTGCGCGCCAGCCGTGCGTCGATCGCGGATCTCCTCCGAGGTTCGTACCGGAAGCCGTTCGTCGCGCTCCTTGTGTTCTACACGCTCACGAACATGGCAGCGAACACGGGAGGCCAGTTCGGCTCCTACCTGCTCGTCAATGCGGGAGGCGTGGATCTTCAGACAGCGACACTCATCGGCCTCCCGTTCATCCCGCTCGGCATCGTCGCCGCGCTCTGGTTCATGAAGATCGCTGATTCGCCAAAGAGGTTCGTCTACTTCACCGTGGGCGGCGTCTGCTGGGTGGTCGCGCAGCTCGTCTACGTCTTCTTCGGGATCAGCATCACGACCGCGATCGTCTCGGGACTCATCGGGCTCGCCGGAACCACCTTCGCATCCGAAGGAATCATGAAGATCTGGGCGCAGCAGCAGTTCCCGACGCTCCTGCGGACGACGGCTCAGGGAGCGATCCTCTCGGTCGCGCGCCTGTTCGCTGCCCTCCTTGCGACGATCACCCCACTTCTCGTCGCGTACAGCCCGAGCCTCTTTTACCTGCTGCTCGCCGCCATGATCGCGGTCGGATGCGGCACCGCGTGGGCCGTGTTCCGGACGCGCGACCAGCATCGCGAATCTGACACCGAACGACAGAACCAGGATGTGACGACCGCATGACCTCCTCACGCTTTTCCCCGCACGACGGCGCCGCCTTCGTCAGCGCGCCGAACGCATTGAACGCTGCCGCGCCGTACTTCCGCCGCGAATTCCATGCACAGGACGGACTGCTCCGTGCAACGCTCCACGCAACAGCGCTCGGTATCGTCGAGCCCTACGTCAACGGCGCGCGCGTCGGCGATGCCGTGCTCGCCCCCGGGTGGACGTCGTACCGCCATCGAGTCATGGTCACGACCATCGACGTCACGGACGTCGTCCGTGTGGGAGCGAACGCTCTCGGCGCCATCGTCGGTGAAGGTTGGGCCGTTGGGCGCCTGGGATGGGAGGGACGAAGCCGGATCTACGCCGACCGCCCCGAGCTCTTCCTGCGCCTCGAGCTGCTGTATCCCGATCGCACCGTAGTCATTGGGACCGACAGCGAGTTTCGCGTGGGAACCGGTGCGATCATCGCGAACAGCATCTACGACGGCGAGACGTACGACGCGCGACTCGAGCCCGTCGGATGGGCCGAGCCCGGCTTCGACGACGCGACTTGGCTGCGCGCGGAGCCCACCGACAGGGATCCGGCGACGCTCGAGCTGCAGGCCGCGCCGCCCATCCGGCGCATCGAAGAACTCGCGCCGGTCGACATCCGCGAGAGCCCGTCGGGCCGCACGATCGTCGACTTCGGACAGAACATCTCCGGGTGGATCCGCCTCACCGTGGCCGGTGATGCGGGACGAGTCGTCACGATTCGGCACGCCGAGATCCTGACGCCCGACGGCGACCTCGAGACCGAGACGAATCGTACGGCGGCCGCCACCGACCGGTACACGCTGCGCGGAGGAGAGACGGAGACGTGGGAGCCTCGGTTCACGTTCCATGGCTTCCGCTATGTCGAGATCGACGGATGGCCTGGCGCGATCGCCCCGGATGCGCTCAGAGCCGTCGTCGTGCACACCGACATGCGCCGCACGGGCTGGTTCGAGACGTCGCATCCACTCATCTCGCGACTGCACGAGAACGTGGTGTGGTCGATGCGCGGGAACTTCGTCGGCGTTCCCACCGACTGTCCGCAGCGAGACGAGCGGCTCGGCTGGACGGGCGACATCAACGCCTTCACCCCGACGGCCTCTTACCTCTACGACGTGCGTGGGATCCTCGGATCCTGGCTGCAGGACCTGCGCGCTGAGCAGCGGGAGAAGGGATCGGTGCCGTGGGTCGTCCCGGACGCGCTCGAAACACCGTCGCCGCCGACGGCACTCTGGAGCGACGCCGCGGTCAGCGTGCCGTGGGCCCTGTATGAGGAGTACGGCGACCTCAACATTCTTAGGGACGCCTACGACTCGATGGCGACGCTCATTCGCCAGATCGCGTCGAAATTGGACGAAGCGGGGTTGTGGAGCTCGGGATTCCAGTTCGGCGACTGGCTCGACCCTGATGCGCCGGCGGAGAATCCGACAGCTGCGAAGACTGATCGCCATCTCGTCGCATCCGCCTACCTGTGCCGAACCACACGCGAGATGGCGGACACAGCGCGACTCCTGGATCGCGCGGCCGACGCCGAGGAGTTCGCGAACCTCGCCGCCCGCGTCCGTGATGCCTTCCGGCGGGAGTATGTCACTCCGGCCGGCCGGCTCGCGATGGAATCGGCGACCGCCTACGCCCTCGCGATCTGCTTCGACATCCTCTCCGAGGATCAGCTGCCGAAGGCCGGCGCGCGGCTCGCAGACCTTGTCGCGAACAGTGGCTTCCGCATCTCGACGGGCTTCGCGGGCACACCGCTCGTGGCCGACGCGCTCACGACCACGGGTCATCTGGACAGCGCCTACCGATTGCTCCTCGAGGAGGAGTGTCCGTCGTTCCTCTACCCCGTGACAATGGGTGCGACCACGATCTGGGAGCGCTGGGACTCAGTCCTTCCAGACGGCACCGTCAACGCGACGGGAATGACCTCGCTCAACCACTACGCGCTCGGCGCCATCGCTCACTGGCTCCACCGGGTCGTCGGAGGTCTGCAGCGCGTCGAGCCGGGCTATCGACGGATCCGCATCGCGCCGCGCCCCGGAGGCGGCCTCACCTGGGCACGCACGGCGCATGAGACGCCCCACGGGCGGATCGAGGTCTCCTGGGTGATCGAGAACGAGCAGCTCACAGTGGAAGCGGTCATCCCCGACGGTGTCGAGGCGGAGATCGACCTCCCTGCACACGGTGGAACGCCGCTCTTCACTGCTGGGCCCGGCACACACCGTTGGACGGTGCCGGCCGCGGGCAGCGAGGGCGGCCCAGCGGCACCCTCGCTCGACACTCCGCTCCGGGATCTCGCGCGCCTCGAAGGCGCATGGCCGGCGGCTGCTGAAGTGCTCCTGCGGCACTTCCCCGGTCTGCCGCTCGACGCGTCGAGCCCGGCAGCGGCAAATCTGACGCTGCGCGGCGTCCTCGACCTGATCCCGGGGGTACCGGAATCGCTCGAGCAGGAGCTCAACGACGCACTGTCCTCGGAACGGCCTTGATGCGGGGGGGCGTCGCCCGTGCGTCGCCCCGCCCTCTCGGTTGCATTCGTGCACGGGTACATTTGCCCGGGCATGAGTGTCTGCATATCATGATCCTGGACGTCGGGGGAGCCCTCTCACACACCACGAGCGCAAGGGGGAGAGCTGGCTCGGCGAGCGCGCCATCATGAAGGCACACACGAAGAAGTTCGCCCGGCGCTCGGTCGCGACTGGTGCGGCGGCGGCGCTGGGCTTGAGCCTGGTTGCCTGCAGCAGCGACGCCGAGGGCTCCGGAAGCGACGACCAGGCAGGGTCTGCCGAGGAAGCGCCCGCCGCAGAGGCGATCTACCAGTTCGACGATCTGAAGGTCGCCGACAGGAGCGATGTCGCTCCGGCCACGTTCCAAACCTCGTCCACCGGGCCCGTGACCGTGCAAGTTTCCGACGCGCTCAATGCAGTCATGCCGGAGCAACAGGAGATGATCGTCGGGTTCTTCGTGATCACGCCTCGAATGTTCGACACCGGCATCTGCGCGGCGGACTTCGAAATCTCATGCACAGAGAACGGCTTAGACCACCTCGTCAACGACCAGCCACTCGAAGGCGACTATGAGTTCGACGAGGAGACGCAAGAAGGCACCTACTTCAACGTCGCGCCAGAC
>NZ_JAJUFV010000170.1 GCF_029263575.1 Microbacterium sp. | reverse complement strand
TACGCGCTGGTGGCGATCGGCTACAATGTCGTCTTCCTGTCTCAGAAGACCTTCAACTTCGCGCAGGCGGCGCTGATGATGCTGGGTGCGTTCCTCGCCTACGTCGGAATCGTCGTCTGGGATCTGCCGTGGTGGATCGTCGCGATCGGCGCAGCCGTCATCGTGGGTGCGATCGCCGCGCTCGAAGAGCGTATCGCGATTCGTCCGGTGAAGGACCCGCACAACCTGCTGGTCACCACCCTCGGTGCCTCCATCATCATGGAGGGTATCGCGCAGGTGATCTGGGGCGGTGAGCCCAAGCGTGTGCCCTTCTTCATGGGAGACCAGGTGCTCGAGGTCTTCGGCGGTCGTGTCTACCCGGCTGAGATCGCGCTGATCATCGTGGTCATCGTACTGGTGATCGCGCTCACCCAGTACGCCAAGCGCAGCACGACCGGTATCGCCCTGCTGGGCATGAGCGAGAACCGCGAGGCCGCGCAGCTGCGTGGTGTCAACGTGCGTCGCTTCGCTCTAATGGCCTTCATCTTCACCGGTGTTCTCGCCGGTCTCCTCGGCGTCTTCGTCGGTCCGAAGACCTACGCCGTCGCGACCCTGGGGGCATCGCTTGCTCTGAAGGGCTTCGTCGTGCTCGCCATCGGCGGCTTCGGTTCACTGGGCGGCGTGCTCGTCGGTGGGCTCATCGTCGGGTTGGCCGAGGCGCTTGCCACGCGCTATATCGGCGCGGACTTCGCGGGGATCACCGTGTTCCTCATTCTTATCGTGATCCTGATGGTCAAGCCGACGGGGCTGTTCGCCCGTCGCGTAGAACGGACGGTGTGACCATGGCCCGTTTCTGGTTGAAACTGCGTGCGATCCCGGGGTGGGTCTGGCCGCTCGCGTGTGGTGTCGTGCTGCTGGCGCTGCCCTTTCTCGGGCTCGGCTACTCTGCGACGCGACAGATCGAGCTGACTCTTCTTCTGGCGCTGATCGTCGTGGGGCTGAACCTGTCGCTCGGCTACGCGGGTGAACTAGCGATGGGGCAGGTCGCGATGTACGCGGCCGGAGCCTATGCGGCTGGAATGGCGAATAAGGCCGGGGTCACGGACATCTGGATTCAGATTCTGATCGGTGCGGCTGTGGCGCTCGTCGTCGGACTCATCTCAGGAATTCCGGGACTGCGTCTGGGCAGTTGGTCACTGGCGATGACGTCGTTCTTCCTGATTCTGATCGTGCCCGATGTGCTGTCGATCTTCAAAGAAGAGACCGGTGGCCGCAACGGCCTGGCCGGGCTGACACCGGCGACCTCGTTCGGGCAGCTGATCGACAGCCGTACCTACTACCTGATCATCGTGGGCGTGGCGATCGTCGTGTTCGCGCTGATCCGCAACCTCGTCGTCTCCGGGCACGGCACCGCTCTGCGTGTGCTGAAGCAGAGCCCGGTGCTAGCGTCGTCGATGGGCATCTCGGTGTTCCGCGCCAAGCTCACCGCCTATGCGATGGGCGCGGTCCCGGCCGGTATCGCGGGGGCGCTGTTCGCGAACCTCGACCTGTTCATCTCTCCGGAGGCATTTGCCTTCTCGTTTGCGATGACTGTGCTTGCCGCGTCGATCTTCGGTGGATCGGCGAGTGTGTATGGCGCTCTCATCGGGGCGGCCGTGCTGCAGTTCGGCATGAACCAGTCGACGAACTTCAGCAAGTTCGGATTGATCATCTCCGGTGCGTTCCTGCTCATCGGCGGTGTCGCCTTCACCGGCGGTCTCGCCGGGCTCATGCGCAAGCTTCTGCGCAAGGCGGACTTTGCCGCGAAGGCGAAGGCCGGGATAAGGGCTCCGAAGGTCGCCGCTGGCTCTGTCGAGAAGCTCGACGGAGCCCTCCTTCGTGCCGATGGCGTCTCGAAGGCGTTCGGTGGAAACCAGGCGCTGTCGAAGGTCTCCGTCGAAGCGAAGCCCGGAGCGGTCACGGCCATCATCGGGCCGAACGGATCCGGGAAGACCACTCTGCTGAACATGATCTCCGGGTTCTACCGGACGGATGCCGGAAGCATCGAGCTGGACGGACAGAAGATCCAGGGATTGCCGTCGTACAAGGTCGCCCGTGCCGGCGTCTCGCGAACGTTCCAGACCCCGAACATTCCTGAGAAGCTGACGGTGCTCGAGTCAGTCGAAGCAGGTCGATACGCAAGTGGCCGTTCGAGCGTGCTCGCCTCGGTGCTGCGTCTTCCGGCGTTCTGGCGTTCACGTAATGATGGACGCGAGGCCGCGGAACGCGCACTGGCGTTGGTCGGCCTCAGCGAGCAGCGCGATGAGATGGCCGATTCGCTTCCGCTGGGGAACCGGCGTCTACTTGAAGTGGCACGAAGCCTTGCCGCATCGCCGAAGGTCGTGCTGTTGGACGAGGTCGCCTCCGGTCTTGATGAGGACGAACTTGAGGTTCTGGAAGGACTCATCGTGCGGCTGCGCGATGCGGGCATGACGGTGATCCTCGTCGAGCACAACTTCCAGCTCGTACTCCGGTTGGCCGATGACATCTACGTCCTCGCTCAGGGCGCGGTGATGGCGCATGGAACGCCGGACGAAATCGAAAGCAACCCGCGCGTCATGGAGGAGTACCTCGGAGTGACGGCAGAGGCCAATTCGGCAGGAGGCGCCGACGATGAGTGATGTGCTGTTGGAGGTGTCCGGTCTGCAGACCGGGTATGGCGATCTGACCGTGGTGCGCGACGTGTCGCTCACCGTCCGTCAGGGCGAGATCACCGTGCTTCTCGGGCGCAATGGCGCGGGTAAGACCACCACGCTGCGCGCGATCACCGGGCTCAACAGGGTCCAGGGCGGCACGGTGTCGTACCTTGGCGGTGCCCTGACCGAGGCCGCGCACAAGCGCGTCGCGCGCGGCATCTCGTACGTACAGGAGGGCAAGAAGGTCTTCCACGAGCTGACTATCGAGCAGAACCTCATCCTCGGCGGTTTCTCGCGCGGCGTCGGCAAGCGTGAGCTCATCTCCGCCGCGGAGGAGATCTATCAGCTGTTTCCGATCCTGGGCTCCAAGCGGGCATTGGCGGCGGCGAGCATGTCGGGTGGTCAGCAGCAGATGCTGGCGATCGGCCAGGCGCTGATGGCGAAGCCGAAGCTTCTCATTCTCGACGAGCCGAGCCAGGGTCTGGCGCCGGTGATCGTCAAGGAGGTCATGGAGCGCGTGCACGAGCTCAAGGGCACCGGCCTCGGGATCCTTCTCGTCGAGCAGGCGGTTCAGGATTCCGTTGCCATCGCCGATGAGGTCACCGTGGTCGAGATGGGACGCACGGTGCTGTCGGGATCGGCACGCGACGTCTCGGTTGACGACTTGCAGCAGGCGTACTTCGGTAAAGCCAGTTAGTGATCGGATGCGTCGGACGCGGCGGGGAGTGCACCCGCTGCCCGGCGCACCTGATCGCGGCACGCTGAGAGAGGATCCCCGGGACCGCGCCAGCCGCGCGGTCCGTCGCCTTCGGGGCGCACCATACGTCCGGCATCCGATCGGGTCCACTCGCGTACAGCGTGCCGTTCGACGATGCGCCAGCCTTCCGGGTCACGGCGCACATGATCGAGGTAGCGGAAACCGCTGGTGAAGTTGTGCGCGGCGTCATCGACCTGCGATGACCAGTGCACTGCCGTGCCGTAGGTCTCCGCGAACGCGTGTTCGCCGAAGAATTCCACCTGGTGGTTGCCGATCAGGTGCATCGTGCCGTCGAAATCAGCCGTGCGCGCCTTCAGCCATTCCACGTACTCGGCAGCGGGGCCGCTGAATCCGGTGTGCCGGTCGACGCCATCGGCGGCATAGATCGCGAGAACGGCGGGGTAGTCGGCGCGGTCGACGGCGCGGCAGTACCGCAGCATCAGATCGTGGATCTCCTGCCGTGCCCGCATCTCTTCGACGATGTCCATCAGGCGCCGTCCGGCATGTTGGTCCATCCGCGTCCGGCGGCCTTGCCATACCAGCCCGATGCGGCGAGAGTTCCACCGTCTACGGGGATCGTGTGCCCGGTGATGAAGGATGCCTCGTCGGAGGCGAGGAAGGCCACCACGCCGGAGAAGTCGTCTGGGCGACCGAAGCGTCCGGCCGGCAGCCACGAGCGCAGAAGCGCGGGGTCACGCCCGGCGAGCATGAGCTCCGCCGGGGTCTGTTCGGTATCGGCCAGGTCAGGAGCGATGGCGTTGACACGGATGCCGGACGGGCCGAGCTCGACAGCGAGGCTCTTCGTGAACGCCGACACGCCGGCGTTGTAGGCCGAGTACACCGCGTTGCCCGGGATGCCGCGAAACGCCTCGACCGTGGAGACGTTGATAATCGACCCACCACCGGCGGCGATCATTGTCGGCAGCATCGCGTGGGTGACGGTGAAGACATGCCAGAGGTTGATCTCGTGCAGCCGGCGCCACTGTTCGGGTGGGCTCTTGGCGAAGAAGGATTTCGCGGGGCGGAAGTCTCCGACGTTGTTCACGAGGACGTCGACGCCCCCGCGGCGGGACACCTGCTCGGCGATTTCGGTCACGACGGTGTCGTCGGTGATGTCGCCATAGACGAGGGTGCATTCACCGCCGTCGGCCATGATCTCGTCGCCGGCGGCATCCGCTGCGGCCCTGTCGATATCGACGAGGATCACGTGGTCGCCGTCACGGGCGAAGCGCCTGCTGATTGCGCCGCCGATGCCCAGCGCTCCGCCGGTGACGACCACCGTGCGGGCGGGGTGAGCGTGAGGTGTGGATACGCCGTTGCTGTCCATTAAACAAACCTAGCATTTGGTTGGTACGATGAGAATGCAGCGCGGCGAAGCGCTGCGCTGACGAAGAGGAGCAGGTGTGAGCGTGGTCTTGGATTTCTCAGGCAAGGTCGTAGCGGTCACCGGTGGCGGCCGGGGTGTCGGCGCCGGCATCGTCGCGGCATTCCTCGAAGCAGGGGCGCACGTCGAGATCTGTGGACGATCCATCCCCGAGGCGCTCCCGGGCCACAGCACGGCTGAGCCGACCTTTCGCCCGGTCGATGTACGCGACCCGGGCGCCGTCGACGGCTGGATCGCCGACATCCTTGCGCGACATGGGCGACTCGACGTCCTCGTGAACAACGTCGGCGGCTCGCCGTTCGGCCGATTCGAGACGGGATCGCCGCGTTATCTGCAGGCGATCACCGAGATCAACTTCCTCTCGGCCGCATTCGCATCGCGTGCGGCTTACGAGTCCCTCCGCGCCTCTCAGGGCGCGGTCATCAACATCACCTCGATCAGCGCGCGTCGCCCCAGCCCCGGCACCGCCATGTACGGTGCGGCGAAGGCGGCGCTGGAGAGTCTGACGACGAGCCTCGCGACCGAGTGGGCCCCGGAGGTTCGCGTCAATGCGGTCAGCTGCGGGCTGGTGGCCACCGACGGCGCCGTCGACCACTACGGCACGCCCGAACAGTACGCTCGCGTCGCACAGACGATCCCGCGCGGGCGCCTGGCCGCGCCCGAAGAGATCGGAAACGTCTGCGTCATGCTGGCCTCCCCCTATTCGTCCCATGTCACCGGTGCGGTACTGCCGGTCGACGGCGGTGGCGAATGGCCGGCTTTTCTCGCGCACACACCCAACGCCGACATCGTCACGCGGGCCGACCGGCCCGAGCACACCGGAGGAGAACAACCATGACCGAAGCAGTTATCGTCTCTGCAGCACGTTCGCCGATCGGCCGCGCGTTCAAAGGCAGTCTGAAAGACGAACGCGGCGACGACCTCGCCAC
>NZ_JAJUFV010000169.1 GCF_029263575.1 Microbacterium sp. | reverse complement strand
CGACGTACTCGACGAGGTCGAGCTCGGGGTTCAGGCCCGAGAAGACGAGCCCGGCATCCGACAGCCGCTCGCGGTAGGCGTTGTTGACCTCGTAGCGGTGCCGGTGACGCTCGGAGATCTCCGTTGCGCCGTAGACCTCGGCGGCGAGGGTTCCTTCGCCGAGCGCCGCCTGGTACAGGCCCAGGCGCATGGTGCCACCCAGGTCGCCGCCGTCGAGAATCTCGACCTGCTCGGCCATCGTGGCGATGACGGGCTCGGCGGTCTCGGGGTCGAACTCGGTCGACGATGCCCCGGCGATACCGGCGACGTCGCGCGCGTACTCGATCACCATGCACTGCAGGCCGAGGCACAGACCGAGCGTCGGGATGCCCTGCTCGCGAGCGAACTTCAACGCGCCGAGCTTGCCTTCGATGCCGCGGATGCCGAAACCGCCGGGCACGCAGATGCCGTCGACATCGGACAGAGCCTTGGCCGCCCCCTCGGGCGTCTCGCAGGAGTCGGACGGAATCCACCGGATGTTGACGTGTGCCTCGTGCGCGAAACCGCCCGCGCGCAGCGCCTCTGTCACCGAGAGGTACGCGTCGGGAAGATCGATGTACTTGCCGACCAGACCGATCGTGACATCGTGCTTCGGGTTGTGCACAGCCTGCAGCACCCGCTGCCAGCGCGACCAGTCGACATCGGCGGCAGCGCGCTCGTCGAGCCCGAGCCGGCGCACGATGTACGCGTCGAGGCCCTGGTCGTTCAGCGTCGACGGGATGTCATAGATGCTGGGCAGGTCGACCGTGTTGATGACGCCCTCAGCGTCGACGTCGCACATCAGCGCGATCTTGTTACGGTTCGACTCGCTGACCGGGCGGTCGCTGCGCAGCACGAGCGCGTCGGGCTGAATACCGACCTGGCGAAGGGCTGCCACCGAGTGCTGCGTGGGCTTGGTCTTCTGCTCGCCGGACGCCCCCATGAACGGCACGAGCGAGACGTGCACGAAGAACACGCTGTCGCGGCCGAGCTCGTGGCGCAGCTGACGGGCTGATTCGAGGAACGGCTGCGACTCGATGTCGCCCACCGTGCCACCGACCTCGGTGATGATGACATCGGGCTTCGGCGTCTCGCCCGCCTGCAGCCGCATGCGGCGCTTGATCTCGTCGGTGATGTGCGGAATGACCTGCACGGTGTCGCCGAGGTACTCGCCGCGGCGCTCGCGTGCGATGACCTGCGAGTAGATCTGGCCGGTGGTGACGTTGGCCGCCTCCGACAGGTTGATGTCGAGGAAGCGCTCGTAGTGGCCGATGTCGAGGTCGGTCTCGGCACCGTCGTCGGTCACGAAGACCTCACCGTGCTGGAACGGGTTCATCGTGCCCGGGTCGACGTTGAGGTACGGGTCGAGCTTCTGCATCACGACGCGAAGACCGCGGGCGGTGAGCAGGTTTCCCAGGCTGGCGGCCGTGAGCCCCTTGCCCAACGACGAAACGACACCGCCAGTCACGAAAATGTGTTTGGTGGTGTCGTTCTTGGGCCCCGCATCAGAAGAGTTCATCACGGGCTTCAATCCTAACAGTTCGCCGGGGTCGCCAGGGTGAGGAGTTCTCGGGCATGAGTGAGCGCAGCATCCGAATCGGCGAGTCCGGACAGGAGTCTGGCCATCTCCGCCTCACGTTCGGATCCGTCCAGACGCCGTACGCTCGACGCGGTTACCGCGCCGTCATTGGCTTTCACGACGGAGAGGTGGTTCGACGCGAACGCCGCGACCTGTGCGAGATGCGTCACGACAATCACCTGCGAACTCTCAGCAAGCCGGGCGAGTCGCCGCCCGACCTCGATCGCCGCGGCCCCGCCGATTCCGGCATCCACCTCATCGAACACGAAGGTGGGCACCGGGTCGGTGCCGGCGATGACGACTTCGATCGCCAGCATGACGCGCGAGAGCTCGCCGCCGGACGCGCTCTTGGCGACCGAGCGCAGCTCTGCTCCCGGATGCGGTGCCAGCAGAATGGCGACCTCATCGCGGCCGTGCGTGCTCTCGACGCCCTCCCTGACCGCGACTTCGAGCCGGGCATCAGGCATGGCCAGCGCATGCAGCTCGGCGGTGACGTCGTTTCCGAGCCGCTCGGCCGCGTCGGTGCGGGCTGCGGTCAGCGCGGCAGCCGTCTGATCGACGTGCGCGCGGGCACTGTCGCGTTCGGCCGTGAGTCGTTCAAGACGCTCATCGTCATCGTCGAGTTCGGCCAGGCGCGCCTGGCCGGTCTGCCACAGCTCGAGCACCTGATCGAGGCTGCCGTGGGCACGGGTGAGCGCGGTCAGCGCGGCACGGCGCTCTTCGACGGCGGCCAGCTCGTGCGGCCCGGACTCATCGAGGTCAGCGAGATAGGCGGACAGCTGCCCGGCCAAATCGGTGATGCGGTAGCCGATGTCGGCGATGCCGGTCGAGATCTCACTCAGCACCGGGTCGTGCGCGCGTTCCAGCGCGCGGCGCGCCTCAGCGATCAGAGCGGATGCATCATGGTCGCCCTCTTCGTCAGACAGGGCCGAATGCGCCAGCGTCGCCGCGATGCGCAGCTCTTCGGCGTTCGAGAGCCGTTCTGCGCGCTCAGCCAGGGCAGTGTCTTCTCCTGGCTCCGGCGCCGTCGCCTCGATGAGCTCAAGCGCCTCACGCAGCCGGGTGGCTTCTTCTGCCCGGCGATCATGGTTCTCGGTGATCTCGGTGATCTCGGCATCGAGCTCGCGCCAGTGCGCGTACGCGTCGGTGTACGCGCGCAACGACGCGGCCACCGTGTCACCGCCGAATCGGTCGAGCGCATCTCGCTGCGCGGCCGCCGACCGCAGCCGCAACTGCTCAGACTGCCCGTGCACCACGACGAGTTCATCGGCAAGAGCCGAGAGCACACCGGCCGGTGCTGCCCGTCCGCCGACGCTCGCCCGGCTTCGCCCTTCGGCGCTCAGCGTGCGAGAGACATACAGCTCGCCCGAGTGGTCGTCGATCGGTTCGAGGTCTCCCCCGGCGTCAGTGACGATCTCTGTCACGGCGCTCTTCGTCGGCACGACCCAGACACCGGCGACAGAGGCCTGGGCTGAACCGGCACGCACCGCGCCCGAGTCGGCCCGCTGGCCGAGCAGCAGCCCGAGCCCGGTCACGACCATGGTCTTTCCGGCACCGGTCTCGCCGGTGATCGCGGTGAACCCCGGACCGAGCGGCAGCACGGCGTCGGCGATGACGCCGAGCCCCTGCATCCGCATCTCTTCGATCATGCCGTTCGCCCTCCGTCGCTTCCGCGCCAGCCCGCGACAGGCAGCTGGAACTTGCGCACGAGACGGTCGGTGAACGCTGACGGGTGCAGGCGGGCCAGTCGCACCGGCCGGGAAGATCGCCGCACGACGACGCGGGCGCCGGGAGGAAGGTCGTGTGAACGGCGCCCGTCGCACCACAGGATGCCCGTGCCTGTGGTGCGCTCGAGCATCTCGATCGCGACCGCCGCGTCGGGGCTGACGACGAGCGGACGGGCAAACAGGGCGTGCGCGGACAGCGGGATCACAGAGATCGCCTCAACGCCCGGCCAGATCACCGGGCCGCCCGCCGAGAAGTTGTAAGCCGTCGAGCCGGTGGGCGTCGAGATGACCATGCCGTCGCAGCCGTAGCTCGACAGCGGTCGCCCGTCGATCTCGACGACGACCTCGATCATGCGCTCGCGGCTGGCTTTCTCGACCGTGGCTTCGTTCAACGCCCAGGTCTCGAACACCACGGCGCCGTCGGAGTCTTTCACCCGCACCGACAGCGCCAGACGCTCTTCGACGACGTAGTCTCGCGCGATGATGCGCTCGACAGCGTCGTCCATGGCATCGCGTTCGATCTCGGCGAGGAAGCCGACATGGCCCATGTTGATGCCGACGATGGGTGCGACGCTGCCGCGCACGAGCTCAGCCGCACGCAGAATCGTGCCGTCGCCGCCGAGCACGATGGCGAGTTCGAGTTCATCGACCGGCACGACTTCGCCGAGGGCGTCGACGTCGCTGAAGTTCTCATCGACCGCGGACAGCTCGGCACGGTCGTCGGGCGAAAGCACGGGGCGCGCACCGGCAGTGCGCAGCAACTCGATTACGCGTCGCGCGGCGTCGACGGTGTCATCTCGACCGGCATGGGCGACGACCAGGATGTTGCGCTCGTTCATCGTCCTCCTGCCAGCTCGTCGATGCGTTCTCTCCATTGTGTCGGATTGCTTCCGCCCCCGGGCACCATGTGGACAAGGAATTCAGCATTACCGTGCGTCCCGAGAATCGGCGAGGCGATCATTCCCCGAAGCCCCAGGCCCTGATCCCAGGCGCTCCAGATCACTCGTGCGACAGCATCCGCCCGGGTGGCGGGGTCGGTCACGAGCCCGCCACGCACGGCTGTACGGCCGACTTCGAATTGCGGTTTCACGAGCAGCACGACGTCGGCCCCTTCGGCCGCGACGGCGGCGATGGCGGGAAGCACCAGCTCGAGCGAGATGAATGACAGATCCCCCACGATCAGCTCCGGCGCCTCGGCGACGCCGGTGGCCGCCGACAGGTTCGCGCGCGTCATGTAGCGCACGTTGAAGCCTTCGACGCTCACGACGCCCGGATCGTCTGCGACGGATGCTGCGAGCTGGTCATGCCCGACGTCGACCGACAGCACGCGGTGTGCGCCGCGTTCGCGCAGCACCTGGGTGAAGCCGCCCGTCGAGGCTCCCAGGTCAAGTGCCAGTCGTTCGTCGACAGAGACGTCGAAGGCGTCGAGCGCGGCGATGAGCTTGTGGGCGCCGCGGCTGACATAGTGGTCGGTCTCGGCGAGGGTGATGTCGGCGTCGTCAGGGACGGCGAAGGATGCCTTGCGCACCTGCCGACCTTCGACGCTCACGAGCCCAGCCGCGATGAGCGTGGCCGCGTGCGTGCGTGAGCGCGCCAGCCCCCGCGCTGCCAGTGCTGCGTCGATGCGGGTCACTGATCACCCGAGGAGGTCTTCTCTCGCGAATCGGCTCGCGTGCCGCTCTCGAGGCGGCGGAAGAGCTCGTCGTGGAGTGTCGAGTAGGCGTCGGCACGCGAGGCCAGCGGCTGCCCTTCGATCAGGCGCAACCGGCTCCACAGACCATCGGTCGGTGTTGGTGTCGTCTCATCGCTCACACCCCTACTCTACGGCGCGGCACAGACACGGACCGTGAGGCGCACTCAGGGCCGAAAGAACGGATCCTCGTACAGCTTGTCGGGAACATGCAGCACGAAGATCGGTGTGCCCGACTCCCAGATCGCGGTCGCACCGGCGCGAACGAGGTCGATCTGCCGGGTTCCCTCGGCGAGAATCTCGACCGCTCCCCCGACGACGCGAACCGTCGCGCCGCCCACGCTCACTGCTCCGTCTTTTCGCTGCATGAGCGGATACGGCTCGTGCAGCTCCCGCAGATCACTGAGGATGAAGGTCGGACGCGAACCTTCCGGCGCGGCGAGAACGTGCTTCGGACGGTCGATTCCCGTCAGCACGAGTGCTGTGTCGATGCCCGCGCGCACGGCACCCGAGATGTCGGTGTCGAGACGGTCGCCGATGAACAGCGACGTCGCGGCGCCGAAACGGTCGAGAGCTTCATCGAAGATCGGCTGCTCCGGCTTGCCGGCGATCGTGGCGAGTCGCCCGATGGCCGTGTGCACAGCGGACACGAGCGTGCCGTTGCCGGGAGCAACCCCGCGCTCGCGCGGGATCGTCCAGTCGCTGTTGGTGGCGATCCAGGGGATGCCGCCTTCGTCTTCGGGAACCTTGAGGGCGAAGGATGCCTCGGCCAGATCCGTCCAGGCGACGTCGGT
>NZ_JAJUFV010000168.1 GCF_029263575.1 Microbacterium sp. | reverse complement strand
GGGACGGATGCCTCGGCATCCGATGCGGACGAAGTCGTGCCGAAGGCGGTGGTGCGTCCGCAGTCGTTCGTCGATGCCGACGGGGTCGGGGC
Source organism: Microbacterium sp. (assembly GCF_029263575.1). Taxonomy (GTDB): domain Bacteria; phylum Actinomycetota; class Actinomycetes; order Actinomycetales; family Microbacteriaceae; genus Microbacterium. The sequence continues at coordinate 5,831 of NZ_JAJUFV010000168.1, read as the reverse complement.
GTGGTGGATCGCCAGCGACCGCGACGAGCTCGCGATCGGCCACGAGCTGCCCGCCGATCACGTGCTCGGCGTCGGCGGTGCCACGCGCACCCTCGCCGAGTTGGTGGTGCCGGTGGCGGTCGATCGCGCGCTTGATCTGGGCACCGGATGCGGCATTCAGGCGTTGCTTGTGGCGCGCCACGCGCGTGAGGTCATCGCGACGGATGTCTCGGCGCGAGCCCTCGCGTTCGGTGAGCTGAATGCGCGACTGAACGGAGTGAGCAACGTCAGCTTCCGCCAGGGCAGCATGTTCGAGCCGGTCGTGGGCGAGCAGTTCGACCTGGTCGTCTCGAACCCGCCATTCGTCATCACTCCGCGCGTCGACGGTGTGACGGCGTACGAGTACCGCGATGGCGGTCTCATCGGCGACGCACTGGTGGAACAGTTCGTGCGTGAGGTCCCGGCCTATCTCACCCCCGGTGGCATCGCGCAGCTGCTCGGCAACTGGGAGTCGCTCGCTTCGACCGGCTCAGTGAGCGATGCGCGGGCCGAAGAGTCCGGGCCGGCCGCTGAGCCTGCGCGTGCGGGCCTTGGTCCCGGGCCGGCCGCTGAGCCCGTCGAAGTGTCCGGCCTCGCTCGCTTGGAGTCGTGGATCGCTCCTGATCTGGACGCGTGGGTCGTCGAACGCGAAGAGCTGACGCCCCTCTCGTACGCGGAGCTGTGGATTCGCGACGGCGGCACGACTCCGCGCGATGCGGAATTCGATCGGATGCTCGCCGCTTGGCTCGATGACTTCGCACAGCGTCGCGTCGCCGCGATCGGCTTCGGTTACGTGCTGCTGCGGCGGCCGGTCTCACCGGATGCTCTGCGGATGCGCCGGTTCGAGCAGGTGTCGCAGCCGCTGTCGGCGCCGGGTCGTGCTTTCCATGCCGGTCTCGTGGCGCATGATGCCGTGGCTGGCGGCTTGCCGCCGGTTCTCGTCACGGCATCCGACGTGACCGAGGCACGCCATTTCATGCCGGGCGATGACGACCCGAGTGTGATCGAGCTGCGACAGGGCGGTGGTTTCGGGCGAACGGTGTCTGTCGACCCGGCGCTGGCGGGGCTCGTCGGCGCGTGCGACGGGGAGTTGACCGTGTCGCAGATCGTGGCGGCGCTGGCCGAGTTGTTCGAGGTTCCCCTGGCCGAGTTGTGGGCCGATCTCGAGCCGCGCGTGCGGCAGCTCGTCATCGACGGGTTTCTGACGATTCCCGCTCGCTGAGCCGCCCCTCTCGCGCGCTGAACCTGTCGAAGCGTCGGGAATATCACGCAGCATCCATTCGTTCGCATGAAACATGAAGGCTTTCGGATTCCTCTCTTTCGGGCACTACGCGAATGTGCCCGGGTCGGGCACGCGCACCGCCGGCGACATGTTGCATCAGACGATCGACCTCACGGTGGGGGCCGATGAGCTCGGCGTCAACGGCGCGTACATGCGCGTGCATCACTTCGCGCGGCAGGCGGCCTCTCCCATGCCGCTGCTTGCCGCCATGGCCGCGAAGACCGAGCGCATTGAGGTCGGCACCGGCGTGATCGACATGCGCTGCGAGAACCCGCTGCAGTTCGCTGAAGAGGCCGCGGCTCTCGACCTGATCGCGCGCGGGCGCATCGCGCTGGGCGTCAGTCGCGGCTCGCCCGAGACGGCGCTGCGCGGGTACGAGGCGTTCGGCTATGTCGGCAGCGAAGACCCGCGGGGTGCCGACATCGCTCGTGACAAATTCGAGCTGTTCCTCGAGGCGATCGACGGCGCGGGCGTCGCGCCGGGCGACCCGCAGCAGGTGGGTGAGGGTCGCTATCTGGCGATCGAGCCGCGTTCAGAGACGCTGCGCGATCACATCTGGTGGGGTTCGGGCTCGCGCGCGAGCGCGGAGGAGACCGGGCGCAAGGGGCTCAACATGATGAGTTCGACGCTGCTCACCGAGGCGACGGGTGTGCCGTTCGACCAGCTGCAGCGCGAGCAGATCGACCTGTACCGGGCGGCATACAAGGACGCCGGTCACACGGGCACGCCGCGAGTGTCGGTCAGCCGCAGCGTTTTTCCGCTCGTTTCTGACATGGACCGCGCGTACTTCGGTCTGCGCTCGGAAGACAGCAGCGACCAGATCGGCATCATCGACGGCATGCGCTCGACGTTCGGCAAGACCTATGCGGCCGAGCCGGATGTGCTGATCGCACAGCTCAAGCAGGACGAAGCGGTCATGGCCGCCGACACGCTGATGCTGACGATCCCGACGCAGCTGGGTGTCGACTACAACCTGCACGTGCTCGAGTCGTTCGCGAAGTACGTCGCGCCCGAACTCGGCTGGAAACCGAACGGGGAAGGCCCGGTCGAGGGGGACGCGGTCCAGCAACGTGCGTAGGCTCGGACTGTGAGCAAAGACATTCGGTATGAGCATCTCTGAATTCGTGCGCACTGCGGCGCTCTCACGCATCGAAGATGAGCTAGATCTTGTCGTCTGGGAGGACGCGAAGCGTGAGCTTGACGCTGACCCCACGACGCTGACCGCCGATGAGGTCGCGGCGAAATACCTCTGAATGTGGCGCCTTCTCTATTCGCAGCGAGCTGACAAGCAGCTCAGCAAGCTCGATCCAGGCGTTCGCCGCGTCATCGTTCCCTGGCTGAACAAGAACATCGACGGCTGCGACAATCCACGCTTGCAGGGCAAGGGCGTCACGGCTGGACTGTCAGGCAAGTGTCGGTACCGCATGGGTGACTACCGTGTGCTCTGTGAGATTCGCGATGCTCAACTCGTCGTGCTCGCGATCGAAGTCGGGCATCGGCCCGACGTCTACAAGTGAGCCTGAGATACGTTAGGCGATGCGAGCTAGCTCGGCGTGGACGTCGTGCCCGAGCTCCGCTGGAAACCCGGGAAGGCTGCGTCGAAGGCGACGCAGCGTGAAGCGATGACCACGAGGGCGTCGGAGGTTGACGATAGCCTGGAGAACATGAGCCTCGCAACTCCGCCCGCCCTCTTTGAAACTAAGAGCACAGTGCGCAATCACGCCACCGATGACGGCTTCGTCGAGCTGACTTCAGGGTTTCAGGCGCAAGTCACGACCGAAAACGGCACGTTGCATCAAGGCGATTCACTTGACTGGCTCAGAACACTCGCAACGGGCACGGCGGATCTCGTCTTCGCAGACCCTCCGTACAACATCAACAAAGCGGTGTGGGACAAGTTCGATTCACACGACGCGTATGTGGACTGGTCACTTCAGTGGATTGAACAAGCAGCGCGAGTCCTCAAACCCAGCGGCTCACTGTATGTGTGCGGTTTCACAGAGATCCTCGCAGACATCAAACACCCCGCGATGGCGAACTTCGCAGACTGTAAGTGGCTGATTTGGCACTACAAGAACAAAGCAAACCTCGGATCAGACTGGGGGCGCTCACACGAGAGCATCATCCACTTCCGCAAGTCCGCTAAACATCGGCTCCCCAATCCCGATTTCGCACGTATTCCGTACGGCGCGCATACGCTCAAGTATCCGAGCCACCCCCAAGCTGAGACTTCCAACTTTGGCAAAGGCGGAACGACGAAGCGCGACAACTGGGAACCGCACCCGATGGGTGCGAAGGCTAAAGATGTAATCGAAATTCCCACCACAAGCAACGGTATGGCGGAGAAGACGCCGCACCCGACGCAAAAACCCGAGGAGTTGCTTCGCAAGTTTGTCATGGCATCGACCAACCGCGGCGACCTCGTCATCGACCCGTTCTCTGGCTCTGGAACGACTGCAGTCGTCGCAGAACAACTCGGACGGCGATGGATGGCGTGTGACCTTTCTTCCGAGTACAACGGCTGGGCTGCGCAACGTCTCGTAACCGTGCGAAACATGAGTGAAGCAGAGTGGTTCGCGTTTGATCGCTCCAATGCGATGAGAAGAGATTCAATCCGATGACGACCATCGACTCACTGCGCACCTTCGCCACACACAAGGACAACTTCACACAAATCTCGGACTGGCTTGAGTTCGCCAAGCGATTCGCGGACTACCTCGCCTCGGGACAAACACAAGCGACCATCGTCGCACGCAATGAACCGAATTATCTGTTCTATCAATTCGGGCAAGATGCGGGATATCAGGTGACACGGCCCATCAACTCGAACCTGTACCACGACGCAACCAGCATCGATGCATCAGTGAGCAAACTGAACGAGATGCTCGACGCCCTCCGCGATGGGCAACCAATCGATGCGAGGGATCGACCCTTCCTCCCCAGTGTCATCTACACCGCACAACAATCGATCGGCGCAGCCCTCGACGCATTACCCGCCGGGCAATCGAATCGGGCGCGTAAGGTGAACGGCGACCTCTTCGAACGATTCATCAGACTGCTCATTGAGTCCATCGGCATACCGTGTCACTCAGGTGTTCTCGGCGTCCCTGTGAGAGATGACGACGGCACCGAACTCTTCAAGATGAGCTATCAACACGACTTAATGATGACCGTTGCAGGTGAACTCCGAGTAATCGGAAGCGTGAAAACGTCGAGCAAGGACCGTATCGATAAAATCTTCATGGACAAGTTCCTCTACAGTCGCCTCACCGACACAGCCGTTCCGCACATCGGTATTTTCCTGAACGATGTTCAGCGCGTAGGGCAGGAACCCAACTACGGAGTCTCAGGAACTTTCCTTCCAGGACACTTCAAAGGCTACACAGTCAAGCTCAATGCGCTCGACGGTGTGTATTACTGCGACCTACGTCCCAACATGAAGACAGATCCACTCCTTGCTGCGCACATCTCGAGCATAGACAAGCTTTTCTGTGATGATCTTCCAAACCTCGTCGCGCACGAAGGCACAGAGCTCGCAGAGATCGTCATCATTGATGACGACCCAATAGCAGACGCTGCGAACCCCGCTCAATGAGAAAGCTCCCACCGTACAAGTAATGGGCGTGTCGCTTCGTACGGTCGCTACGGAGCTGGCTGCGCCGGGGGCGTGACTTCGAAGACTGCATCCACGGCGAAGGCGAGCGTCTTCGTTTCTTCTTCGAGGCGCTTGTCGCTCGGCGGCAATGCGCGCGCGATGGACAGTCCGTCGATGACGGTGAGCAGGAAGTCCGTTCTTCGGGTCGTGTCGCCCGGAGGCAGCACCCCTTCGTCTTCGAGGATCGCAAGCCAGGCGGCGACCCGGCGCTCGGCATGGCCGACGAGAACGTCGTACGCTGCGCCGGTCTTCGGGTCTGCCTCCGCTTCAGCGAACGTGCGAAGCAGGTTGGTCCACGTGTCGCGTGCTTCGGCGGGGGTGGCGAACGGATCGAGCAGCCGACGGAGACATTCACGTAGCCGGTCGCGCGGAGGCATCGTGGTGTCACGAATCCGCTCATCTGGCATGGCAGCGTCGTAGGTGGCCGTGAGGGCCGCGTTCACCAGATCACGTTGCGTGGGGAAGTGGTGTCGCAGCGTGCTCGCGCCGATGCCGGCGCGAGCTGCGACCGCCCGGACGCTCAGCCGGGGAGCGCCTTCCTGCATCATTGCGGTCACTGTCGAGATGATGCGATCACGTGTGCTCATGGTGATCCTCCTCTGACGATCCTAGATGATTAGTACACCGTACCGGCACACTGTGCTAGTATCGTGTCATGACCGAACATGTCACCCACCCCGAGCGCACACGCACCTTGATCACCGAGGACGTGATGCTCGTGCTGTTTCAGCCTGATTCCGGCACGATCGCGGGTGAGAACACGCTCTTCTACGTCCTCGCGGGCGGGGTCCTCGCCGATCTCGCCCAGCGTGGCCACGCGACGGTCGAGGAGGCCAGAATCCGCGGCACCCTCGTCCGCGCAGCCGGTGACCCGCC
>NZ_JAJUFV010000167.1 GCF_029263575.1 Microbacterium sp. | reverse complement strand
GGCGCTGTTCGGCGACGCGACGCTTGCCGTGGCATCCGATGGGTCTGTCGCGCTCGCCGCGAATGGCCCCGCCATCGCGGTGTGGTCGCTGCCCGGTGTCGTCGCGCCGCGCGGCTGAGGACCGACCTTCGGTGCCGAATTTCAGACGCACTTGGCTTCGAGCGGCATGTCGCTCGCACGCCACGCCGAAGCCGCGCAGTTGCATCTGAAATTCGACACGAACCCATCGCAGCATCGCGCGTGTCCAGCCCGACCAACTCCGACCCGAGTCGTATCTTTGAGACATGGCACAGGCGGACGGGCGGAATCTGGGGGTGAGCTGGGTGGCAGGAATCCTCTGCATCGGCGTCGTCGCAGCCCTCGTCTGGCTCGCCGCGCCGATGGGGCCGGTGTTGGTCGAATTCGTCGGCGACACGTTGCGCGCCGTCGCCCCGGGAACCGCCGATATTCCTTGAGATTACGCGGGTCACGCGACACGTCGGCACGCCTGCGCTATTGCGCACCGGAGCGGCGATACCCTCGCACTGCACATATTCGACGAGAGGCGCCCCAATGAGTGACCCCGAGGTTCCCCAGCCTGACAAGCCCGCTGACGTCAATGACGTCCTTACGAGCGCGAACGAGGGCCTTGCCGATGCTGAAGCCGCTGGTGCTGACGTGTCTGGTTCGTCGTCCGAGGCCGCTGAGCCCGACACCGCTGCCTCGTCTGACTCTGCTTCCGGCGCCCTCGCCGCCGACGCGGTCGACCCTGATCTCGCAGCCTTCGAAGCGGCCGAGCGCGACCACCCCGGAACCTTCGTGACGCCCGGCCTGGCCGAATCGGTCGAAGCCGAAAATGCCTCGTCGAGCGGTGACAGCGCGGGCGAGCCCGCCACGCGCGTGAACGACACGGGCCTCAGCACCGACGACACCAGCGCCGCTGAGACGTCGATCGCCGATACGGCCTACGAGCCGGCGACCTCTGACGACACAGAGACTCGGGTCGTCCCCTCGGAGCCGATCGTCGCCGCCGCGGCGCCCGTGCAGAATCAGCCCATCTTCGTGCAGGCGCCTGAGCCGCCGCGCGACCGCGGCAACCGTGGCACCGCAGCCGGTGTCGGTCTGCTCGCAACGATCGTCTTCGCGATTCTCTACCTCGGCATCGGCCTCGGATGGAGTGCGATCCAGGGAGATGTGACGAGCGAGAACGTCGTCGATGAGATCCTGGCGCCGCTCACGACCTGGGCGTTCTGGGTTCCGGTCGCCGTCTTCTTCATCGGCTTCTGGCTGCTGGGTGCGATCATCAACCGCGGTCGCTGGGGCCGCTGGGTCATCTTCGGCCTCCTGGTGGGTGTGGTCTCGTACGGCGGATACATCCTCGGCCAGCTCTTCGAAGCGCGGTTCTGGCTGATCTCCTCGGCTGACGCCGTCGACCTGATCGGCGAGCAGCTGTTCGCGCCGATGGCGATCGCCGCCTTCGTGCTCGGGCGCGAGCTGACGATCTGGTTCGGCGCCTGGGTCGCCCGCAGCGGCGCCCGCAAGAACGAGCTCAACGCCGAGGCTCAGCGTGAGTACGAGCGCACGCTTGAGGCCGGCCCGACCCTGTCGAGGTAGCCACGAGTACCGAGTCGTCTGACCCCCGCGGGCCCGCGCCTGCGGGGGTCTCGGCTGTCCAGGCGACGGTCATGACGGCCGTCGGCTTCTTCGCATTCGCCACCCTCGGACTCGGCATCTTGAGCTTCGCGACGGATGCCGACATCATCGGCGTACCCGGCCTCGGGCAGGCCCCCGGGGTCATCGGGATGATCGTCGCTGTCGTGACCTTCGCCGGCATTCTGTCGCAGGCGGTGCGGATCAGGTATCCGCGATTCCGCTCGGTGTGGGCGATCTCGATCATGACGGCGATCGCGCACCTGCTCGCCGTCGGCATCGTGGCGATGTTCACCTCGGGCGAGTTCGTCACCGGCATGTCCGTCATGGGCGGGCTGATCACCGGCGGCTCGAGCCTCGTGATGCTTGTGGTGGCGGCGATCGCCGCGTGGGTCGGCGTTGCGCTGCGGCGGACCCGCGCCGCCCGTCCGCGGTGGCCGTGGGAGAAGGACGATCTCTCCGACGGGCCGGATGCGACATGACCGAGGAGTGCGAAATCTGCCCTGACCGCGCCATTCGCCGTACCCTGTAAGGGTGGAGCGCTCGTTGGAGACACAGGTCGACCTGGCCGTCGAGGCCTGGTTGCGCTGGGTGCCGCGCTGGCAGCCGGCGACCCACCGCGGTCGCGTCGCCGTGTGCCGCCGCTGTCTCGGCTCGCCCGTGCTGAGCGCTGTCGGCATCAGCGGCAACGTCCCGCACGGGGTGCAGCACGGCCTGTCGACGCGTATCAAGACGATCGTCGATCACGCGGTCGCCGAGTACACCGCACGCAATCTGCCGATGCTGCAGGGCGAGCTCGATCAACAGGCCGCACGCAACCGCTCCCGCAGCTACCGTCCGACCGAAGACCTCGCCCCGGAGTTCGAGGGCATGCCGCTCGACCCCGAGCCGGTGCCCGGAGCGCCGTTCCTGTTCACACTCGCCGGACTCGCTGATGCCGAAAGCGTCGAGTTACCGCCGCTGCCCCCGCTCAGCGATGAGGCCAAGGCGGCGCTACGGCAAGAGGTCGGCCTCGCCGACGAGTACGCCAATATGGTCGGCCGAGAGATCTGCAGCATTCTGCTCCGGCACCGGCTGCGCGTGCAGGCCGCGATCTCTGAGCACGTCGAACCGCAGATCGAGGCGATGCTGGCCGAACTGACCGATTCGCTCGATTCGCCCTTCGACTCTGAGACTCCCTGAGTCCCCGGGGGCGTTTAGCACCCCGATGGCGCTGCCGTGACGCGCGGTGCGCGAGCGGATGCTGACACTTCTCTGTGAGAGTGCTCGCGGGCTTGTCGTGCCCGGCATCCGAAGCTATCGTTTTTCGATAGATACCGACCGCTTATCGATAGGCTGACGATGCAACCCCGTGTGACTGCCGCGCTGAAGACCCTGATCGCCGTGATGCTTCTGCTGCTGCTCGCGAGCCAGATTCTGGTGATCCCCGAGGTCGCACGCGTCACGGCGCTGCGCAACCCCGATGTCGCGCATCTGGAGATTCCCGGCATCATCGGCGCGGTCATCTTCCTGGCGCTGGTCGAGATCACGCTGATCTGCGTGTGGCGGCTGCTGTCGCTCGTGCGCGCCGAGCGCATCTTCAGCCCCGATGCGTTCCGGTTCGTCGACATCATCCTCTGGTCGCTCGCTGGTGCCGGGGTCTTGATCGCAGCTTCGTATGCCGTGATCGTCGCGAACCGGGCCGTATCGCTGTCGCTGACCCTGCTGGCTGTGCTGGGCGTGGTCGTCAGCGCTGCCCTCGCCCTGCTCGTGGTCGTCTTGCGCGGGCTGCTGCGCAAGGCCCTCGAACTCGAGCAAGACATGTCTGAGGTCGTCTGATGCCCATCGTGATCGACCTCGACGTGCAGCTGGCGCGAAAGAAGATGAGCGTGCAGGAATTCGCCGACGCCATCGGCATCACCCCCGCCAACGTCGCGGTGCTGAAGAACGGACGCGCCAAGGCCGTGCGCTTCACGACGCTCGAGGCGATCTGCCGGGTGCTCGAATGCCAGCCCGGCGACATCCTGCGCTGGACGGCCGACGATGCTGCGGCCACCGCCGCAGCCGACGCCGACACGGAGGGTGCAGCGTGAGCGCGACGACGGTGATGTCATGGGGCGAGGCGATCGCTCAGCGGTTGGAAGACGCCCGCGTCTGCCCGGTATGCGCTGCTGTGCCATTGCAGGACGGATGCTGCCGCACCTGTGGCTCCGACCTTCGCGGTGCGACCGGGCACCAGGTGTGGGAGGCATCGACCGCAGCGGCCGCGGCGATGCGTCGGCGCGAAGCAGTGCTGCGCACCGTGCCGTCTGTGGTTTCCGCCGCAGGAGCTGCCCCGGCGCCAGGAGCTGCCCCGGCGCCCGGAGCGCATCACGGCGCGGTCTCGGTTCAGCCGATGCCGACCCCGAACATCCCGTCCTCGAACCAGGCGCCCTCGACCGCCCCGCCGCCCGCGGGCCCGCCAGAATTCCGCGAACGCGGCAGCAGCGCGACGCTGCAATCGGTGCTCGCGATCGCCGGTGCCGGACTGTTCGCCGTCGCCGCGATCGTGTTCACGTTCCTGAACCCCGACCTCTCTGACCGGGTGCTGCGCAGTGTCATCGTCGCTGTCGTGACGCTCGTGTTCCTCGCCGGTTCGTGGGCGCTCGCCCGACGCAGGCTGCAGTTCTCGGCCGAAGCTGTCGGCGGGCTCGGGCTCGTCTTCGTCGGATTGGACGTCTACGCCTTCGCCCAGATCGGAACGACCGCGAGCACGACTTGGCTCATCGCTGCCGTGGCCAGCGCCATCGCCGCCGTCACCATGGCGTTCGCCGGTCGCACGGCGCGTATTCGCATCTGGACCTGGGGTGCGCTGTCGGCCCTGGCGATCGTGCCCGCGATGCTCGGCTACGCCGTGGGCAGTGCGCCGGCTGCGGCGCTCGGTCACGTCGCGGTGGCGTTCGTGGCCGCCGGCCTCGTGGCGGTGCTGCCGCGCTTCGCTCCGCGGATGACCGACGATGCCGAGGCTCGATCACTGGAGCCCGAGCGCCGCATGCTGGCCACGATCCAGGTGCTGGCGGTGCTCAGCGCGTTGCCGATCGCCATGGCGAACGTTCTCGGCGCAGCCTTCGGCAACGAGAGCCTCTGGCAGTTGGTGCTCGTGCTGGCTCTTGTCACGGTGCACGCGCTCGTCGCGACGCGCCAGCTGCTGAGCGCCTGGTGGAGCTATGTCGCGGGAGCGGGGGCCGTGGCATCCGTGGTCATGGCCGTGCACGCCGCGGCGGTGAACACGATCTCGGGAGACTGGTGGCTGGCGACGATCGCCGTCTCTGCGGCGGTGTCGTTCGCGATCGCGGCCACGGCGCCGCTGCCGCGCAGCACGTCGCGGAGCGTGCTCGCAGCCGGTGCTCTCACGGTGCTGTCAGTGATCAGCCTGGCTCCGCTCGGCATCGCGGCGCTAGTGGGCGTCGGCGCCGTCTACGAGTTCGCCGCGGGAACGCAGGAGAGCTCGGTGACCGTGACGACGCTGTCGTGGCCGATCCCCGTCACGCTGGCAGGGCTGGCCGCTGGCCTGTGGCTGTTCGCGGTGCTTGCCCGTCGGCACACAGTGCTGGCCGCGATCGTGCGCGCGACGAATGTCGCCGCAACGCTCGTGGCGGACATCGCCATCATCACGCTGGCATGTCTGCCGATGCTGCCGCTCGCTGTGCGCATCGGGGTCGTTCTCGCCGCAGCAGCGACGGCGGCCGCCGCCCTGCGCTGGATCCCCCGGGTGCGCGATGTGCGCACCGGTATCCGCGTCGCCCTTCACCTCGGCGTCCATGTGGCGATCGCGGCCTCTGCCCTCGCATCGTGGCGTGACATCGCTCTCGCCCCCGTTATCGGCATCGCCGTGATCGCGGCCCTGGCGCTCGCCGCGGCTACGGTGGCGACCCGCATCCGCTATCTGCACGTCGGTGCGGGGTTCGCCTATGCGCTGGTGTGCATCTCGCAGGCGCTCGCGCTGACGACGCTCGGCAGCATCGCGGTGCTGTGTCTGACCACGACGGCAGGACTCCTGTGCGCGATCGTCGCGACCTTCATCGCCCGTGTCGGAGCGCGCGCCTGGTATGCGGTGCTCGCCGTGACGACCGTGCCGTTCGTGGCCGGCATCGTGCAGGTGGTCTTCGAACGGAGCGGATGGACGGCCCTGTCGACCGCGCTCATGTTCGCCCTCGCGCTGGCGCTGCTTGTCACCCGCCGACCCGGCCTCACCATCGTGCTGCGCACTCTCGCCGCGGGGATGCTCGTGCCGACGATCGCCGTGGTCGTCGTCTGCCTGGGCGCGCAGGTGCTGGCTGTGAGCG
>NZ_JAJUFV010000166.1 GCF_029263575.1 Microbacterium sp. | reverse complement strand
GCGCCGTTGAACGAGGTGACGATGTCGCCCTCCTTCAGCCCGGCTTCGGCCGCACCTCCATCGGGGGTGGTCTCGACGATGTACGCACCGGCGACGGATGCGTCGGCCACCGAGGCGGCATCGCGCACGGAGGCACCGAGCAGACCGTGGGTGGCGGCGCCGTCTTCGATGATCTCTTGCGAGATGCGCTCGGCGACGTTCGACGGGATCGCGAAGCCGACACCGATCGAGCCGGATTCCTCCGAGGATCCTGCCGTGGCGATGGCGACGTTGATGCCGATCAGCTTTCCTTCGCTGTCGACGAGTGCGCCACCGGAGTTACCCGGGTTGATGGCGGCATCCGTCTGGATCACCGCGATCGAGATCGACTCGGTCGCCTGCTGCTGCTCAGTGCCGGGCAGGTCGAATTGGAATGGCCCGCCCTCTTGGTCGGATTCCTGCTCGTCGGGCGAATCCGGTCCCGACTCGGGCAGGGCCGACGACGCGATCTGGATGCTGCGGTTCAGCGCACTCACGATGCCCGTGGTCACCGAGTTCGAGAGGCCGAGCGGGGCTCCGACAGCGACCGCGGTCGAGCCGACGTTGATCTCCGACGAGTCGGCGAACTCGATCGGCTTCAGGTCTTCCGCACCTTCAAGTTTGATGACGGCGAGGTCGTAGATCGGGTCGGTGCCGACGATCGTGGCGTCATACATCGTCCCGTCGGACGTGGTCACGCGAATCGTCGGATCCGCTTCAGCACCACCGAGGGTGACCACGTGCGTGTTGGTGAGGACGTATCCGTCTTTACTGAGCACGACACCGGAACCGTTGCCCGAGCCGTTCTGTCCAGCAACCTGGATCGTGACGACAGACGGCAGCACCTCGGTCGCGATCGCGGTCGTCTCATTCACCGAACCGGGGTTGTTGACGGTGATCGAGTCTGGACCGCTCGCCGCGCTCCCGCCGGGCTGCGCCCACACGGTGTTGCCGATGTAACTGGTGCCGAGACCGGCGGCCCCGCCGACCAGCGCTGCCGCGACGACGAGCGCTGCCACCTTGCCCGCACCGAAAGGCTTCTTCTCTTTCTGCTTCGGGGTGGCCTGCGAGGCCGGTGAGAAATCAGAATCGAGCGGAACCGTCGGCTGCGTGCTGTTAGCCGGATCGTTGTGGAGGCCGACCGGGGCCGGGATGCCGAAGGCCGCCCCCGGGGTGGGGTGTGAAGCGTGCGGCTGCGAAGCGTGCGGCTGGGATGCGTGCGGCTGGGATGCGTGCGGCTGGGATGCGTGCGGCTGCGGGTCCGACGGCGACGCCTGCGCCGGCGACGCGTGCGACGGCGACGAGGCAGCCGAGGCGACGTACGGAGGCGTGTGCTGCGGCGCGGCGTCGGATGCCGGAGCTGCAGCCGCGTCTGACGCAGCGACCTCTGACGCGAACGACGACGGCATGTCGTGGTGACCGCCCTCGCGGGCGATGTGCGGTTCGGGCTGCTCTGACGAGGCGGGCCCGGTGGGGATGTTGACTTTGATCATAGTCTGCTCCTTAACAACGCCCCTTCAGGATGCCCGCCGTAACTGTGCGTTCAATATGGTCAAGATGAGTGTCGGCTATGCCCTTAGCCTGGGTTACATGAGTTCTCTTGCTGGCGCCTGGCGGCGCACTGCGGCCGGGGCCGGACTGCTTTCTCCTGACGGCGTCGTCGCACCTACCATTTTCGCAGAGATGTCTGCGCTCGCGGTCAGAACCGGTGCCATCAATCTTGGGCAGGGCTTTCCTGACGAAGACGGCCCGGCCGAGGTTCTCGACGCCGCGCGCGCCGCGATCGCCGACGGGATGAATCAGTACCCGCCCGGCCGGGGCGTCCCCGATCTGCTGGCGGCCATCAGCGAGCACCAACAGAGGTTCTACGGTTTGGCCGTCGACCCGGCATCCGAGGTGATCGTGACAGCCGGGGCGACCGAAGCTCTGACGGCGACCCTTCTGGCGCTCATCGACTCCCCCGATGACGAAGTGGTCGTGTTCGAGCCGTACTACGACTCCTACGCCGCCGCCGTGGCATTGGCCGGCGCGCGGCTTCGCACGGTCGGGCTTCGCCGACCCGATTTTCAGCCCGATCTGGAGGAGCTCGCGGCATCCGTCACCGACCGGACGCGGATCATCCTCGTCAACGACCCGCACAATCCGACAGGAGCCGTGTTCTCGCCCGAGGTGCAGAACGAGATCGTGCGCCTCGCCCACCGGCACGACGCGATCATCGTCACCGACGAGGTCTATGAGCACCTCACCTTCGATGCCCCGCACGTGCCGATCGCGACTTTGCCGGGCGCGGCCGAGCGCACCCTGACCATCTCATCGGCGGGCAAGACCTTCTCGACCACCGGGTGGAAGATCGGCTGGGTGCACGGGCCCGCCGAGCTCATCACCGCCGTGCTCACTGTGAAGCAATATCTCACCTATGTGAACGGGTCGGCGTTCCAGCCCGCGATCGCTGTGGGGCTGCGCCTTGCGGATTCTTTCTTCACGGATGCCGCGGCCGCTCTCGCGCGCAAGCACACGATTCTCGGCGATGGACTTCGCGCCGCCGGGTACGACGTCATCCCGCCCAGGGGCGGATATTTCACCGTCGCGGATGCCACGGCACTGGGCGGCGCGGACACAGCGGCGTTCTGCCGGGAGATGCCAGAGAAGACCGGAGTGGTCGCGATCCCGCTGAGCGCGTTCGTCAGCCGCGAGCACCAAGGTGAGTACGCGGGGCTCGTGCGCTTCGCGGCCTGCAAGAAGGTGGAGGTACTGGAGGAGGCCGCCGCCCGGCTCGCTGCGGGTTGATTCTGGGGGTGCGGGGCAGGGGGTTCGTTGTCGGTCAGGCTCAGCGCGGAACGACCGTGTACCGCCGAAGCTTCAGCGCCGGGTTCTTCTCGCGCACACGCTCGATGGCGTCGTGCGACAGCTCGGCGACCGCGATGCCCTCGGCCGTTCCGACACCCGCGACGACGACACCCTGCGGGTCGATGATCTGCGAGTGTCCGACGCCGATGGGTGTCGGGTGGTCAGCGGCCACGACGTAGACGGTGTTCTCGATCGCGCGGGCGGCGAGAAGCGTGGTCCAGTGGTGCTCTTTGAGCGCCCCGCGCACCCACTCGGCCGGCACGACGATGACGTCGGCCCCGGCATCGACGAGCGTGCGGGCGACTTCGGGAAAGCGCAGGTCGTAACAGGTCATCATCGCGACGCGCAGGCCGTCGATGTCGAGCGTCTCGGGAGCACCGAGCTCACCGGCTTCGATCCAATCGGACTCGGTCTGTCCGAATGCGTCGTAGAGGTGCTGTTTGCGGTAGGTCGCGCGCAGGCCTGTGCCGTCGACGGCGACGAGAGTATTGCGCACCCGGTCACCGGCGGACTCGACCAGCCCGGCGACGATCGTGACCCCATGAGCGGATGCCACGCCCTGCAGCGCCTTCACGAACGCACCGTCAAGCGGCTCGGAGTTCGCAGCGAGCGTCACATCCATCGGATCGACGAAGTAACTCGAGTACTCCGGAAAAACGACCAACCGCGCGCCCCGGCCTGCCGCATCCGCCGTCAGCTCCGCGATGCGCGCGCGGTTCGACTCGCGTGAGTCGGTGGGGCTGAACTGGCAGACGGCAACGAACGTGGAGGCGGTGTCGGACATGCCTCCATCTTGGCGCATCGCCACGGCCGCAGCATCCGCCCCCGGATGTGACGGCTCTGCATTCCCGTGCTAAGCTATAACTCGTGCCGCGGGGTGGAGCAGTTCGGTAGCTCGCCGGGCTCATAACCCGGAGGTCGTAGGTTCAAATCCTGCCCCCGCAACGAGAAAGCGACACAAGAAAGGCCCCTGATCGGGAGAAATTCTGATCAGGGGCCTTTCGCATTGGCTGCTCCGCTAAGCCGTGACGGCGGCGCTGAGCCGTGGCGCCACCGCTGACGTGACGGCGCCGCTGAGCCGCCGCGATCGCCCCCGACGAAGAAGGGTCCCGCCCGAATCATCAGATTCAGACGGGACCCTCGTCGCGTCGCGGGGTGCGATCAGTTCGCGGCGGACTCTTCCAGAGCCAGCAACTCGTTGATCGCGTCGGTGAGGCGCTCATCAGCTTCGGCGAACTTGGTCAGATCGCCCTCCTTGAGCGCTGCCTCACGATCGAGCAGCGCCTGCTGAGCATCGGCCAGGGCCGCCTCACGCGGGTCGCTCGACGTGTCGGGGTCAGTCGTACCCTCATCCGGGTCAGTCGTCCCCTCGTCAGGATCGGTCGTCCCCTCGTCCGGCGTTGTCGGTTCGCCGTTGGGATCTGCCGGCTCCACCTCTTCGTCACCACCGCTGGCACCCGAGTCTCCGCCGAATATCTCGTCGAGTGCCGCGGTGAGCGTGTCTTCGAAGGCGATGCTGTCACCGAAGGTCACCAGGACCTTCTGCAGCAACGGCAACTGCGTGCCCGCGGCATCCGACGACTGCACATACACCGGCTGCACATACAGCAGACCGCCACCGACGGGAAGTGTCAGCAGGTTTCCGTACTTGACCTGCGATTCACCCTGTTGCAAGAGGTTGAGCTCTCGCACCACATCCGGGTCGGAGTTGAAGGTGTTCTGCACCTGACCGGGGCCGGGCACAGTGGTATCGGCGTCGATCTCGAGCAGTCTCAGTTGCCCGTAGCCTTCGGCCTTCTCCCCCGCTGTCGCCCCGGCATCCGAATCGACCGCCAGATACCCCATGAGCACGTTACGACTCGAGGTGCCCTGCGCTGAGGCCGGGATGAAGGTCGAGAACATCGAGAAGCGCGGGGAATCCTGACCCGGCATCTGCATCGACAGGTAATACGGCGGCTGCAGCTCGTCAGGGTTGCGCGGGTCATCCGGCGTCTGCCAACGGTTGTCCTGCTGAGCGAACGAGCCGGCGGTGTCGACGTGGTAGACCTCGAGGATCTCACGCTGCACCTTGAACATGTCGGTCGGGTAACGCACGTGGCTCATCAACTCAGCCGACATCTCGTCAATCGGCTGCACCGTCGAGGGGTACACCTTCTGCCAGGCCTTGAGGATCGGGTCCTCCTCGTCCCAGGCGTACAGCGTCACCGAACCGTCGTACGCATCGACGGTCGCCTTCACCGAGTTGCGAATGTAGTTGATGTCGTCGATCGCGAAGTTCGGCGAGTCGGTGCTCGAGTCGGTGATCGCATCCGACAGGCTCACGCTCGTCGAGTAGGGATACGTCGAGCTGGTCGTGTATCCGTCGACGATCCACACGATGCGGCCATCGACGACGCTCGGGTAGGGATCGCTGTCGAGCTTCAGGTACGGCGCGGCCTTCTGCACGCGCGTGACCGGGTCACGGTCGTACAGAATCTGCGAGTCCTCGTTCACCAGATCGGAGAACAGGATCTCGGCCTCTTGGAACTTCAGCGCGAAGAGAAGCTTCTGGAAGGTGTTGCCGATCTGCGGCCCACCATCGCCGACGAACGTGGTCTTCGTCTCGTTGGCGCCGTCTTCACCACGCGGGTAGTCGATCTCGACCGGGTCGGTGCCCTCCGGCGCACCGACGATCGAGTACAGCGGCGACTCCTCGCCGAAGTAGACGCGCGGCTGGAACTCCTCGCTGTCGGTCAAGAAGCCCGAGGTCGGAATACCGCGTTCGAGGAAGACTGGCTCGCCCTCGCTCGTGCGCTGGTTACCGGCGGCGACCACGAGGCCGTAGCCGTGCGTGTACACCGCCGTGCGGTTGTTCCAGTTGTTGCTGTCGCCGAGGCGGTTGACGTCGAGTTCGCGCACGGCGACGACGGTGTCCTGCATCGTGCCATCGATCTCGTAGCGGTCGACATCGAGCTCGTCCTGGAACTGGTAGTAGCCACGGAACTGCTCGAGCTGCTGCACGGTCGGGCTGATGATGCTCGGGTCGAGGATGCGGATGGATGCCGTGGTCTCGGCGTCATCGCGCAGCTGACCGGCTTC
>NZ_JAJUFV010000165.1 GCF_029263575.1 Microbacterium sp. | reverse complement strand
GGTTGGCGTTGAAGTGGGCCACGGCGCGGGTGTACGCGCTCTCCGCGTTGCGCTTCGCCTCGGCGATCAGCTCGTCGGGCGCGTTCTCCGTGGCAGCAAGTCCGCGCCACAGCTCCGCTTCGAAGAGCAACCCGCGCAGCGTGTCGTCGGTGGTCATCGCGCGCTGCATCTGCTGGATCATGGTCATCATCTCGTGTCTCCTTGTGTCTCTCGATGAGCGCCAGTCGCTCATCACGTTACGTCCACTGTACACCAGTTATAGCGTGCTGTCAACCATTCGTAGGTAAAAGGCTACGCCTCTTAGATTTGGCCGGGAATCAGCGTGCCCGACTCCTTCCAGTAGACGCGTCCACGATCGTCGTAGGTGACCAGCTCGCGGCGGTCCAGCTCGTCGATCAGCGCAATCTCGACGGTGGCGGCTTCCATGCCGAGCGTATGGTCGTCGTTGATCTGCTGCAGCGCGTCAGCGATCTGCTGCGTGGTCATCATCCGGGTGATCTTCTGCATCTGCTGCTCGCTCATCGTGTCTCCTCTCGTCGCTGCATCTCGTGTACTGATTCCAGTGTACACCAGTCGTAGCTATGATGCAACCATTGAGCGAAAGAGCAACGCCGGGACGATCATCTCGCCCCGGCGCTGTCTCGTTACGGTGTCTCCCAGCCCATCGCCTCGCGCACGTCGTCAGCGACCCACGCGATCCATTCCAGCCGCAGCTCGTTCAGGCCAGTGCTGATGTCGTCGCTGAGCTTCAGCCGGTAGTCCTGCTCGGCGGCGAAGTTCATCACGTCGCCGTTGAGCGTGTCGGCGCTCTCGCCCTTCGCCAGTCGCTCGCGGATTTCACCGAGGACCGCGTTGACGGCTCGCTTCTTCTGCATCATCCACGTCTTGCGGCTCTCGATCGCGCTGCGGTACTGATCTTCGAGGGTGTACATGCTGTGTCTCCTTCTGGGTGGTGGGAGGGCTTTCGCCCTCCCGCTGTGTCTCTTACGCCTGAACCGTGACGTCCTTTTCGCTGCTCATGCGAATCTCTCGCACGCCGCACCAGATCATCACGTACTTGCCACCATCCGGGTGATTGAGCTTGCTGTGCTCGACCTTCGTGATCTCGCGCGCATACGTGTCGCCGTTCCAGTCGAGTCGCATCGGCTCGACGTAGATCATACCCGGCTGCAGCTCGCTCGCCTTGATCTTCGCAACGTTCATCTCGTGTCTCCTTGTGTCTCTTGACGAGCGCCAATCGCTCATCTCGTTACACGTAGTGTACACCAGCTGCAGCCCAAGTGTCAACCCTTCGTAGGTAAAAGGCTACGCGCGAGTTTCCCGGCGCTGTTGCCGGACCTGCTGCTTCGCGGAGATCACGGCTTCGCGCATGCGATCGCGCCGCTTGTGATCGTTGTAGCGATCTCTGCAGCGACGACCGCAGTACATCGGCACGTATCCTCTCGGCCCGACCGGGAACGTCTTGCCGCACTGCTTGCATGTCGCGCTCGTCGGTCGCACATTGATCGGCTTCACCGGCTCGGTTGGCTTCGGGATCGGAGCTGGCGCGACCCGCTTGCGTCGCCGGATCGCATCGAGCACCGCCTGTCGTGTGTAGAAGCGTTGCGACTCGCCCTCGCGCTGCCAATACCACTCAGCCGGAAACCCGGTGTCCTCGAACGTCAGCATCTTCGCCTGCTCCTCGTTCATCGCTTGCGTCCCTCTCTCGTGTACTGCGCGATCGACAGGCCCAGCAGCTCAGCCTGTGCCACACAATCTTTCGTTCCTTTGCTGTTCTCGATGTCGTCGTGAAACGCCAGCACCCCGGCGCGGTAGCCCTGCGCCTGCAGCGCGGCAAGGATTTTCAGCATGATGCGGTTCCGGCGCGGCCCTGCTGCGCGATCGTCGCGTGCCCACATCGCCGGGACCGGGATGATCTGCCAGCCGGTGCTCGCTGCTATGCGTGCCGCGATTCGATCGATGCCCTCCGCGCCCTCCGGGGCGTCGCAGTCACCGTGGATCAGGACCGCGTGCTGGCAGGTCGCCCGAAGCGCGTCCAGCACGTTGTAGATCGGCCCCTGCCAGTCCACCGCTTGGGCGTGGCGGTCGCCGGTCACGACGACGGCCAGCCGCTCGGGTCGGTTCAGCTTCATCGCGTACCCTACCAGCTGTAGCTCGGACCGCGCCGCGTGTCCTCGGTGATCGTGTAGCCGCGCGGGGCCGGGGCATCCAGCCCGTAGTACACGACGTCCGTCACGAACCGGAAGAACAGCTCGAAGTCCGGTTCGTCCTCTGCGGTCACATACGCGACCATCGTCACCGTGTAGCCGTCGCGGAAGATCGCGACCGCGCCGACGAGATCGAAGTCCGTGAGCAGGTAGGTTTTCATGTCGCCCTGCTCCATCTCATCGATCACGTACATATCCACCGCTTCTTCGAGCGATTCCGTGTCCAGCAGCGAGTAGAACAGCTTGGCCTCGCGCAGCGTATCGAACGTGCGCGACCGCACGTTGATCACGTCGTCACGGTAGCGATGCACATACACGATACTCTCGTGCTCGTCAGCTGCCGGAGTCGGCGTCGGTGTCGGGCGCGTGCGCTGAGCGCTCGCCGGAGCGAGCAGCGTGAGCGCGGTCAGGATCGCGAGGACGGTCGTCAGGATGCGTCGGGTCGTCATGTCGTGTCTCCTTTCGTTAGCGGTTGTCGAGCTGTCGCGCGAGCGTCGCGGCGATCTGCAGCAGCTCGCGGCGTTCGGCATCTGCGAGCGCGTGATCCGCGATGATCTTGTCGATCTTGCCGTTCGCGCTCTCGCGCTGCTGCAGCTGGTCCACCTTCTGTCGCGCCTCGTCGCGCTCAATGCGCAAGCGCTTGCACGCCCCGCGCGCCTTGTGCAGCGCTTCCCGCAGCTCGCCGTTCAGCCGCGCCCCGGCGAACGCGTCAAGGATGAGGTTCCCGGTCGGCAGCACGACGTTGCGCGCCTTTTTCAGCGCCTCGATCCGCTCGTTCTGCTCGGCGATGCGCTCACCGCGCGAGGCGACCTCCATGCGCAGATACTCGTTGGCGCGCTGCATCTCATCGAGTGCGCGCTGCAGCTGCTCGACCTTGCTCTCCTGCTCGCCGAGATCGTGCGTGAGCTGGTCGGGATGCGCCGTCAGCGAATGCGACTGGCCGTCCAGCCCGACGAATACAGCGTTTCCGTGAACCTTGCGCACCGTACCGAGGTGTCCCGCGTACTCGCCGCAGACGACGCGCACGCGATCGCCTTCGAGAAACACGCGCTCTTTCGCGGTGTCGCGTACTTCGATCTTGACCACTGTGTCCTCCATGTCTACTCGTGCCTCGCCAGCTCGTGATCGCGCTGCGCAGCTCGCAGCATGCCGATCAGCTGCTCAATCGAATCCGTGTCCCGTAGCTCAGCGATCATCTGGTGCAGCACGATGCCGTGCGTATTCTCGATCGCGAGCGTGGTCGCGCCGTCGTTGTAGGTCGTGACGCGCACAGTACGGTCGCCAAAGGTCGTTTCTCGCTCCACCCGTACACGTAGCTCGAACGGATCGAACTCGCGCGTAGCGACCGTTTCTAGGCGTTCTGCGGTGGTGCTCATGCATACAGCTCCTCGACGAGTGGCACGCGATCGCTCACCCAGCGGATCGCGCCGCGATCGTCCACGATGAACGCCTGACTCGTCGGGTACTGCTGCTGTTTCAGCACGTCCCGCGCGTCGGTGATCGCGTTGTCGAGTCGCTGCCAGTTCGATGCTGATCTGAACGTGCGCAGCTGCCACCGACCGTCCATGTAGATGCGGTACCAGATCGTGTAGGTGCTCTCGCGCATGCTGTGTCTCCTCTCCTTCATTTCGTCGCCACCTAGCTACTCTCTGCGCAGGAGCGATGCGTCCTTGTCATAGACGCGAACGCTGCTGCTCTCGCCGTCATAGCGCATGATCTTCACGGTGCTCGCCTCGATCGCGTTGCGCTGCGCTTCCTCGATCGTCGCGCCCTGCCCGACCCAGCTGCTGGTCGTCGCCACGTTCGTGTCCGGGTTGCGCGTGAACGTGCGGATGTGCACCGTCCACGCGTAGCCCGTGTACAGCGGGGCGGGACTGATCGCGATGTGCGACACGTTCGGGATGCGCTGCAGCTCGCGCTCGAAGTCCCACGCCTGTTCAGTCGGCCGCGTCGGTGTGATCGTGCTCATGCTGTGTCTCCTTTCGTGCGTCGTGCTGTCGCGTCAGTGAGATCGCGACCGCCGCCATGTCGTAACTCGCGCGCCAGCGTGGACTCTCGAACTCCACGCGTCGCATCTCTCGCGATACCTGCTCGATCAGCTCAGCATCCTTCTCGTGATCCACAAGCAACCGCGCCACTGCTAGTCCTCCACCGTATCGATATGCGGCCCGTATCCGTTCTTCCAGCTGACGTTCAGCTCCCCGCGTGCGATCGCATCGAGCATGCGCCCGACCGCTCCATCACGCGGCACGCTGCCCTTCCCGACGTGCAGCCCGAGTCCTTGCGCGACCTGCTTCAATCGGTCATACGTTCCCGGCTCCATGCGAATCTGTCGCCGGTCACTCTGCGCGCGATGCAGTCGCGGCAGCGGCCCGAGCACCGAGCTGACCTTCTTGCGATCCACGCCGAGCTTTTCCGCGATCTCGATGTTGGTCAGCCCCTTCAATCGCAGCTCGGCCATTTCGCGAAACATGCCCTGCTCCTCTTTCGAGGGCAGCCAGTAGTACACGGTCATCGGCGCGACGCCGAGCGCCTTCGCGATCTGTCGATAGCTCTTGCCCTCCTCAGCGAGTCGTGCGGCCTCTTGTCTTTTTTGGTCGATCGATATGTGCATCATCCATCTCCTCCTGTAGCTGTGCGATCAATGTCTCCGCGAACCGGACCATCCGGCGCAGGTGCATGATCCGTGTGTCTCTCGTCAGTGCCTCATCGTTGCGTTCATCGAGTGCTGCGCGTTGCATCTTCTCCTGTCGATCGATACTCGGGCGGTGCTCCACTTCATACTGCGCGAGATCGAACAACGGTTGTGGCGTGACCTCGTAGACGTGTCCCTCTGTTGACATCTCGTGTCCTTCTGGCTACCCTCAGGTTAGCTCCGGGTTTCGTGGGTCACTCGGGGCACCGACGAGGGGGGATCGCACCGGGCCTTTTGCCCGGTGCTTTCCTTTGCCTACATCAGCGATGCGAGGCTGAACTCCTCCGCGTACTGCTCGGTGATCTGGAACCGGAACCACATCACGCCGAGGTTGCGATACGTGCGCCAGTCGCGCTTCACGTTCTCGCGGAAGCGATCGATCTCGCGCGTGACGTTATCGCTGACCGGCAAGCGCTGCGTGGTGCTCGTGCCGTTCGTGTAGAAGATCGTGACCGGGATCGTGCGCGTCGTCATGTTGTGTCTCCTCTCGTGTCTCGTGTCTCTCGACTGACTCTAGTGTACACCAATCGTGGCTATCTGGCTACCAACTCATCGCATACCCGGCAAGGTCTTCGAGCATCGTCACCGCGTCCTCGAACGCTGCGAGATAGCGCAGGTCGTACTCGCCGCTCTCGCGATCGCGATACGTGCCGAGCCGGACCATCGTGTTGCACGTTTCCAGCAGCTCCTCGATCTCGGCTTGGATCGCGGCGGCTTCCTCGGTCGGCATCTCGTCCATGAGCAGATGCGCGTGCTCCTCGTAGCGCTCTTCCAGAACCTGCATATCAATCGTGCTCATCTCGTGTCTCCTTGTGTCTCGTGTCTCGCGACGTGTCTCTCAACTGGTTCTAGTGTACACCATTCGTAGCTAGCGCGCAACCCTTTACGCTGCCGAATCTGTCGCGCGCCGTTTGCGCCATACCGCACGCGCATTCTCGCGTGCCGCTGGCTTGACCTTGCGTCCCGCTGTCAGGATCGACTCGCGCTCCGCGATCGGCATCGCTCTCAGAATCTCCTCCAGTGCGAGGATCAGACTGTACGCCTCGCCCCGGCTGCTCAGATGTCGCGCATCTTCCGTCAGGCTCCACAGCTCGTCCTCGTAGGCGTACTGCACGCTGGCAATCTCGTACTCGTCCTTGATCGCGTTGTACAGCTTCTTGGTGGTCGCCATG
>NZ_JAJUFV010000164.1 GCF_029263575.1 Microbacterium sp. | reverse complement strand
CAACGGGTGTCGCTCGTCGAACAGGATCACCGAGTGCCGGACGATGAACCGTGCCACGACACAGCTCTCGGGATGATTGCCGTACACCGCGTCCTCGCACAGCGCTGCCGTCTGCCAGCGACCAGCCGGGAGTCCAGCCTTGCGCAGCTCGTAGACGACGTCATCGGGACTGATGCGCGCCGGGAGTCCGATCCGGTACTTGTGGTACGTGTGATCGCGCCCATCTGTCTCCGGCGTGACAATGCCGGGAACGTCGGCAAGGATGCTCGTCAGGAGCGCGCCGTTCTCTCGCGCACGATCCTGCACGGCTGGCAGCGCGGTCAGTGAGCGCACAGCGAGGAACGCGCTGATCTCCGGGAGCCGGAAGTTGCCGCCGATCTGGGACGATCGATACGGTCGCAGCTCGCGGGTGATCTCGTCCTCATCTTCACCGAACGTGCGGAACGATCGTGCGCGCTCGTAGATGTCGGCGTTATTCGTCACGAGCAGTCCACCATCGCCAGCTGGCATCGCCTTCGAGCTGTTGAGACTGAACGCGGCGAAGTCACCGATACTGCCGACCATGCGATCGTCATCGACCCACGCGCCGTGCGCTTGGCACGCATCTTCGATCAGCGCGACGCCCCAGCGATTGCACAGCGCGCGGATACTGAGCACGTCAGCCACGAGTCCGTGCAGGTGCACGAGCACGACCGCTTTCGGGTTGTGCGCGCGACGCAAGGCAGCTTCGAGCGTTTCCGG
Source organism: Microbacterium sp. (assembly GCF_029263575.1). Classification (GTDB taxonomy): domain Bacteria; phylum Actinomycetota; class Actinomycetes; order Actinomycetales; family Microbacteriaceae; genus Microbacterium. The sequence continues at coordinate 5,334 of NZ_JAJUFV010000164.1, read as the reverse complement.
CGTCATGTTGTAGGTGAGCGGGTCCACGTCAGCGAACACGACGCGCGCGCCGAGCATCAGGGCTGGCATCGCCGAGCCGGAGAACGTCAGTCCCGGCACGATCACGTCATCCCCCGGCCCGATGCGAAGTCCATACATCCCGGCGAGCAGCGCGTTGGTGCCGCCGTTCGTGCTGAGCGCGTAGTGCGTGCGCACGATGCGCGCGAATCGTCCTTCGAGTGTGCGCTGCCACTCCCCGTTGACGCCGGAGAGCTTGCCGTGATGCAGCATGTCCTGCAGCACCATGTAGGTATCCGGCCCGAAGTGCGGCCATGTCTGCAGCGTGTGCTCGCTCATTGATCGTCCTCCGATGTGATGTCGGCGTACAGATGCGCCATTGACTTGCGACCGCGGCGGTTGATCGCCGGGTCATCCAGTAACGTTGCGTGCCAGTCGCGGAGACCGCTGTTCACCTGCATCGGGCTGTTCGTGCGACGCCAGCGACCGCGTGACCAGAACTCGGGAAACGCGCGCATGGCGATGCCCTTCTGCACCGGGCGATTGATCTCGCGCGCATCGAGTGACAGCGAGTACGTCGCGAACGGCTCCATCACGAGCGGTTCGAGCAGCGCGACGCCCGACCATTGCGCGGCGGTATGCATCGCCCATGTGCCGTTGCCGTCTTGCGTGTACCCGGGTGTGAGGTTCTTGCGACGATACTCGCGGAATGCTTCTTCGCCTTGCGTGTTGAGGATGATGCCGCCGGTTCGGTTGTCCTCGATCACGCCGCCCGTGCCGCAGTACGTCGCGTCGAATCCGGCGTGAGCGATCGCGCGCGCCATGTACCACATCGGGTGCGCGCACTGGACAGCCGCCTTGCGGGTCGTGCCGAGTCGCGCGACGATCTCGCGAATATCGCGCACGAGGCTCTCGTGATCTCGTGGCAGGTCGATCACGTGCAGCTGCAGCTCGAACGTGTCGCACATGAGCTGTGCGACGCGCAGATCAGTCCCGGCCACGCCGCCGATGCTGTACGTGTAGCAGTCCGGCGTGCGACCGAGCGCGAGTGCCGCCGACAGGATCGCTGCCGAGTCGGTGCCGCCCGAGAGCAGGATCGGCACGTCGGGGAGCGAGGACATCACGTCAAGGAACAGCTCGCGCCAGCGCTGCGCGGTGCGATCAGTCGCGTGCATCGAACACCTCCCGCGCGATCGTGCTCGCCACCGCGTGCATCATCCGGGGCGGCACCGATCGCCCGATGCGCTCCCAGCGCTGTATCATGGTGCCGGTTAGCTCGAAGTCGTCGGGGAAGCTCGCCAGCCGTTTCAGCTCGATCTCGCGGAGCTTGCGCTTGTGAACGGGCGTGCGTGTCGTGATGCGCTCAGCGCTCGGCACGTGCTCGGCGAGCTGCCAGCCGAGGTCATCCGCGCCCATATCCGGCACCGCTTGCCGGATCGTGTAGCGATAGGGCAGCGGCTTCGGGAACACCGGGTCGCGCTTCATGTCCTCGCGCACGCCGACAAAGATCAATCGCTCGCGCGCTTGCGGGACACCGAGCCATTGCGCATTGAGCAGCCGCGCCTCGACGCGATAGCCGCGATCCCTGAGCGCGCGCAGGATCATCTTGAAGTAGCCCTTTGCGCTGCCCTTGACGAGTCCCGACACGTTCTCCGCGACAAAGACCTTCGGTCGCAGCTCGTCCACGAGTCGCGCGTACTCGAAGAACAGGTCGTCGGCGCGCTGCACCGTGTCGCTGTAGATGTTCTCCTTGCCCCAGCCTTCGTGACGTTTCCCGGCTGTGCTGAACGGGCTGCACGGCGGCGAGCCTTCCAGCACATCGATCTCGCCAATGTCCTTGCCGATCGCGTCCAGAATCTCTGCTCCGGTGATCTCGCGCACGTCGCGCGGATCGATCAGCGTGTGCGGGTTGTTCGCGCGATACGTGTCACGTGCTGCTTCCACGAACTCGCACGCGATCAGCGCGCGATAGCCAGCCATGCGGAAGCCGAGACACGAGCCACCACAGCCGGAGAACGTCGAAACGATGTCGAGTCCGTTGTGCGGCATCGCGTCGATCTCGCGCATGCTCATCACGCGATAGGGCGGCTGCGCGGGGTCGATCTTTGGCGCTGTCTCGACGAGCTGATCACGCAGCACCCACCAGTCCGAGTAGTTGCCCGAGCCGGAGATGCCGCTGGCCGTGATCGTCGGGGCAGGTGCGTCAATGCTGACGCGCTCGCCGTGCAGGAACGATCGCGGCGAGCACAGGCGCTCGATCCAGATCATTTCGGCTTACCGCTCCACTCGTAGCCACATTTGGGGCAGCAGTATTCGGTGTCGAGATCGTCGTCAAAGCTCGGGAAGTCGTCGGGCGTCGCGGTATCGTCGTCGTCGTCATCGCGCAGTGTCTCGAGGATCGCGCCCAGCTCGTCATCGAAGAACAGGCCCGAGAGATCAACGTCCTCGTCCAGCATCTTCTGCAGCGCGCTCGCATCCCAGCCGGAGAGATCGGTCGTGCGGTTATCCGCGACCGCGTATTGGCGTTTCTGCTCGTCCGTCAGTCCGGTCACGCGCACAGCGAGGATCGCCGGTTCACCGTTCGGCGGCGGCGGCCCCAGCTCGCCCGTTTCGCGGTTGTACTCGCGCACGTGCTCGATCCCGGCTTGCGCGGCGGCTTCCACGACGCCGTTCCCGGCGATGATCTCGTTGTGCTCGTCGATCACGATCGAGCGCGCCGGACCCACGAGCTGCAGCATGTGCTGGATCATCCCGATGTTGCGAGGCGTGTGACGTCTGGGGTTGTTCGGGTCGTGTTTCAGCTGCGAGATGTGCGTAACGGGTGCTGTCACCGGCAAGGCTCCTTGATAACGTTTCGTATCCACCTAGCTACTAGGATACCACGGTGGATACCGGATAAAGAAAGAACCCTGCCCTCGTGTGAGGACAAGGTTCTCTCTGGCCATTCGGGTCACGTCGCGGAGGTCGCGCGGTCAGCGGTTGAAGATTCCCGCGCTCGCTCGTTGTCGCGCCCTCGAACCGGTTTGTGCCGCTTGCCACAGCCCTGCCGGAACAGGAGGTCAGCGCGTCGGTACATCACTGACCTTGGAGCCGGTAGCAGGACTCGAACCTGCGTCCAATCGCTTACAAGGCGATCGCTCTGCCGCTGAGCTACACCGGCGAGATGATCGCGCCCCGCTCCTGCACGGTCACCAGTCCCGAATCGATACCCATGCAGGAACGCGATCATCGGTGGGCGAGTGAGGAATCGAACCTCAGCAGCCGAAGCGCCTGATTTACAGTCAGGCCGGTATCCCTGTACCAGCTCGCCCTCAGCAACCACTCCGCGATCCGGCAAGTTGGCGGCACGTCCTTCGCCGGTACCAGCGCGCGGCGAAGTCCGTAGCCCGGATCACTAGGCAGGTTGCTCAGTCTCCCATCGCCTGACGACATCGGCGCGTCCGGCCTGTGCGATCGTTTCAGGTCATCACAGGCAATGACCGATAGCGGAGAGTGGATTCGAACCACTGCGCTGCGACGTATGAGGCCGCTGCTCTGCCACTGAGCTACCCCGCTGCACCCCCGAACAGCTCGCGCGAGCTGTATTCCGGACTCGGGGGAAGTCCGGGCCGTCATGCAGGAGCGCCGTGCGCGCTGTCGCGTCCCTGCCCTCCACCGGCCTGCCACCCATCGTAGCATGGTGGATACGTGTTGGCTACTGTCGCTGGGCTTCGAGTGCTTCGAGCACGCGCGCATCGTAAGCCGCCTTTCGCTCGTCGGCTGCGCGCTTCTGCCGGTGCCCGACGTAGCTCATCACGGCGAGTGCGAGCGCGATCGCGCCCCAGATCGCCATGTCGCCATACGTGCCGCTGACCGCGAACGCCGGGAGCGCGGCGAGCACGAACGCGATGAACGCACCGCGCGGGGCCGGGATCGCGATCGCTGAGCCGACGAGCCAGATGAGCGCGACGAGCACGCCGACCGCCCCGGCTTCGGCGGTGTCTTGCTGACCGACTGCATCGCTGATCGCGAAGATCGTGAACGCTTGCAAGCCCATCGGGATGAGCAGGATAAGTCCGAGAATGGTTACGGCGATACGCATGTGATGTCTCCTTGCTAGAACTTCGCGCCGTGCCGGAAGCCCCGGCCACGGTTCTTCTGCATCTTTCTCTCGATGATGCTGTCCAGATCGATTCCGAGATCGTGCGAGAGATCGGCGGTGCGAATGATCACGTCGGCAAGCTCCTCACCGAAGGCATCCACGTCGCCGGTTTTGCGCACCTCGTGCAGCGCTTCGCATACCTCGTCGATGATCAGGATCAGCTTGGTCGCTGTCTTTTCTGTCTCGCTGATGCTCTGCGGGTTGTCGAACCCGTTGGCGCGACTGATCTCGCGACACTCAGCGGCGAAGGCGTTGAAGTTGTATCTGGTCGTCGTGTCGGTCATCGATGCTCCTGAGATGCTGCACGGCGCGCGAACGAGCCGTGCAGCGCTGATACGATCTCACCCCATGTGTTGATATGGCTCCGTGCCATATCGCGCGTCTTGCGCCGTTTCTAGGCTCTCAGCACCCCCCTTTCACACGAGCACCGGACGATCAGCGAGCTGGCACGCGATCAGTGTCGGGCGACTCACCTCGACCGTGCCGCCGTCGCGGAGCACGAGCTTCGGGAAGCGCAGCGCGTGGCCGATCACGCGCGCGGTGTAGATGTCGCCGGACTGCGTTTGTACCTTCACGGTATTGGCGATCTCGTTCGCGTCATAGGTCGTCATGCTGTGTCTCCTCTCTAGCTCGCGGCTGTCGCGACCAGTTCGTGATAGATCGCGCTGGTTTCTTCCTCGATGCCGAGCACCTGCGCGGATTCGATGATTCCGCGCATGCGCCGCCGCGCGAGCCGTGCTGTCGCGAATGCGCCGTCAGCTTCACTCTGCATCATCTTGCCGTATTGCTCGTCCAGTCCCGGCTGCAGCTCGCTCACGAGCGCGCTGATACCCTCGTGCTCGTTGCGCATGATCTGCTGGTGCAGCGCGTACAGTCGATTCGCCAGCTTGGTTGCGTCGTGTCGGGTGGTCATGTCTCGTGCCTCCTCTGGCGCCCGGACACTCCGGGCGCCCATCGTGGTGTTACTCGACGGTGTAAGCGCCGTCCTCGGTCAGGACGCGGTGTCCGTGCCGGAGCGGTGTCCGCCGCTCCTCGACCCCGGCGACCCCGTACTCGAGGAACAGCGGTTCGGCGTCGGCCTTGCGGATCGCGATCTGCCGGGCGTGCTCGGCGTCCCGCGCCTCGACGATGTAGTGCATGCCGGTGATGCCGTGGACGTCGCGGTAGTCGATGCTGACGGTGTAGAACGTCGTCTT
>NZ_JAJUFV010000163.1 GCF_029263575.1 Microbacterium sp. | reverse complement strand
GGGTAGCCAGCAGACTTCGAACCAGCCGCAACAGAGCTATCAGCAGCGTCCTCAGCAGCAGCAGCCGGGACCGGGCGGCTACCCGCTCGCGAGCGGCAAGCAATGGGGCATGATCAACGGGCGCGCCCGCGAGCTGGGGCTGAGCGAGGGCGACATTGACGCCTATATCGCGCAGCACTTCAACGCTGACCGCAACACGCTCGGCAAGCGCGACGCGAGCCAGCTGATCGATGCGCTCAACGCCGGACAGGTTCGGCCAGCCGGAGGTAGTGCAGCCGCCGCTGAGGAGCAGGTCGCGCAGCAGTACGAGCAGGGCGGCGACTCGCTGGACGACGTGCCTTTCTGATGAACGCAAAGAACCGCCCCGGCAGGAGACACCAGACCGGGGCGGTTCTTGTGGATCGGAGACACGATCCGAGAGTGTCAGCGAGACACGTGCTGACACCCCGATACTACCGCATCACAGCTTCGAACGCAAGGGGAAACGATATGCAACCCACCGAGCTACGCGGCAAGACGATGGACGAGCTGCGCCGCGAGCTGGCCGGGATCGAGTTCCGGCAGCGATACGGCACGATCAAGGACGTGCCGACCGACCCGTTCACGTACCAGCATGTTGTGGATGAGCTGCTGAGTTTCGACACGCTGCGCAAGCGAGCCGACACGTGGTCGCAACGTGACGACGAGATCACCGCATTCGTGCATGGCTTCGAGCATCGCGTCTTGCCGACCATCACGCCCGATCAGGTCGAGCGGGTGCGCGATACCAGCTCGCACGCGCTCGGCAAGCTCGACAAGCAGCGCGACACGCACCGCTTCATCGACTTCGCCAACCCGAAGTGGGCGATGACGTACCTATTCCACGAGATCATGGAGCGCGACGGACGCGTGCCGAGCTGGGACCGATTCTTCGATCTCATGACGACGACGTATGCCCCGCGCTGGTGGCGCATCGTGCGACGATCTGCACAGCGTCGGCGCGTCGGCACCGCGCACGCTGATCGCGCGATGCGCTGGCGGCTCGCGACCGGCTGGCTCGGCAACCTGCGCACCGTGTACGCGCTGAGCGTGCTGCGGCATCGTCACGGCATCCCGCTGCGCTATCAGCTGTTCGCGCATGCTGAGCTGCGCATCGACGGCTGGTACGGGCACAAGGCGTTTCGCTCGATGATGCCGAGCCGGTTCGAGGATCACAAGAAAAGCCCACAGGCGATCTTCGCCGGAACGGACTTCGAGATTCGCGACGTGGTGACACAGCGACAGGGCGAGGGCGTCGCGTGGTTGCCGTCGCTGGACGCGCTCGATCGTGCCGCTGCATGGTTCAACGAGTCAGACGAGCAGCCTGAGCAGACGAGCGCGCCCACGCAGGTATCGCTGTTCGATGTAGCCAGCTAGCCACATCGGATAGCTATCGAGTATGCTAATCGCACGGCAAAATGAAGCACCGCCGCATGATGGGGATCGTGCTCGGCGGTGCTTCAAACAACCAAAGGAGGTTTTTTCGTATGCCTGTCAAGGATAACATCCCCGCCCGTAAAAGTAAAGCAATGAAGGAGCTGCACATGGACGATCCCGACCAGTGGCTACGTGAAGTCCTTGATAGGCCGATCGCCTATCACGTCAGCTTTGCACGGATCACCGGCTCGGCGGTCGCCGGACTCATGCTGAGTCAGGCTGTGTATTGGTCGAATCGGACGCGCGACCCGGAAGGCTGGTTCTACAAGACGCGCGAGGACTGGGAGGACGAAACCGGACTGACGCGCACCGAGCAGGAACGCGCCCGAAAGATTCTCGGCTCGCTCTCGATCATGGAGGAGAAGCGTCGCGGCGTCCCGGCCAAAATGTTCTATCGCGTCAATATGCAAGTGCTCGCTGATCACTTGCGCGGCGTCGCGCGCGAGCTGAGCGTGGACGATGTGCTTCGCATCTTCGCCCAGACACTTCGCGGCTTGGGACGTGCCGGACACATGCGAGCTGTCAAGGCCGGTGTCGAGGTTGTGGAGAATGTCGAGTATGCCGACGTTCTACGCGTGTATGGCATGACGTGCCATATCTGTGGCGAGCCGATTCGCTACGGTCCCGGCTCTCGCGGTGATCAGCTGACGTTCGACCACGTGACACCGATCTCCTCTGGTGGTTCTCACACGCTCGACAACTTGCGCCCAGCACACGCTCGCTGCAACTTCAGCAAGCACTCGGACGCGCAAACTAGTTTGCTTGCAGTAAGCAAACTAGAAGGCTTGCAGCAAGCAGACAAGTCTGCTTTGTTCGCTCCAACTAATACAGAGACTACAGCAGAGACTACAGCAGAGACTACGGAAACTTGCGCAGCTGACGCAGCGCAGGAGCGTGCCAGCAATGATGACGACGTGATCATGGCACGCTTCGATCGCTGGTATGCGGTGTACCCGAAGAAGCGCAGCAAGCAAGCCGCGATCAGAGCGTGGAAGAAGATTCGCCCGAGCGAACAGCTCACCGAGCAGATGATCGCCGCGACCGAAGCGTGGAAGCGCACCGAGGACTGGACGAAACAGCACGGCAAGTTCATCCCGTATCCGGCCAGCTGGCTCAACGCTGGCGGCTGGGAAGATCAGCTCCCCGGCGAGCAGCAGCACGAGCAACAGCGCGAGCAGCAGCAGCGCGCACTCGATGACTTCGACCCGATTGCGTTCCTCGAACGCGAGCACAACGGGCTGGACGATGATCAGCTGGCACGCGTCAACGCCGGGGCACCGCTCGAATCCGTGCTGACGGACTTCCAGAAACAACATCTGCACGAAGGTCGCATGCGACACGCGATGCGACGCGAGATGATGCGACGGTCGCAAGATTACGTGTAGCCTGCTAGCTTTGAATCGTCGCCCTCGGAACGCCTCAGAATCGCCTGAGCGCGAGGGCAGCGAGACACACAGGTACTGAGTCGGGCCGCTGGTCGATCGACGCTCACAGACCGATCAGCGGCGCTCACAAGGGGAATAGGAGACACCATCCCATGAACGTGCTTCCACCACTCGACTGGCGAGAGCTGGGCATCGACACAAAGGGCCGGACGCGCGGCCAGATCAAGACGACCTGCCCGAAGTGCAGTCACACGCGCAAGAACCGGACAGAGCCGTGTCTGAGCGTGAATCTCGACATGAACCGCTACAAGTGCCACCACTGCGGATGGTCGGGACCGGAGAAGGGCTACGCGCGATCTCGTGGACAGCTCGGCAGCGGCCCTGCCGCGTATGGCTCGAAGCTCACGCAGTGGGACCGGGAAGAACCCAAGACGTATGTGCGGCCCGAGCCGATCGAGCGCAGCGAGGAAGATGCCGCGACCAAGCGCATGTACGAGTATTTCGCCGAGCGTGGCATCTCGCGCGAAACCGTCGATGCACTGGGCGTCACGACGACTGGCAAGACGATCGCGTGGCCGTACTACCGGGACGGCGAGCTGATCAACGTCAAACACCGCTGGTACGCGACGGTCACTGACAAGGAGACCGGCGAAGTAATCCGCAAGAAGCGGCACCGCATGGAAGCCGGGGCGGAGCTGATCTTCTACAACCTCGACAACGCGATTGGTTCCGATGTCGTGTATATCGTCGAGGGCGAACCGGATGTCATGGCGATGCGCGAAGCCGGGTATGACGCAGTGATCTCGCCGCCGAACGGCGCGCCGGACGAGAACACGGACATCACCAACGCGAGTCTCGATTACCTGCTCAGCGGTGAAGAGCTGTTCGAGAATGCGAAGCGCGTGATCATGTGCGGCGACATGGACGCGCCGGGACGTCGGCTCATGGACGAGCTGGCGCGACGCATCGGCAAGGAGAAGTGCTGGAAGGTCGAGTGGCCGGACGGATACAAGGACGCGAACGATGTCCTCATGGACGATTTTCTCGGCGCAGACGGTATCCGGCACTACGTCGAATCAGCGAAGCCCTACCCGGTGGACGGCATTACCGAGCCGAAGGACTATCTCGACGACCTGTGGAAGTACGAGCACGAAACCGAGCAGGGCGTGCGACTGAGCGACTGGCCGGGATTCTCGAATACGGTGCGCATCAGCGAGGGGCAGCTGAGCATCTGGACCGGCATCCCGTCGAGCGGAAAGAGCGTGTTCCTGAACCATCTCACGCTGCAGCTCGCGCTCGAACACGGCTGGAAGATCGGCATGTTCAGTCCCGAGTATCACCCGGTGGAGCTGCACGTGCGCGATCTCGTCGAATGCGCGCTCGGGAAGCCTATGAACCGCAAGTTCCACAAGCACGCGACGCGCGAGGAAGTCGCGGAGATGGTCGAGCGCATCAGCGAGCACTACCGGTTCATCCTGCCACCTGAACCGACGCTCGATGACGTGCTGTACCGGGCGAAGGCGCTCGTGTTCCGCGAGGGCATCAAGTTCCTCGTGATCGACCCGTGGACCGAGATCGATGCGGATCGCCCAGCCGGGATGAGCGCGACCGACTACGTAGATTACGCGCTGAAACGTATCCGGCGATTCGGGCGCGACTACGGGTGCCATGTTGCGGTCGTCGCTCACCCCACCAAAATGAAGCCGATAGAAGATCGCGACGGCACGCGGCAGTGGCCGGTCGTCACGCCCTACGACATCAGCGACAGCCGCCACTGGTACGAAATGGCTGACGTGATCTGCAGCGTATGGCGAGACAAGAGCTTGCCGGATGAGCCGGTCGAGGTGCACGTGCAAAAGGTGCGCTTCCGCGACAACGGCGACATCGGCAAGACGCTGTTCAAGTACGATCGGATCAGCCGACGATATACCGACGTGACACTCGACTATCTGCCCGAGGACTTGCAGGTAACGGTGTAACAGCGAGCAACGTGGCCGGGGCAATCTGTCCCGGCCTTTGCCGTGCAGGAGAGGAGGATGCATGCGCGGATTGAAGATCGAGGCGAAGCACTACAGCGAGGTCCGGCGACTCGTTGAGATCGAGGGCAAGACGCCGGAGCGCGCGATCGCGGAGATCGCCCAGCGGGAAGCGAAGCAGCGACGCCGGACGCGCAAGCCGCGCGAGCCGCGCGAGTACGGGCGCGAGATGATCGCCGCCGACTATCACAAGCTGATCAAGGAGAAGCCGTTCACCCAGCAGACGATCAGGCTCGCGCAGAGCTACGGCTGGTACTGCTTCCACGACAACGATTCGCGACGCAACCAAGCCGGGTTCCCCGATCTGTTTCTCGTGCATCCTGATCGCGGCGTGCTGTTCATCGAGCTGAAAACCGAGACTGGTCGTGTCCGTCCGGCCCAGCGCGACGTGCTGCGCATGCTGCGCAAGGCAGGGCAGCGCGCGTTCATCGTGCGACCGCGCCACCGTGACGATCTCGAAGCGCTCTTGCAAGGCAAGGACGTGCCCGACGATCGGTTCGAACTCGTGACGTAGCCTTTTACCTACGAATGGTTGACATCGTAGCTACTGCTGGTGTACACTACGCTCAGACGAGTTGAGAGAGACACGAACAAGGAGACACGAGACATGACGAACCAAGAGATCACCCGACAGGCCGAGCAGCTGATGAGCAGCCTTGACTTCTTCAAGGGCGGCATGCAGGCGATCGCCGACCGGATCAACGCCCTGCCGTTCGCGCTCGGGCTGGAGATCATCACCCGGCTGCGCAACGAGGCCCCCGAGCTGTACGCCGAGATCATGAAGCGCATGAGCTAATCCGAGAGTAGCCCGATAGCCACGATTCGAGACACAAGGAGACACGACATGCAGACGATCGATTCCACCGCCGCCATGATCGACTTCGAGTACCGCAAGACCCGCCGCGATCTCGCCCGCGCGCTCGCCGCGCCGGTCGGCAAGGGCATGGCGCAGGTGCGTCAGCAGCGCATCGCACGACTGCAGGAGCAGCTGCGCGCGCTGCTGCAGGAAGCGATGGACGCCGGGATCGATGTCGAGGCGCGCGGCTACAAATCGAGAGCCCCAGACTAGACACATCATGGCGACCACCAAGAAGCTGTACAACGCGATCAAGGACGAGTACGAGATTGCCAGCGTGCAGTACGCCTACGAGGACGAGCTGTGGAGCCTGACGGAAGATGCGCGACATCTGAGCAGCCGGGGCGAGGCGTACAGTCT
>NZ_JAJUFV010000162.1 GCF_029263575.1 Microbacterium sp. | reverse complement strand
GCGATCTCGGCATAGTCGCCGAGTGCGTGCTGCAGGTCGCCGGGGTGCCCTTGAATGTCGCTCATGACCCAGGCCTGGGTCGGATCTGTCTCGGTCGGCTTCTGCACCGCGTGCATGGCGACCGAGTCGATCGCCCAGTAGCGAGCCTGCTCGTCGGCCGTGAACTCCCACGAGAACACGGCTTCCTCGGCGCCCTCCGGCACCTCGACCGCGACATCCTGCGCGTAGTTCATCTGTCGCGCGTCATAGCCGTCCGTCACGCTGTCAGAATCCAGCCGCAGAATCTCGGTGCCCTCAGCACCGTCGAAGCTCACCCGCACGATGCCGGTCTGCCCGGCCGCGCCACGGTAGTGGCTGTCGAAGGTCAGTCGCAGCGTTGCCAGCTCATCCACCGGCACGGCCGCCGAAGTGATCGTGGTGTCGAGTGCGCCACCGAACTGCTGAGCGTCGGCGACGGCGAAGGTGTCGAGTGGGCGAGCGAAGCGATCGCGCATCTGGTCGACCGTGCTCGTCCACTCGTCACGCGTCGTGAACGTCCAGGCGCCGTATGGCGAAGAATCGGATGCCGCGGCGTCAATGCTCCACCCCTCAGGGACAGCACCATCGTCGAAACCCTCACGCACGATGACACCGTCCGTCGCAGCGGTCGTCGACACCGGATCGATCTCGACCGGTGCGTTCGGGTCGCCGGGCGCCGGCTGCGTCGCATCGGGAGCGACAGTGATCAGGTAGGGCCCGGCCAGCGCGTCGTAACCGTCGGTCGCCAGGAACCAGATGTCGTACTCTCCCGCGGCGAGATCGAGGTCGAAACTGACGTCACCGGCGGCGTCGGGGGTGTAGTCCCAGAGCGTCGAGTTGCCGTCGCCTGGCTGCTGTCCCGAACGATAGATGCCGACCCAGTTCAGCTCATCGGGCTGATCGGTGGCGTACGAGACGGTGATGGAGTCACCGACAGTGAACGCCGTCGCCGACAGCGACAGCTGCGATGCGGCGGCGCCTGCTTCTGCGCTGACCGGCGTCGTGGCGTTCGCGCTGACAGCGGGGGAGAACAGCAGCGCACCAGAGACAGCGAGCGCACCGAACGCTGTCGCGACGCGACGGCCGCGCATCGGGGGCGAAGAGGGCGAGATCATGACGGGTCCTTCCTGACCGGACAGCAGGCGTCACACGGGTCGGACGCCTCGAAGACTTTCCTCACTCCCGACGCAAGCGGCGCCATATGACCGACAGGTGAACACCACGGGACCGGAACCTTGCCGACGGCGCCTGTGCCCGACATGATGAGCCCGGCTGCGCACACCTGTCCTGAAACGGCGCTCACAGCTGCGCGCGACCGACCACCTGACCGACGGTGGAGGCGTGCACCTCGAACGTGACCGTGTCGGGCGCGTAACGATCGTCGCCGTACTCGATCGGTCGACCATCGGCGGTGCTCGTCTCGCGCCTCACGCGCAGCAGCCGTGTCGAACGCCGCACCCCCAGGATCTCGGCATCCTCGCTCGAGGCCGCGACCGTATCGATGCGGTGCTGTGCCGAGGCCATCGCGATCCCCGCGTCCTGCAGGGCGGTCATGACGGACGGCTCGTCCGGCTCGAGCGCCTCGATCGCCGACATCGCCCAGGGCGCATAAGTGGTGCGCTCGATCATGACCGCACGCCCGTCGAGCGTGCGCACCCGCGTCACACGCAGCACGTCATCGCGGGCCCGCATCCGAAGAACACGCGCGTCGACCATGCTCGCCGCGTCACGCTCCTGCCGAATCACCCGCCCACCCGGAATCATGCGTCGTGACTGCGCCCACTGCGCGAACGAGCGCATCTCGGCGAATTCCTGCGTGTGCACATCGGCGCGCACGCGCCACCCGAATCCCGGATGCGACGACACCAGTCCCCGTCGTCTGAGCGCTGCGAGCGCGTTGCGGATCACGCCGCGCGAAACGCCGTATTGCGTCGCGAGTGACTGCTCACCCGGCATCCGCTCGCCGCCACCGATCTCTCCCTGAAGGATGCGCCGGCGCAGGTCATCGGCGACCTCGCGGTAGCGGGTCATCGCTCTGCCTCGCTCACAATCACGGCGCCAGGATAGAGCACCCCGACGAACAGAACGTTTACACCGAGGCACGCACCACGAGCTCGGTCGGCAGAATCGTGACATGCTCGGGCGATCCGCCCGCCAACCGCGAGAGCAGCACATTGGCCATCGTCTCGCCCTGCAGGTACATCGGCTGCCGCATCGTCGTCAGCGCTGGATCGGTGGATGCCGCCACCGCCGTATCGTCGAACCCCATCACCGCGACATCGCCCGGCACATCAAGGCCCGCCGCGCGCAGCGTGCGCAGCGCACCACGAGCCATCAGGTCGCTGGCGGCGAAGATCGCATCCGGCGTGCCCAGCTTCAGGATCTGCGCGGCGGCCTCGGCACCGCTCTCCTCCGTGTAATCGCCCTCCACCTCCGTGAAGGGCGTCAGCCCTGCGGCCCGCAGGGCGTCTCGGAACCCCTGTGAGCGATCAAGCGAGGGGAGCATCGTCAGCGGACCCGAGATCGTCGCGATGCGGGTGTATCCGCTCGCGATCAGGTGCTCTGTCGCCGCTCGCGCTCCGGCGACGTTGTCGACATCCACGTAATAGTCGCCAGCGCGCGGACGCACCGGCCGACCGCCGTAGACGACCGGAACCACATCGGCGATCTGCTCGATGAACGCGTCGCTAGCGTGGTGCGAGACGATGAGCGCACCGTCGACGCCGCCGTTTCGCACGAAGCTCGTCATCTTGTTGCCCGGGTCGTCGCTGGCGACAAGGACGTTGAGCAGATAGTCCGAACCACCCAGGGCACCGGTGATGCCCGCGACGATCGACGCGAAGAACGGGTCGCCGAAGAAGCGCGTCGTGTCTTCGGGGACGATCAGCGCGATCGCGTACGTCTGCCGAGATGCCAGCGAACGAGCCGCGCGGTTGGGAACGTAGTTCAACCGCGCGATGGCGTCGCGCACAGCATCCAGCGCCTCGGGGCTGACCGCCGTCGATCCGTTGAGCACCCTCGACTCGGTCGAGCGCGAGACCCCCGCAGCGGTCGCCACCTCTTCGATGGTCGCACGTGACATGGGGAACCTCCTCCGTTGCCGGCGGCGGCAGGTCAGAGAGCGCGTTCGGCAATGATGCGAGCGTACTCCCTGCCCGAGTCCTTCACCGTGCGCTGCTGTGTGTCATAGTCGACGCGGACGATCCCGAAGCGCTTGTCGTAGCCCCACGCCCACTCGAAGTTGTCGAACATCGACCAGTAGAAGAAGCCGCGCACATCGACGCCCGACTCGGCCGCGTCGAGCACGGCCCCGAGGTGAAGACGCAGATACTCGACGCGATCAGCATCCGTCACGTGCCCATCGTCGGTGACCGTGTCCTCGAAGGCCGCGCCGTTCTCGGTCACGTACAGCACCGTGCCCGCCGGCTGCGCATAGTCGTGCCACACCCGTTGCAGCAGGCGGGTGAGCCCTTCGGGCTGTATCTCCCAGTTCTGCGCGGTGCGCGCAAGCCCGCGCTCGACCGAGTGAATGCCCGCGTACGAGGGGTACGGGCTGCGCCCTGGCCGCTCGGTCGCAGGGCCCCCGGAAACGGGCGGGGCCGCCGGAGCGGTGCCCGAGACGAAATCGCCGTGGTAGTAGTTCACACCCTGCGTGTCGATCTTCTGCGAGATCGCTTCGAGGTCGCCATCGTGGATCGCGGCTTCGAACTGCGAGACGGCATCCGCATCGACCGCGCGAATGTCTTCGACGATGTCGGCGGGGTACTCGCCGCGGTAGATCGGATCGAGGAACCAGCGGTTGAACTGTCCGTCGATGCGCCGTGCCGCGTCGACGTCAGCCGGATTCTGCGGATCGGCCGGATCGGCCACGGTGTGGTTCAGAGTGATGCCGAGATTGAGGCTCGCGTCACGACCGCGAAGCTCGCGAACGGTCTCACCGTGCGCCAGCAGCAGGTGGTGCGAGGCGAGCAGCCCCTCGGCGACGCTCGTGTGACCCGGCGCATGCTCGCCGCCGGTGTAGGCGAGGAACGACGAGCACCACGGCTCGTTCAGCGTCGTCCAGACGTTCACGCGGTCGCCGAGCGCGTCGTGCATGGTTCCGGCGTACTCGAGGAACCGGTCGACCGTGTCGCGGTTGGTCCACCCGCCCGTCTCCTGCAGAGCCTGCGGCATGTCCCAGTGATACAGCGTCAGCCAGGGCAGGATGTCGGCGCCGAGCAGTTCATCGACGAGACGGCTGTAGAAGTCGACGCCTTCTGGGTTGACCGCGCCGCCGTCGGGACGCACGCGCGACCACGACGTCGAGAAGCGATAGGTCTGCAGCCCCAGCTCGGACATGAGCGCGACGTCCTGCGGATACCGGTGATAGTGGTCGCACGCCACGTCGCCGTTGTCTGCGCCGATCACCGCACCGGGCACGCGGCAGAACGCATCCCAGATCGAGTCGGTGCGGCCGTCCTCGTGGGCCGCACCTTCGATCTGATACGCCGCAGTGGCGGCACCGAAGAGGAAGCTCTCCGGAAAAACACGTGTCATGAAGGTCATCCTTTCACCGCACCCGCCATGATGCCACTGACCAGCTGCTTGCCTGCGACCACGAAGAGGATCAGCAGAGGCAGGGTCGCGAGCACCGCACCGGCGAGCACGATTGAGTAGTCGATGTAGTAGCCCGACTGCAGCTGGCTCAGTGCCGTCTGCAGGGTCGGGTTCTGTGGCGAAAGCACGATGAGGGGCCAGAGGTAGTCGGTCCATGCCGTCATGAAAGTGAACAGCCCCAGGATCGCCATCGCGGGCCGCGCCGCGGGCAGGCCGACCGTGAGGAAGGTGCGGAACTGGTTCGCGCCGTCGACACGGGCGGCCTCGATGAGCTCATCAGGGATGACGTCGACGAGGTACTGGCGCATGAAGAAGACCCCGAATGCCGTGACCAGCGTCGGCACGATGACCGCACCGATCGATCCGGTCCAGCCGAGCTCGCGCATCACCATGAACAGCGGGATGATGCCCAGCTGGGTGGGAATGGCCATCGTGGCGACCACGAAGACCATGAGCCCCTCGCGCCCGCGGAAGCGCAGCTTCGCGAAGGCATAGCCGGCCAGCGTCGAGAACGTCACGACCGACAGCGTGATCACCGTCGAGATGACGATCGAGTTGCCCAGAGCCAGCCAGAACGGGATCGCATCGAACACCTTCGCCGCATTGGCGAAGAAGTTGCCGCCCGGCAACAGCGGCAGAGTCTCACCGCGGGTCGAGTTCGTGCCGCTGGCGACGACGACCGACCACCACAGCGGGTAGACGCTGCCGATGATGAACGCGGCCAGCAGCCCATAGGTGAGAAAGCCCGGACGGCTGCCGATTCCGGCGTTCCCTCCCGCTGCTCGACGCCGACGGATCTTCTCGGGCACACTCAGCGCCTGCGTGGCGGTCATCGCTGGGCTCCTGTCTTGGCCGTGTTCTTTCGGGTGTCGGGGCGCACTCGGCGCCGTGCTGCTCGGCTCGGCGGCGCATCTCCGGTGGCGATGCGCCGAGTGAGGAGGAAGTTGATCACGCCGATTCCGACGATGAGGAGGAACAGCAAGATGGCCACGGCGGATGCTTCGCCAAGATTGCGCCGGAAGAATGCCATCTCCCACAGGAATAGCACCGTGGTCTGGAACTGTCGGTCGCTGCCGCCGATGCCGCCCGCGGTGGAGACATCGAACAGGCGCGGCTCGGCGAAGATCTGCAAGCCGCCGATCGTGGCCGTGATGATCACGAAGATGAGGGTCGGCCGGATCGTGGGGATCGTGATCGAGACGAAGCGGCGGATGGGGCCAGCGCCATCGATGGCCGCCGACTCGTAGAGATCGCGCGGCACAGCCTGCATCGCGGCCAGCAGGATCAGCGCGTTGTAGCCGGTCCAGCGGAAGTTCACCATGGTGGCGATCGCGATGTGCGAGAGGAACGTGTTGTGCTTCCACTCCTGATCGACGATGCCGATGAGGTTCAGCAGGTTGTTGGCCAGGCCGTCCGCCTCGTTGAACACGCTGGAGAAGATGATCGCGACGGCCACCGGGGTGACGACGAACGGAATGAGGATGCTCATCCGCCAGAAGGTCGGCGCGCGCAGCCCGCGATCGAGCAGGTAGGCGACGATCAGCGCGACGGTGAGCTGCGGGATCGCCGAGAGCAGGAAGATGCTCAGGGTGTTGACGATCGAGTTCCAGAACATTCCGTCGCCGAGAATCTCGATGAAGT
>NZ_JAJUFV010000161.1 GCF_029263575.1 Microbacterium sp. | reverse complement strand
GATAGGTATTTCCGCCTCTTCGACAACCACAAGTACCCCTTCATCGATCCGTCTGAGGATCAGCCAGACCTCACGCACCTCATCGAGGTGAAGCCGGATGAGCCGTTCATCCTGCATCCCGGGGAGTTCGCGCTCGGAGCGACGTATGAGCAGGTCAGCCTCGCCGACGACATCGCCGCGCGACTCGAGGGCAAGAGCTCGCTAGGGCGGCTGGGGCTCATCACTCACTCCACCGCGGGCTTCATCGATCCCGGATTCAGCGGACACGTCACTCTCGAGCTCGCCAACGTCGCAACACTTCCGATCAAGCTGTGGCCCGGAATGAAGATCGGTCAGCTCTGCTTCTTCCGCCTGACCTCACCGACCGAGAACCCCTACGGCTCTGGCCCGTACGGCAATCGCTATCAGGGCCAGCGTGGGCCCACGGCATCCCGCTCGTTCAAGAACTTCCACCGCACCGACGTCGGCAGCACCGATGTCGGGTCGCTCGGCGGCTGATTCATCGAACGGATGCTATCGGCGTCGCGCGCACGTAGTATCGGGAGCGTGAGCGGCGAAAGCACAGACCACGCGCAGAATCCGGACGGCAAGCCGGACGCCCCGCCCACGGGCGAGGGAGCGGTCGACGCTGTCGTTCCCGGTTACGAGGTTCCGAAGCCGGAGATGGTCGACGTGCCGGATGCCGAGTCTGCCGCGGCCGACTTCGCGGTGCCTCCGCCGCCGACGTTTGAGACGCCATCGGTGCCTGCCGCTCCCGCGGAGCGGTCGCGTGCTGGCGGAGCCGCGTCGGATGTGGTGCCGCCGCCGACGGATGCGACCTGGTCAGCTGAGCGAACCTGGAAACCGCGCCTGACGTGGAGCCATCATGGCGCCGACGAGACTGCGGATGCCGCGGCGAGCGGCACTGGCGCTGATGCGGGATCGGATGCCGCGGGCACCACCGGGTCGAATGTCGCGGGATCTCTGACCGTGCAGGAGAAGATCGAACGCGCCTCGCGAGCCGGGCAACCCGACGCTGCCGTGCCGTCGAGCCGGGCGGCGCTTCGTGAATCAGCCACGGCAGAGCGTGTTCCGGTCGCGCCGTCGGAGGGCACAGAAGGCGGCAGCTACCGCGGCTGGACGATCACGATCTTCGGCGGCCTCGCTGTGCTGTTCTTCGGCGCGGTCGGTTTCATGGTGTTCCTGGGCTTCTCCAGCTGAATCGCTCGCGCTTCGGGCCGCCCGGATAGCCGTGGCCTTCGTGACCACGCGCGAAGCCGCCGTGTCGAAACGCGTGTGGCCCGAACTCGCGACCGTCAGGCCCGAACGTGCCGGGCCCACACCCGTGCGACCCGCGCCCGCCGCGCTTGCCGTTCAGCGATCTCTGACATCGTCTCCGCGACCAGGTCGAGGAGCGAGATGTCGGCGTTCGTCCTTCCCAGGATGCGCGGCGCAGCCCGAGGCCCAGGAATCGTGTGGCCCGCACCGCGTACCTCATAGAGCGTGACCGATGGAATCGCGTCCTCTTGACGGCGGATGCTGGTGACAGATGTCGGACCCGACTCCGCCCGTGAAGGGAGCGGCATGGATATTGGCGGCGTCGAGATGCCATTTCGTCGCGCGAGATAGAGCGCGGTATCTGCGGCTGAACGGGTGCGGCCCCCGACCTTGAACAACGCACGTGCCCACGGCTTCAGCCCTCCGCCGGAGAATGGCACGATTTTGTCGCGGGTTCCGTGCACGAGTGCAATAGGTATCGCGTGAGCGGGCGGTGCATCGTCGCTACTGAGGAAGCTTTCCGCAGTGGGCATGGCCGCTGAGACGATGATTGCCGCAGCGGCCAGATCTGGCGTCTCATGCAGCAGGCGTAGCACCATCTGTCCGCCGTTCGAGTATCCGATCAGTACAACTCGGTCGCGATCGATTCCGTGACTTGCGGCGAGGTGCTCGACGACAGCGCGGGTGAAGGCGACATCGTCTATGCCTTCCAGTCACGCAGGAAAGAAGCTTTCGCGACGAGCGTCGTTCCAGTTGCCTTTATAGCCGTCAAGGTAGGCGACGACTGCGTTGCCCACGGCGACAACGGGGTCGAGAACGTTGCCAGTGAAACGACGGTGTGTGTCTGCCGTCTGGCGCGAGCCGTGAAAGACGAGGACGAGAGGTCTGGGCTCGGCAGCTGCCGCCGCCGCCCCGAGAACGGTGAAAGTTCGTCGGTGTTCATCTATCGTCAGTGCTTCGTGGGCGACGGGGACGGCATCTGCGGTACTCATGAGTGTTACGGTAATGCTTGACATCGTGTCAAGGTCAAGTCTGAGGGGTTCGCATGAAGATCGGTGAACTGAGCCGGCGCAGTGGCGTAAGCGCGCGCTCCTTGAGGTACTACGAGCAGCATGGGCTGATCGCGTCGGAACGTGCCGCGAACGGCTATCGCGTTTATGGCGATGACGTTGTCGAACGTGCGCACAGCGCTCATCTCCTGTTTGAACTTGGCGTTCATCGCGAACTGGTCAGGGCGGTGCTGGCTTGCGCTAGCGATGTATCAGTCGAGGTGCACCGCGCCACGCGCGATCAACTCGCGGAGGTCCGTGACCGGATGGGTGATCGCATCACCGAGCTTTCCCGGGCGCATGAGGCACTCTCGTCGGTGGTAGATCGGGTTTCGTTGACGAAGGACGTGTAGCAGTCGCAGCTTGTGACGACGAAGAGCGGATGCCGGGGCATCCGCTCTTCGTTCGATAGATGTTGCGGGAAGGGTTTGGCGGGTGGCGCTCGCTAGCGATCGTCGCGCGCGCGGGTGAACCCGGCGTCGAAGCCGCGCTCGTACGCGCCCTGCGCGAAGCGCGCGAAACGTGCGCGAGGGTGTCCGCCGCCGTGGCCGCGGTGTCCACGCGGGCCGCCGAAACCTTCCGGTCGGCCGTGCTGGCAGCCGGCGTGCTCGTTCATATCGGGCGCGTCGTGGCCCTCGTGGTCAAAGTGGTGCGGCCCTCCGTGACCCGGGTGGCCGAAGCCGTGCCCGAACCCGCGTCGGAACGGTCCGAAGTCGCGTCCGCGACCGAAACCGCGTCCGCGACCGAAACCGCGTCCGCCGCGTCCGCGGGGAAGAGGTGTCTCCTCGTCCCAGCCGAACGCACGAGCAAGCTGCTCGAGCGTGGCCATGGTGGTGGCGAGGTCGTCAGCGGGAACCGCATCAGTGACCTTCGCGCGGATGCCGTCGACGATATCGCCGAGGCGTTCTTTGGCTGCTCGGCCTTCGTCGGTCAGGGTCCAGGTGCCGTCGGCATCCGTCACCCAGCCGAGCTTGATCAGCCGACCGAGCTTGTGCATGGGCGGGGTCTTGCGACGGTCTGTGGAAACGGTGCCGTCGATGATGTTCAGCAGCCGCCATTCGCGACGCGTGATGCCTTCGGATTCGAAGGCTGCGGCGAACTCGGCTGCCATGAGGCGATCGACGGCCTTGAGCCAGAATCCGAAGGGGCGGGTGTTCTCATCAGAGTTGATGGTGTTCATGAGTAAAGTCCTTTGCTTGTAACTATGCATGTATATGTAGTGTGACATGCAATGCCAATACATGTCAAGTTGCATGTAATGTTGAGGGTATGAGCACGGAGAACTCGGATGCCGCCGAGACCATCGCGCACGCGCTGTCGCGCCTGCGGGGACGGCGACCGATGGGCCCAGGGCTACGCAACCACGGCCACGGCGGACCGCACGGCGAGCATCAACACGGACACGGGTTCGGTGGCGCGCGTGGATTCGGCCCGCCGCCATGGGCGGGGGGCCCTGGCGGGCGCCTCGGGGGTCCGGCTTGGATGAGGATGCTGGAGGCTCTTGCCACGGCATCCGAGCCTCTCAGCGTCAGCGCACTCGGCGAGGCGGTCGGCGTTGACCAGCCACGCGCCTCACGACTTGTGCAGCAGGGCGTTCAGCGCGGATTCGTGCAGCGCGAAGCTGACCCCGATGATGCCCGACGCACGCGTATCGCGCTCACGGACGAAGGTCGCCGTATCGCGCGCGGGATGCGCGGAGAGCGGCGCGAAGTGCTGTCGCGCGCGCTCGAATCCTTCACTGAAGACGAGAGTCGGGAGCTTGCCAGGCTACTGAGCAAGCTCGCCGAAAATTGGGGGAGCTGAGTCGGGTTCGATCGAGCGGCGTCTTCTCGCCGGCGTCGATTGTCGTCTGGCTCACAACGGCACGAACAGCGCCTCGAATGGCGGCTTGCCAACAGCGACCGAGACGTGGCCACGGCCGGTGGTGTCCTCGGCGATCAGCAGGTCGCCGGGGCCGAACTGTCTGCGGCTGCCGTCTGTGACCTGTACCTCCATCACCCCGCGCAGCATCACCACCCACTGTCTGCGCGGTGCCGTATGCGGTGCGCCGTCCAATTCGGCGCTGCGTATATACATGGTGCCCGCCGAGGACGGCAGCCCGCAGGCCGCCATCGGCGGCAACCCGTCTGCGATGTGTTGTTGGGTGAGAATCATCTCGTCATCGACGAACTCCGAGCCGCCGTCGGCGTTGCAGACGATTCTTGTATAGCGCAATATCTCATCCATCAGGCTGCTACCTGGAACCGCGGTCGAACGGTGCCGTTGCGAATGCCTTCGGGCGCCCAGAATTCGCTGACGAGCTTGCTGCGGACATCGGCGTCAGGCGCATTCTGCAAGGAGCGGTAGCAGCTCGGTAGTTCGGTTGGAGTTTCAACTGGATCGTTGCTCATGTGATCGAGCCTATAGGACCGCGCGTCCCCAGCCGAGCCCGGAGATCCTGCCGACAGTCTTAGGCGTCGCGATGCCGATCAGCATGGCATTGGAATTCACCACCGCGATCTCGCTGAACACCGTGCCCACCGAGATCAGCGTTACCCCCAGCCAGAACAGCGACGGTACCGGCTCGACGAACCAGAGCCCGAGCATGCAGAGGACGAGGGCGCCCGTGCCGATGCCGAGCCAGAGCTTCTGGCGCCCGGCCGCATCCGCGCGCTGGCCGAGAGCTGGTGCGAGGAGCAGGACTGCGAGGGCGGCAATGGTGGAGCCGAGCCCCAGGCCGCTAGTGAGTCCGGCGATGGCCGACACATGCGCGTCGCTCTCGGGGTCAAGGGCTGCGATCTCCGGCGGGAGGAAGGCATCGGTCGTGAGGTACGTACAGCGCCGTGAAGATGAAGGTCAGGATGACGGAGTAGAACGGCTGTGTCGACCAGTCCCACAGTGCCCATGAATACACCTGTTTCTTGGGAGCGGGCTGGTCTTCTCGTAACGCCAGATCGATCGAGGCCACCGCTCAAGCCACCCGTTGGGACTTCACCGGCAAGAGGAGCAGGAAGCCGAGCAGGAGCACCAAGATGATGCCCAGGATGCCGAACGAAGTCGCGCCGGTCAGCACGATCAGCAGCGTCCACGCACCGGACGCCATCCAGCTCGCAGCGCGGCCGGTTGTGGCGTAGAGGCCGAAAATCTCACCCTCTCGCCCAGCAGGTGTGACCCGAGCCAGGAAAGAACGGGATGCCGCCTGCGCCGGGCCGACGAACGCGCAGAGGATGAGGCCTCCGATCCAGAAGACAACGGTTCCGGCATCCACCAGGAAGAACACGGCGAGACCGGCGATCACCATCGCACCCAGCGCGAACAGGATGATGCGCTTCGGGCCGAAGCGGTCGTCGAGACGGCCGGCGAGGATCGTCGAGATGCCTGCGATCAGGTTAGCGGCGATGCCGAAGAGAGCGAGCTCGAGAAACTTGAAGCCGAACACCTGACCGGCGATGATCGCGCCGAAGGCGAAGATTCCACCGAGTCCGTCGCGGAAGACGGCGCTGGAGAGAAGGAACCAGAACGTGGGTCGCGTCTCGGGGGAGCGGTACAGGCCGATGACGTCCTTGACCAGCAGCACATACGACGTGAAGAAGCCGACCTGCCGTTCAGGGCGCCCGAGCGACGGCTCAGGGACGTTGAGGAAGATCGGGATGGAGAAAACGATCGCCCAGATCGCACATCCGACCGCGATGATGCGGAATGGCAGGCCGCCGTCGTCAGAGATTCCGAACCAGTTGAAAGCGTAGAAGACGATGACGATGACGAGGGCGAGGACACCGCCGATGTAGCCGAAGCCCCAGCCGAGACCGGAGACTTTGCCCACCGTTTTGGGGTTCGCAATACCGACGAGCATGGCGTTCGAGTTCACCGCTGCGATCTCGCCGAACACCGAACCCGCCGAGACCAGCACCACGCCCAACCAGAACAGCGTCGGCGTCGGCTCGACGAACCACAGCCCCAGCATGCACATGATGAGCGCCCCGGTGCCGATGCCGAGCCAGAGCTTCTGGCGCCCTGCGGCATCCGCTCGTTGG
>NZ_JAJUFV010000160.1 GCF_029263575.1 Microbacterium sp. | reverse complement strand
GTGGTAACTGGCTGCAGATCCGCAACATCGCGGGTATGCGAGGCCTGGTGAACAACCCGAAGGGTGAGATCATCCCGCGTCCGATCATCTCCTCGTACCGCGAGGGGCTGAGCGTGGCCGAGTACTTCATCGCGACGCACGGTACCCGTAAGGGTCTGGCTGACACCGCTCTGCGTACGGCCGACTCGGGTTACCTGACCCGTCGTCTGGTGGACGTCTCGCAGGATGTCATCATCCGCGAAGAGGACTGCGGCACGTCGAAGGGCCTCGAGCTCCCGATCGCCGCTCCGAACTCGCAGGGTGAGCTCGTCCGTGACGCGAACGTCGAGAACTCGGTGTTCGCCCGCACCCTGGCCGCTGACGTCGTCAGCGAGTCCGGCGAGGTGCTCGCCTCAGCCGGCGACGACGTGGGTGACGTGCTCATCGACAAGCTCGTCGCGCTCGGTGTCGAGAACATCAAGGTTCGTTCGGTGCTGACGTGCGATTCGGCCGTCGGTGTGTGTGCACAGTGCTACGGCCGCTCGCTCGCGACGGGTAAGACCGTCGACATCGGCGAGGCCGTCGGCATCATCGCCGCACAGTCGATCGGTGAGCCTGGTACCCAGCTGACGATGCGTACCTTCCACACGGGTGGTTCGGCATCGGCCGAGGACATCACGCAGGGTCTGCCCCGCGTGCAGGAGCTCTTCGAGGCACGTACTCCGAAGGGTGCGTCGCCGATTTCTGAGGCCGATGGTCGCATCACGATCGAAGAGACCGACAAGGCCAAGAAGGTCATCCTCACCCCCGACAACGGTGATGAGGAAGTCGTCTACCCGGTGCTGAAGCGTGCGACGCTTCTCGTCGAGGACGGCCAGCACGTCTCGGTCGGTCAGCCGCTGCAGGTCGGCACGCTCGACCCCAAGGAGGTCATGCGCGTCATGGGTGCCCGCGAGGTGCAGCGTTACCTCGTCGGCGGTGTGCAGGGCGTCTACCGTTCGCAGGGTGTGCCGATCCACGACAAGCACATCGAGGTCATCGTTCGCCAGATGCTCCGCAAGGTCACCGTCGTCGACCACGCTGACACGATCCTGCTGCCGGGTGAGATGGTTGACCTCAAGCGCTACCAGATGATCAACCGCGAGGCTGTGTCTGAGGGCAAGCGTCCGGCATCGGGACGTCCGGAGCTGATGGGCATCACGAAAGCGTCGCTTGCGACCGAATCGTGGCTGTCGGCCGCTTCCTTCCAGGAGACGACCCGCGTGCTCACCGAGGCCGCCATGCAGGGCAAGCGCGATCCGCTGGTCGGTCTCAAGGAGAACGTCATCATCGGTAAGCTCATCCCCGCCGGGACGGGCCTGTCGAAGTACCGTGACGTTACGGTCGAGGCGACGGACGAGGCCAAGAGCGAGCGTTACCCGAACCGCATCTTCGCTTCGGATGGCGCGTATGCCGAGGGTGACTTCGGCTACGTCGACTTCGACGCGTTCTCGACGGATGACGTGACCCCGGGTACGTACAACTGATTGAGGCGAGAGCCGAGCGAGTTTGCTCGCTCGAGCCGAGCCGATTGAAAGTTGTTGAGCGACGAAGTCGCGAGCATAACTGATTGAGGCAGTGTTGAAGGAGGCTCCGGGGCGTGAACCCCGGGGCCTCTTTTGCGAGAGAATGTGGGGATGGTCCAACTACCCCGTGCCGTGGTGATCGGCGACGCACTTATCGATGAGATCCATGACACCGGAGGGGTGCGCGAACTGGTCGGCGGCGCCGCGTTGAACGTGGCTGTGGGGTTGCGGCGACTCGGCGTTCCCACGACGCTCATCGCGATGGTGGGAGACGATGAGGCCGGTGCGCACATTCGTGAGTATCTGAATGATCACGACGTGCGGCTGGTTGCGAGTCCCAGCTCGCTCGGGTCATCGCGCGCGGTCGTCCAGCGGGCTGCGAACGGTGAGCCGACGTATGTCTTCAATGAGGCGGCTCAGCGGCGCAGCATCCGCTATGGAGATGAGGCGAGTCGCGCGATCGCCGACGCCGATCTCGCGGTGATCAGTTGTTTTCCCTTCGATGTTCCCGCCGAGGTGGATGCGGTGGCTGAGGCCCTCGATGGCGTGCGTGTCGCGATTGACCCCAATCCGCGATCGGGCATGCTGAGCGACCGCGACGAATTCGTCCGCGGATTCGAGCGTCTGGCGGCTTCGGCGGCGATCGTCAAGATCGGGGCCGACGACGCCGATTTGCTCTACGACGGCGACTTGGATGCGCTTCGAGCACGTTTGCGTGCGGGTGGTGCGGAGGCTGTGCTCGCAACGGCGGGCGCGGACGGCGCTGTGCTCGAATCGGATGCCGGAATCTTCACGGCGCCGATCTCTGACCTTCCCGGTCCGGTGATCGATACGGTCGGGGCTGGCGATGCCACGCTTTCGGGCGTGGCTGCGGGGCTCGTCGGAGCGCGGCCAGAGAGCGCGGACGATTGGCAACGCCTGCTCGATCGGGCCATGGATGTCGCTGCGGCCACATGCCGCGCCGAGGGTGGACTGCTGCGCACACCCGAGTCGTTGGACGGCGGCGAACGGGGGGTGCGCGGCAGCTGACGCGTCGATTTCTTGCACTCGCCCGTGGCGGGTATGCTTGATTCTCGCGCCCCCGGTTGGCTGTACAAGCTGGACGGGTGTGCACTTGGCGAGTTACCCAAGCGGCCAAAGGGAGCTGACTGTAAATCAGCCTGCATTGCATTCGGGGGTTCGAATCCCTCACTCGCCACAAAATCTGAGGGCCTTCGCTGAGCGGGGCCCTCAGTCAATTCGTCGCCAGAACTCTGTTTCCAGGTGACACCGAGCACCTCCATAGGCCACCATGAGTCTCATGGGATCAGCGTTGACCACCATCGGATTGCCGGTTGCCCTCGGCATCATCATGCTCGGCCTGGGCTTGAGCCTCACACTGGCAGACTTCGCACGCGTGCTGAAACAGCCGAAGGCGGTGATCATCGCGCTGGTATGTCAGCTGCTCATTCTGCCGGCCGTGTGTTTCGGGCTGGTGTTGGCGTTCCAGCTGTCTCCTGTGCTCGCCGTCGGCATGATGATGCTCGCGGCCTCTCCCGGTGGAACGACCGCGAACTTATACAGCCATCTGTTCCGCGGCGACATCGCGTTGAACATTTCGCTGACAGCGGTGAACTCCGTGATCGCGGTGCTGACGCTGCCGTTGATCACGAACTTCGCGATCATGTACTTCCAACCGTTCGATGATCAACTGGGATTGCAATGGGCGAAGGCGCTCGAGGTGTTCGCGATCGTTCTGCTGCCGGTGGCTCTCGGGATGCTGGTACGCCGATTCTGGCCGAGGTTCGCTGACGCGATGGATAAGCCGGTGCGCATCGCCAGCGTGATCATCCTCGTCGTGGTGATCGCCGGGGCGGTGGCATCCAACTGGACGCTTCTGGCTGAGAACTTTACCCGACTGGCGCTCATCACGGTACTATTCTGTCTCGTCAGCCTGGCGATCGGATTCGCCGTGCCGCGGATGCTGAAGGTCGACAGGCGTGCATCGATCGCGACCTCCTTCGAGATCGGAATCCACAATGCGACGCTCGCGATAGTCATCGCGCAGAGTGTGTTGGGCTCGACGGAGCTCAGCCTGCCCGCGGCCGTCTACGGTGTGCTGATGTTCTTAGTCGCCTTCGGTTTCGGGTTCGTCATCCGCGGTCGGGCGACCCCGCTCGAAGCCGAAGCGCCGGCGACTTCATAGACTGGGCGAATGCGAGCTCTCACCGAGTCCGATGTCCGCGCGTCATTCGTCAACGCTGATCCGGAGGAGCTGCGGCTGATCGAAATGCCGCATGACTTCCTTCTGATCGACTGGGATTTCCGCGACTTTCTCGCGTGGCGTGATCCGGCATCGAGCAAGCGCGGATGCGTCGTGGTTGAGGTTGACGGGCGCGTGATGGGCATTGTGCTGCGCGCGGCCGACCCTGCTCGCGCGCGCTCGGGGATGTGCAATATCTGCCACCTGATGCAGCCCGGCAACCAGGTCGCGCTGTTCTCAGCCCGTCGCGCCGGTGCCGCTGGCGCTCGCGGAGACAGCGTCGGCACCTATATCTGCGCTGACCTCACCTGTCACGACAACGTTCGCCTCGCGCATCCGCTCGCTCCAAACGAGATCCGGCTCCCGGGGCAGATCGACAGCCGTCTCGACGGCACCAAGCGGCGTATGGAGGGTTTCGCCAAACGAGTTCTGGAGGGGCTGGTCTGACGGTTACGCTGAGTGCGACCTGCTTCAAAGGAGACGCTATGAGCGATGCGATTCTGTTTTCCGTCGACGAGGGCCTCGCGCGCCTCACCCTGAACCGTCCCGCGAGGCTGAACGCCTTCAACGCCGATCTCGCCGAAGCCTGGCGCGACGCGACGACCGAGGCGACGTCGCGTGATGATGTCGGCGCGATTCTTCTGGATGCTGCCGGGCCGGCTTTCTGCGCCGGTGGAGACGTGCTCGACATGGCGACCACGATGGGGGATGGCTCACAGATCACCGAGCTTGCCGGGGTGATCAACGTCGGCATCCGCGCTCTGACCGAGTCGGCGATACCGGTGGTCGCAGCGGCGCACGGAACGACCGCCGGCGGCGGCCTGGGTATTCTGCTGTGCTCTGACTATGCCGTCATCGGCGGTCGCTCGAAGGTCGGCAGTCTCTACGCGAACATCGGCCTCACACCGGACCTTTCTGTCTCGGCTCAGCTCGCGCACGCGGTCGGGCAGAGACGCGCGCTGCAACTCGTTTTGCAAGATCGCCTTCTGGCCGCTGATGAAGCGCAGGAATGGGGCATCGCAGCCGAGGTCGTCCGCGGAGATGACGCGGCAGTCGAGGCCGACCTCGTACGCGAGCGTGCCGAAGAGATCGCCCGCTTCTGGCTGGCTGGCGCCGCCGGAGCCTATGGGCAGGCCAAACGGCTCGTGCGTTCGAGGAACGAGCGCACGTTCGTCGACCAGCTCAGTGAAGAAGCGCGCTCCATCGGCGCAGCCTTCGACACGGCGGATGCTCAGGCGCGCGTGGCGGCGTTCGCCGCGGCATCCGCGAAGAAGTCGGGCTGAGTTCTCCACAATCGGCGGATACCTCTCACAAGCACGATGCCGCATGGCAAGATGAGAAACACGCAGGATCACGAGGGGGAAGACATGTCAGAGGTCACGGCCGAATCCAAGGGCGCGCCGAATACATCGTTGCTGATCAGGGGTGCGATCTGGATCGCGATCGGCGCATTGATCGCCGCCGCCCTCGTGTGCGTCGTCTGGGTGCTCATCGGCGACCAAGACGGTCTCATCGCACGAGCCTTCTTGACCATCGTGCTACTCGCTGGGTTCGCCGGTATCGCGATTCTCGAGGCGGGCCTGGCCACGCGGCGGCCCGATTGGCTGGCGTTGGCCAGCATGATCACGTGGATCGTGGCGCTCATCGTCGGTGCCATCAAGATCTGGCTGCCCGAAGAGCCTGGCGAGTACGCGTCCGGGTTCGTGCGGTTCATTCAGCTTCTGCTCGTCGTCGCGATTCTTCAGCTTGCGCTGCTGCACGTGCGCCTGTTCACCGCGGCTGCGCGCCGCTATGTGACGACATTCACCACCATCATCTACTACGTCACGATCGCCATTCTCGTGCTCCTCGTGGGCATGCTCGTGTTCTTCCTGACTCTGCCCGAGGTGTTCGATTACAGCGACATCTACTGGCGTATCGTCGTCGCCCTCGCGATTCTGGCCGCAGTCGGCACGACTCTCATTCCGCTGCTGAACGCGCTGTTCGCGCCCAAGGCTCCAGCGCCGGCAGCAGCGCCGGGTTACAGCGCGCAGTCGTACGCGAGTGGGGCGGCTGTTGCAGCGCCTCTTGCGCAGCAGTGGCCGACCTATGCTGACGGCGTGACACCGCTTCCCGTGTTGCAAGACGGGCTGCCTGACTGGAACGCGTACTACACCGGATATCCGACCCAGCCGCAGGCTTATCAGGCCGGTTACGGTCAGCTCCCGGCCCTGCCCGGAGAGCACTCGGCCGCTGACGCCAACGCCTATGGGGCGCCAGCTGCCGACCCCAATTCGTATGGGACGCCGGCTGCCGACCCCAACGGCTACGCGGCGCCTGTTGCCGATGCGCCGACGTCGTCTCCCGACGCGCCGATCGCCCCTGATGGCAGCGCGGTTCCGCCCGCGGGCGCCCCGCCAGCACCGGACGGTGTGCCGGGCGAACAGATGACGGATGCTGCGCCTCCGATCCCGCCCGCGCCGGAGTATGCGACTCCCGAGTATGCGGCGCCCGAGCAGGCATCTCCCGCGCAGGCGCCACCTGTTCAGGCACCGCCAGCGCAGGATCCTCCCGTCCAGGCGCCGCCCGCGCAGACGGCTCCGGGTCAGGAGCCGCC
>NZ_JAJUFV010000159.1 GCF_029263575.1 Microbacterium sp. | reverse complement strand
TCGGGTGTGCGGGGTCAGCCCGTACGACATGCCAGGGCACGCGATACGCGGCCGGTTTCGGTTGCTCAGCTGGTTCGATTCTTCGTAGCATGCGGCCACGGTAGAAGTGGCATCCGACGCTGAATGTCGGCGATTCGCGCACTCCGCGCGACCAGTGGAGAACCGCTACGACTCGTCTTCTGTGGAGAACGAGCCCGCGTCCGCATCGCGGCGCCCGGGCCGTGTCATCCGGCCGGCTTGGCGGCCGACCCAGACGGCGCCGCTGGCTACCGTCCCCGCAGCCCCGGCGACGGCGTTTCCGGCGTAGCGCGCGCCGCGCAGCATCCGCAGTTCGAGCTTCTCCGCACTCGCCGCCGGTTCCAGCCCGGCAGGTAACGTCGCGGGCGCTGCGCCGAAGGCGCGACGTGACGTGGTCAACACGCGGCGTCCGAGAATGTGGTTTCCCGTGCCGCCGACCGCGGCGCCGACGCCGAAGGGCAGAGCCTTGCCGAGAAAAGACGTCGTTCCGGCGGCGGCGAAACGCTTGACGAACACGGTCTTGAGCTGATCGACAGCCGGCCCGACAGCCGCGCGGGGAAGCGACCTCGTGACGAGCTCGCCCCAGTATGACGCACGACTCATCCCGCGACCCGTCGCCTGCTGTGCGAGCTGGCTCACGAGGTCGACTCCTTCCTTTCCGAGCATGAGCGTCATCACCAACGCTCGAGCCCGGTCAGGATTCTCGATCGCAATGCCGTGTACTTCGGCGAGCGATTGGGCGAACATCGCGGTCGACTCGACGAAGCCGATCGTCTCGACACCCGAGAGGGCGAGCGTGACGCCCGTGCCGATTCCCGGAACGACGGCCGTGGCACCCACGGCGGCGCCACCGGTCGTGACGGCGGCGAGATAGCGACGCTCAAGGATGCGCACGAGCTGGGCGGGCGTCGCGTTCGGGTTGCGCAGGCGGATGCTGCGGATATGCGCCAGCACGAGAGGCCGCTGAACGGCGAGCACGCGGTCGAGTCCGCGCACGACGAACGGATGCTCCTTCGATCCAACCGGCGCGACGCCCCTCTCCCACGGCGCATCGCTGGGGAGGGAATGGATCGTGTGCACCTTCGTGGCCATGAGGCGATCTTATGCACGGCATCCGCGAGAATGCCGAAAGCCCGCTCCGGCTGACGGAACGGGCTTTCGATGCGGGAACTGAGTCTGCGCTGGTCAGACGAAGAGGTTCGCCTGCTCGAGGTCTTCAGCGAAGTCGACCTCGACCGCGTAGAGGTCAGAGACATCCATCGGCTCAAGGAGCAGGCCGTCTTCGGCGATGGCCAGCTCGAGGCCGCGCTCGAAGTAGTCCTGGTCGCCGACGCGCTGCAGCTGGCGCATGAGCGCCTTCTTGTGCGTGGAGGAGATGTAGTTGATGCCGACAGCCTCACCGAGGCCGCCCTTGACCGTCTTCGAGAGCTGGTCGATGAACCCCTCAGCGGTGACGGTGTACTTGACCTCTTCGTCGCTCACCTTCGACGTGTTGACGGTCACGAACGACTGGTCGCGCTCGATGTACTCGATCGCACGGCCGAGGATGCGCGGATCGAAGACGACGTCGCCGTTCATCCACAGCACCCCGCCCTTGCCGGTCGCGCCGAGCGCGCGCAGCAGGCTCTTGGAGGTGTTGGTCTCGTCGTAGCGCTCGTTGTGCACGTAGTTGACACGTGGGAAAGCCTCGATGATGGTCTCGGCGCGGTAGCCCACAACGGCGGTGATGCGAGCGTCGCTTCCGAAAGCGGCACGGATGTTCTCGTGCTGCTGCTGCATGATCGAGCGGCCGTCGTTGAGCTCGGTCAGCGGCTTCGGCAGGGCGCGGCCCAGGCGCGAGCCCATGCCCGCGGCAAGAATTACGGTCTGAAGAGTCACGATTGCTCCTAAAAAGAATCTGTGTTCACGGCCGGTTCACCGGCCAGACACTTCTTCGTGCCGTTGTCATGGTAGCGATGCCCCCTGGGAACCTCCGGCGAAGTCAGCTCTCGTTGCCGTTTCGTGATCGAGTGCACACCTCATACACAGGTCGCTCGACGCCGACTCAGACGCGATGCATCAATTGTTTCCTTCCACAGGGATAAAGTCCAGCACCGTTGATAGCGTAGGACGGTGGCTGCTTCTCTCGATGATCGCTCCGCTGGATCGGACGACGTGACGGATGCCTCTGGCGAGAGCGCCGGAGCGACATCTGCTGCGAAACCGCAGGCGTCGAAGAAGTCGACGAGCACAAATTCGACGACGAAGAAATCACGGACGACGAAATCACCGACGACGAAAGCACCGTCAACCAAGAAGTCGCCGACGACCACGACAGCGGCGGTTCGCACGGTGGCTGCTCGCAATAACACGAAAGCTGCCCCGGTGTCGGGACGCGCCGCCGATAAAGCAACCGCAGTGAAGGCCGCTGCCGCGCAGAGCGCCGAGACCAAGGCCGCTGCCGCAAAGTCGATCTCTGCCAAGACGGCGGCTGCGAAGTCGGCCGCCGCGCGGACAGCAGCGAAGAAGACCGCGACCAAGTCGGCCGCGGCGAAGACGACGTCGGCGAAGACCGCGGCCGCCAAGGCCGCTGCGACGAAAGCAGCCGCAGCCAAGGCAGAGACGAAGAAGGCGACGCTGCCGAAGAAGACCACTCCGGCGAAGAAGGCTGCGACGCCGCAGAAGAAGCCTGCGACGCCGAAGGCCAAGCCTCAGACGAGAGCCGAGCAGGCCGCCCCGGTCGCCGATGCCGTCTCTGAGCCGACCTCACCGGAAGAATCGCTGGCCGCGCTGTTCGATTCCACCACGCCGGATGCCGCGACCGCTGAGCCGGTCGAGGCCGCACTCGGCGAGGCCGCGCCGCTTGAAACTGAGCCGATCACGGCTGAACCGATTGTCGAGGCTGAACCGACAGTCGAGCCAGAGCCGGTTGGCGAGGCTGAGCCGATTGTCGAGCCGGAGGCGACTGTCGAGGCCGAGCCGGTTGTCGAGGCTGAGTCGGCTGTCGAGCCAGAGCCGATCGAGGCTGACCTTCCCGCCGCCACCGACATAGCGGCGGCCGTCGAGACCCCTGCCGTCAGCACACCGGAAGCCGACGGATCCATATCCGATGCGATCGTGATCCGTGGGCTTGTCAAGAACTTCGGCGACCACCGTGCCGTCAACGAGATCGACCTGACCGTTCGCGCAGGTTCCTTCTACGGCATCGTGGGCCCCAACGGTGCCGGTAAGACCACGACGCTGTCGATTCTCGCCGGGCTGCTGCGCGCAAGCGCCGGGCAGGTCGTGATCTGCGGCATCGATCAGGCGACTGATCCGCTGGCTGCCAAGCGCGTCATGGGAGTGCTGCCCGACCGGCTTCGCACCTTCGACCGTCTGACCGGACGGCAGCTGCTGCATTATTACGGTCTGCTGCGCGGTCTCGCCGCCGACGTGATCGAGAAGCGCACGGCCGATCTGGCTCGTGCATTCGACCTCGGCGACGCGCTCAACCGCGTCGTGTCCGACTACTCGGCCGGTATGACGAAGAAGATCATGCTTGCCGGGGCCATGATCCACTCGCCGCGTGTGCTCGTGCTCGACGAGCCCTTTGAGGCCGTCGACCCGGTGTCGTCCGCGGTGATCCTCGACATTCTTCGCGCCTACGTCGCCCATGGCGGCACGGTCATCCTCTCCAGCCACGGCATGGACCTGGTCGAGCGCGTCTGCTCGCGGGTGGCGATCATCGTCGACGGTGACGTGCTGGCGGAGGGAACGATCGACGAGGTGCGCGCCGGCCAGACCCTGGAAGCGCGTTTCGTCGAACTCTCCGGTGGCGTCGGCGAGGTGGAGGGGCTGGAGTGGTTGCACACGTTCTCCGACTGAGGCTCGCACTCCTGTTCGGCGCGCTGCGCGGCGAACGTCCGGTTCGCGCCGTTATCGGATTCTTCGTGCTCGCGGCCGCCACGACAGCCATCTGCGCGGCGATCCTGAGTCTTGCCGATGGGCCGCCCGCGGTGGCGCAGACCGTGCTCGTGCTCTCTGGCGCAGCGATCTTTCTCGGTTTCCTGCTGGGACCGATCCTCACGGGAACCACGGATCAGCTCGACCCGCGCCGCTTCGGTGTCTTCGGGGTCGACGTGCGGCAGATGCCGTGGATTCTCGCGCTCGCCTCGCTGGTGAGCGTTCCCTCGCTCGCGCTGCTCGCTGTCGTGGTCAGTTCGACGATTGTGACGGCGCAGATGGGCGCTCCGTGGCCCGTCGCCGTTGTGGCGGGCCTGGTGCGGCTGGTCGTGTGCGCTCTTGTCGCCCGCGTGGGAATGGCCGTCAGCGCTCTGCTGCTGCCGGAGCGTCGCTCGCGCGAGCTGACCTCGTTGTTCGTGCTCGCCTTGATCGTGGTCGCCTTCCCGGTCGCCGTGTTCTTCGCCTCACTCAACTGGAACGGGCAGGTGCCGGCCGTCGTCGAGACGATCGCGGCCATCGCCGGCTTCACACCGTTCGGCGCAGCATCCGCGCTGTCTCCGGCGGGTGCGCAGGGCGCGCAAGGCGTCTGGCTCATCGCGGTCGTCGTGGTCGTCACCGTGGTGGGGCTGTGGCTGCTGTGGTCATGGCTCGTGCAACGACTGTTGACGAGCATCGAGCGTCCGGCGGCTTCGCGTGAGCGCAGCGGCCTCGGCTGGTTCGCTCTGCTTCCCGCGAATGCGTTCGGTGCGATCGCCGCACGCAGCCTCGTGTACTGGCTGCGCGACCGTCGCTACATCGTGAACTTCGTCATCGTGCCGATCGCCGGTGTGCTCACGGTCTTCCCGCTTCTCGTGGCCGGTGTGCCGCTGTATCTGGCGGCCCTCGTTCCGGTTCCGGTGATGGCGCTGTTCTTCGGCTGGCTGCCGCACAACGATGTCGCCTACGACTCGACGGCTTTCTGGACACATGTCGCCAGCGGCGTGCGGGGGCTTTCTGATCGCTTCGGGCGCATGGTGCCCGCGGCCCTGGTCGCGGTTCCGGTGCTGGCGATCTCGATCCCGCTGACTCTCGCGCTGATCGAGAGCTGGTATCTGCTGCTGCCGATGATCGGTCTCACCGTGAGTCTGTTCCTCTCCGGGCTCGGCCTGTCGAGCATCTCGTCGGTGGTGTCGCCCTACGCCGTCTCACGGCCGGGAGACAGTCCGTTCCAGCAGCCGCAGCGGTCAGCATCGCGCGGCACGTTCGGGCCGGCGGCCGCGTTGCTGGGCTCGGTGGCGGTCAGTATCCCGACGCTGTATCTGTTCATCATGACCGTGATCGCTGACGGCGGTTACAACGTCGCCACCTTCTGGGTCGGGCTCGGCTCCGGAATCGTGGTCCTGGTGGTCGCCGCCGTGATCGGCGGGCGCATCTTCGATCGCGGCGGAGAGCGGCTCATGGAGTTCGTCGAGACGGTCTGATGTCCGCATCGAGCGCCCCGCAGGGCCTCGCAGGCGATTAGACTCACGGCTATG
The DNA here is from genome assembly GCF_029263575.1 of Microbacterium sp. Lineage (GTDB taxonomy): Bacteria > Actinomycetota > Actinomycetes > Actinomycetales > Microbacteriaceae > Microbacterium. Next base: position 975 of record NZ_JAJUFV010000159.1, on the reverse strand, counting down.
AGTACTCCGCTGGACAGCCCCGATCAGGGCGGTGTGACCACGCTCGATCGTGAACTGGAAGAACTTCTCAATGAAGAGGACCTTGAGCCAGGCGACCACGAGCGCTTCTCGCACTACGTCAAAAAAGACAAGATCCTCGAGTCCGCGATCTCCGGGCGACCGGTGCGCGCACTCTGCGGCAAGAAGTGGACCCCGGGTCGCGACCCGCAGAAGTTTCCGATCTGCCCGACCTGCAAAGAGATCTACGAGTCGATGGTCGGTTGACCGGCATCGGTGAAGATCGTCGGAATCGCCGGATCTGACCGGCTCAGCGCCAGCGCGCGCAGCGGAAGCTCTTTACGCACACGCAGGTGATGGTTTCGAGCGGATGCCGTGCCCTCCGCTCCCTCGTAGCCGGTGTCGGCTTCGCCACCGTCGACGAGCGTGACCTGGAGCGAGCGGGCGTCGGGGTGCTCCGCCGGCGTACTGAGGTCTTCGAACCCATCGGAGACAATGACGGTCTCGGCGGTCGCGATGCCGTTGTGCAGGGTGCGAAATGCCGCTTTGCGCCCGCCGCGCGACTGCTTATCGCCCGAGCTCTTGGCGACGGCGACCCAGGAGCCCGCTGGGTCCTGCCTGGCGACGAGTTTGTAGACCATTCCGGCTGTCGGATGCCCGGAGCCGGTGACGACTGAGGTGCCGACACCGTAGGAGTCGACGGGGGATGCCGCCAGGGCGGCGATGGCGTACTCGTCGAGGTCGCTGGTCACGGTGATGCTCGTCTTGGTCGCGCCGAGCGCATCGAGCTGCGCCCGCGCCGCGGCAGCGACGGTGGGCAGGTCGCCGGAATCGAGCCGGATGCCGCCGAGGCCGGTGCCGGCGACCCGCACGGCGGTCTCGATGCCCTGTCGGATGTCGTAGGTGTCGACGAGCAATGTCGTCTGAGCACCCAGGCTGTCGATCTGAGCGCGGAAAGCGTCTTCTTCCGTGTCGTGC
>NZ_JAJUFV010000158.1 GCF_029263575.1 Microbacterium sp. | reverse complement strand
CGCCCTGCGCCCCCAGACGCAGCGGGCGTGGCTCGCCGCCGCCGCCGCAATCGCCCGGGGCTTCGCCGGCGGGTCCTGAGTGGTTCGGCTGGGATAGAGGTTGCGCCTGGGGCGGGGGTGGGTCTGGGCCGGGCCTGCAACTCCACAAGTCTCCGCCGAGTCCGCAGGTTCCTGCCCGCCCGAGGTGTGCCGGAGCTGTTCCACCCGGCACAATTCCACAAGTCTCCTCCGTCTCCGCAAGTCTCCGCCGAGTCCACCGTGACTCACGTTGGACTTGGCAGAGACTTGACGACCCGACGGAGACTTGTGGACTTGGCGGAGACTTGCGGACCGCCACGCCCCCTCCAGACCGCAGCGCTCCTCACGCCGTGGTCTCCCCTCGCCCGTACCAAAACGCGCACGGGGGTCGCAGCCGAGACTGGCTACGACCCGCGACATGACGCTATGCGCGCTGGGGCTCCGTGCGAACACTCGCGAGCTCGACGGCCTGGCGCATGGCCTCGACCATGCTGGCCGTCTTGACGATCCCCTTGCCGGCGATGTCGAACGCGGTCCCGTGGTCGACTGAGGTGCGGATCACGGGCAGCCCGACCGTGATGTTCACGCCCTCCTCGATGCCGAGCACCTTGACCGGGCCGTGCCCCTGGTCGTGGTACATCGCGACGATGAGGTCGTAGTCGCCGCGTCCGCCGAGGTAGAAGGCGGTGTCCGCGGGAAGCGGTCCGTCGGCCTGGATGCCGTCCGCGCGCAGCGTCTCGAGCGCGGGGATGATCTTCGCCTCTTCCTCGCCGTACCCGAACAGCCCGCCTTCGCCCGCGTGAGGGTTGATCGCGCAGACACCGATCCGCGGCGACGCGATACCCGCGCGACGCAGCGCTTCCCACCCGCGGCGCACCGTGCGCTCGACCAGACCGGGCTCGATCTTCGCGATCGCGTCGATCAGACCGATGTGCGTCGTGACGTGGATCACCCGCAGCTTCGGAGAAGACAGCATCATCGACACCTCGTCGGTGTTCGTGAGGTCAGCGAGCATCTCCGTGTGACCGGGATACTTGTGCCCACCCATGTGCAGCGCCTCCTTGTTCAGCGGCGCGGTGCAGATCGCCTGCACCTTGCCCGCGAGCGCGAGGTCGGCGGCGACCTTGATGTACTGATACGCGGCGTCTCCGGCGACGGCAGACAGCTGACCCCACGGCAGGTCCGACGACAGAAGGCCAAGGTCGATGACGGAGATCTGCCCCGGCTCGTTGGTCGCCTCCGATGCGTCGCTCACCACTCGGATCTGCGGCGACAGTCCGAGGATCTCAGCTGCCTGGCGCAGGCGGTCGGCGTCTCCGATGACGACAGGGATGCACTGCTGCAGAATCGTCTCGTCCAAAACAGCGGCGACAGTGACTTCGGGGCCGACGCCCGCACCGTCCCCCATTGTGACTGCGACGACGGGCACGGCATTGGACTGCGGTGTCATGATGGCTCCTTGTATCTCGGAAAGTGGGGACTGAAGAAACTGCCTCAGCCGAAGCAGTGAGTCTGGGCCGCCGAAGCTGCCGGGCCGGGTGCCGATGAGCCGGCCATTCGCCGCCCTGCTCACGACTGCTCCGGTCTCGGGCGCGCCGATGACTTCGATCTCGTCGATGCCGATCGCCTCGAGCACCGCGCGCGCTGTTTCGCCGCCCGTCAGGATCAGCCCCGGCTCGCGGGCATCGTGCCCGTGCTCGACTGCCGCCTGCACGAGCCGCGCCAGTCCTGCGGTCAGTTCCCGGCCGTCGATCTGCGCGGCCGGTCGCAGCGGCTCCATCACGATGACGACATCGCGTTCACGCAACGCGGCGGCGAGTTCACCCGCGCGGGCGAGCACCTGGTCGCCGTCTGCCCCGGCGACGTCGCGGACAGACAGTTCGAGGATCCGCGCGCCTGTCGCGGACGCCAGGCGTGCGGCCTGCTCTCGCGCCCGGGCCGACGCCGAGCCGACAACGGTCAGGCATGTCTCCGGCGGTTGCGAACCCGCAGCGGCGACCGGCGACGCCCCGGGCTGGGGCGTCACCGTCTGCACCGCTTTGACCAGCGCGCTGGCGCCGGCGAGCGCGACGCCCTCGATACCCAGCGCCGCGCCAGCGATCTGTGCGAGGTCGTCGCCTGTCTCGGCGTCGCAGACCGCGACCTCGGCACCCGCGTCGCGCGTCTGTGCGAGTTCCGCGGCCAGGCCGTCACGACGCACTGACGCGAGGTCGATGCTCGTGACGCGCAACCCCGGAAGCGCATCGGCGACGCTTGCGGGTGCAGGGCGGCCCTCTGCGCTCCAGAGGTCGGTGGCGTCAAGCGGTACGTCGCGTTCCCTGACGACGCCGTGCACCGTCGTGCGCGCGAGGCTCGGCAGCGCCGGCGACAGCACGACGAAGCGTCCCCGCTCGACGAGCGCCGAGATCTCGGTGGCCAGATCGCCGCGCAACAGCGAATCGATCTTCTTCACGACCGGGGAATGGGCGTCAACGGTGTCGAGCACCTCGCCGTTTCGGTTGCGGATGACCTCAGCCGATTGCGCACGCGTGTCCAAGTCGATCACGCGCGTACCGGCGAGCTTCGTCGTATCGCCGACGCCGTGCAGCACGACGCGGGTCCCTGCGCCGATGACGGCGGCAGCCTCCGCTGCTCCGGAGAGATCGTCCGCGATGACAAGTGTCGGCGTGGATGCGGTTGTCGGCACGGCCTCTCCGATGAGTGAACTGGCGTGATGCGCCACAAGGCTAACACAGGGTTCGCGCGTTTCGCGCTCAGAATTGCGCGAAGTGCGCAGTTCTTGCGATGATTCATGAGACAACAAGGAGGTTCGTACATGAGCGACGACAAGGCCGTCTCTGCGGTCAGCATCCCCGGAGTTCCCGTACCGCTCTCGACAGCGGTCCTCGGAACGATGAACATGGGCGACACGACCGACGCTGCGACGTCGGAGCGCCTCTTCGAGGAGGCCATCGCGGCAGGCATCACCGGCATTGACTGCGCGAACGGATACGCACGCGGAACCACCGAGGCGCTCATAGCCCCGTGGGTCAAGCGACACCGAGATGAGATCGTGCTCTCGACGAAGGCTGGCATGCCCCACCCCGACGCCGGTGCGCACGCACCGCTTTCTCGCGAAGGTCTGCGTGCGAGCGTGGAGGGGTCGCTGCGGAGACTCGACGTCGATCGCATCGACCTCTTCTACCTGCATCAGCCCGATCGCGAGACGCCGATCCGCGAGACGCTCGAAACGGTCGCGGAGCTCCGCGAGGAGGGCAAGATCCTCGCGTTCGGGGTGTCCAACTATGCCGCGTGGCAGGCGCTCGACGCGATCCGCGCCGCAGAAGACCTCGGGATCTCCGGCCCCGTCGTCGGGCAGAACGTGTACAACCTGCTCGCACGGCGAATCGAAGACGAGTGGATCGAGTTCGCCGGTCATCACGAGCTGCTGACGATGTGCTACAACCCCCTTGCCGGCGGACTGCTCAGCCGCCCGCCTCGCGACGGGGCCGCGCCGGCACGATTCCACGAGTCGAGCCTCGCGGAGATGTACAAGAAGCGCTACTGGACAGACGAACTGCTCACGGCGACGACAGGCCTCGCCCGGGTCGCCGACGACTCGGACCTGCCAATGTACGAGCTGTCGCTGCGGTGGCTGATCGCGCAGGAGGGCGTATCGTCAGTGCTCATCGGAGCGAACCGCGTCGAGCACCTGCGCGCGAACATCGCCGCGCTCGCGAAGGGGCCGCTTCCCGCGGATCTGCTCGACGCATGTGACGCGATCTCCGCTCCCCTCAAGGGGAGCATGCCGCCGTACAACCGCTGACGATGACGCACGTGGGCCCCGGCGAGGAAGCACGCTTTCCTCGCCGGGGCCCACGTGCGAACGCGTCAGGCGAGTCCCGCCGCCTGGTCAGCGCGCACCGTCTCCGCGATGCGCGCGAGCACATCGTCGCTGAGCAGGTTGAACGGCGCCCGGCAGGGTCCCACATTCTCGCCCGCGGCGTTCGTGGCCGCCTTCACGATCGTGTTCGGGTTGCCGAGAGGGAACAGGTTGCGCAGGCTGCGGATCGAGGCCTGCGCCGCACGCGCGCCGTCGAGGTCACCGGCCGCCCATCGTTCGTAGATCTCCACCATGGTGCGCGGATAGACGTTCGCCACAGCAGTGATCCCGCCGGCTCCGCCTGCCTGCAGCGTCGGCAGGATCAGGGAGTCGGTACCCGCGAGCACGGCGAAGGATTCGGGATCGGTCAGCTCGATGTACTGGAGGATCGCGTCGAAGTTGCCGGACGAGTCCTTCACCCCGACGATGTTCTCGATCTCCGCAAGCCGCGCGACGGTGCTCGGAGCGATGCTGTTGCCCGTGCGCGCCGGGATGTTGTACAGGAGCACCGGGACATCGACAGACTCGGCGACGGTCGCGAAGTGCCGGAACAGCTCTTCCTGCGATGCGGCGGCGAAGTACGGCGCGATGACGGACAGCACGTCGGCGCCACCCGCCTCCATTCGCCGCGCGATGCGCACGGTCTCTGCGGTTCCGACCGCCCCCGCCCCGCCGTACACGGGCACGCGCCCCGCGGCGGCTTCGACGACCGACTCAAGCACCGCGATGCGCTCGTCAGCGCTCTGCTGGAAGAACTCGCCGTTGGTGCCCAGACAGAACACACCGTGCGCGCCGGACTGCACAGCGCGCTCCGTGTGCCTGCGCATCTGGTCGAGGTTAAGCGTTTCGTCGTCGTGGAACGGCGTGACGAGCGCGTGGATGCTGCCGTGGATCGTGGGGGCCAAGAGAGTTCTCCTTGTCGATGACGCGCCGCACCGGGCGGGGCGGGCGATTGAGCGTGTCGCGCAGACTACTTCTGCATGACGTGGATCGCGAAGCCGCCGAACTCACCGTCGAGGTAGATGTTCTTCAGCCGCCCGTCCTCGCGATATGCGGCCGTTTCGTCTCGGAAGGTGAAGCCCTTTTCCGCCAGTTCGTCGACTGCGGATCCGAGGTCATCGGTCGCCATCCCGACGTGGCCGTGCGTGCCGAGGTACTGAGAGCGCACGCATTCGAAAGCGGATCCGGCGAACTCCGACTTCTCGCCGCTCCTGCCTTCGAGATTGAACATGAAGCAGAGAAGGCGGCTCAGTTCCGCCGCGGCCGCAGCATCCTCGTTGTTGATGCCGACGTGGGCGAGTTCATACGTGTTCTTCATGGCGACGTCCATTCAGTATTCTTCGACCGGGCTCTCGAGCCCGGTCACATCGGGAAGAGCAGAAGCGCTCCCGCCGACAGCGCGAGCAGGCGGATGAAGTACATGGGAATCGTGAACTTCCAGAACTGCCAGAGCGAGTACTTGCCCACGCCCATGATCATCGCCGGGAGGCCGTCGATCGGCAGGAAGTGACCGTTCCATCCCGAGATCACGATGGCGACCGCGGCGGCGGTCGGATCGAGTCCGAGGCCGACGCACGTCGCGATCGCGAGCGGGGCGAAGACGTAGACCGTGCCGATCGTCGAACCCGTGAGCGTGGCGAGCAGGCTCGTCAGGATGCAGAACGCGAAGACGAGCAGGAACGGGCTCACATTCCCGCCGAGGAATCCCGCGACGGTCTCACCGACGAGGTGAGTCAGGCCGGTCTCGCCGAGCGCTGCGGCCACGCCGATCACACCCGCGGACATGAGGATGATCGGCTGGCTGATCGCGTCGCGGATCTCTGTGAAGTTCAGGACCTTCATCGCGAGCAGCACCACGACCGAGAGCCCCGTGATGGCGCAGCCCGCGTCGCCGATGTAGCTGTACGCGATCATGCCGAAGACGGCGATGGCGAAGCTGGCATAGGTGGCCGTCTGCTGACGCTTGGTCAGGGCCGGGGCCGAGGCGACCGCCGTCGCGGTCGCTGCACTCGCGGCACTCGCCGCTCCGCCTCGGCTCGCGCCGTCGCCCGACGACGCGCCTCCTGCGCCGTCCGCTTCCGGCTCGTCGTCGATCGGGTGATCCGGCAGGCTGCGGTAGGCGATGAGGCACCAGATCAGGAAGCCGAGGCTCAGGATCAGGTTGACGATCGAGAACTTGACGAGATCGACGCGCTCATCGACGCCGGCCGCTTCGAGCACCGCGACCACGATGCCGTACTGCAGCGCGACGTTGAACGGGAGCATCGGGTGGTTCGAGGCGAACCCGGCGGGCATGAGCAGCTTCGACGGCGGAAGCTTCTTGTTGTACGCCAGCGTGGACAGCAGCCCGATCACGAGCACGTAGTAGGCCGTGGACCCGGTGCCGAAGATGCTGCATCCGAGCATCACGAAGACGATGATCAGGACATACGCCTTGAACCCGCCCTTCGTCGCCATCCGCGAGATCATCTGCTTGAAGCCTGTGACGAGGTCCGTCTTCTGCAAGGCGGCGATCACCGCCATGAACGCGGCGAGCATCACGATCGTCGCGTTCGCGAACCCGCTGAACGCGACGTTGATCGGGACGACGTT
>NZ_JAJUFV010000157.1 GCF_029263575.1 Microbacterium sp. | reverse complement strand
GATCGACTGGATCGGCCGCGAGCACTATCCGAACGTGGCTGACTTCATTGCCGAAGCGCGACGGCACGGCATCTCCCGGCGACTGCCGCGCAATCTCGACTTCGGGAAGCTGACGAGCCGTTCGCGACTGCTCATGGTGCACCCGCGCGCGCACATGAACAACAGCGCAGAGCTGCGCGACGCGCTGAAGCGGGAGGCGATGGAGCGCGCGCGTGACGGCCACCGCAATGTGGTTGCGATACGTGCGAGCTGCCCGAAGGATATCCCGCATCATACGAACGTGATCCAACAGGACATGTGCCAGAGTCTTTTCTGGGACGACGTGCAGGGCGGCGATGTCGTGCTCGATCCTGCCGTCCCGTTCCGCACGGTTGAGCGAACGATCGGCGACACGACGTACCGGGCGCGCTACCGGCCCGAGGGCGTGTATCTCGACTACGCGCCAGCGATCTTCATGAGCGTCCCGATCGCACAGCTCACGGTGATCGATGATCCCGACGACCCGGAGGGCGTGCAGGAGAGTCTCCGCCGCGCGCGTGAGAGCGGCATCGATGTCGAGCTGGAGGACGAATAGATATGGCGCGGGAAAAGTTCGAGCCGACGACGATGGTTGGCATCGTGATGGAGGACATTCGCGAGCGTCGCGGCATGAGCGCGAGCGAGCTGGGCGAATACGTCTGGGGCTATCAAACGCGCTGGTACATCTATGAGCGCGGCGACGCGCGCCCGAATCTCGGCACGATCGCGCTGCTCACGGAAACGATCGATCTAACGCCGGACGAGACATGGCTGCTGGTCATGGCAGCGAAGGAGGACATGGACAATGAGCGAGCAGAGCGAGAGATGCACGAACGAGCTACCCGAGCTGTACTGCCGCGTGAACGTGACCAAGAACAGCAAGGGCATCAACACCGACAAGACGATATCCGTCAAGGGGCAGCTGACGCCGGACGAGCTGACGGTACTACTCGGGCAAGTCAGTGGCATCGCCGATATGCAGATCGAGCAGGAGAAGCGGCGGCTTGAATCGGTAGACATCTAGCTACCGATGGTGTACAATGGACTCAGTGATGAAGTTCGTTACACGAAAGGAGACACGACATGAAGCCACAGGATTGGATCGTAGCTGACGACATCGAGCTGACGGCTGAGGAGCTGGACGCGATGTTCGCCGAGGTCGAGGCAGTGGATCGCAGCGAGTACGATGCACGCGCGTCCTATCAGGCGTGGCAAGCGATGCAGGAAGAAGCTGACGCGCAGCGCTTCGATCGCATGAATGAGCGAATGGACGCTGGACTGGCTCCTTTTTAGGTAGCCAGCTAGCTTCGATCGATACCCCGGTAACTTCGCCGGGGTATCACCTTCCTTTAGTAAGGAGACACGACATGAGCGACGTTGTGCAGGTCGATCTCTCGGAGCTGTTTCCCGAGGTCATTGAAGAACCCGAGTCGGTGCTGATCGGCATGCACCTGATCGAAGAAACGCCCTACACGGCACCCGCCGCGCTGCGCGCGAGCATGGAGGGACATGGACTCTTGCAGCCGGTGATCCTGAACGCGCCGGAGCGGGGCGCGCGCTACGAGATCGTGGACGGACGGCGACGCGTCGCGGCAGCTCGCGCGCTCGGCTGGCAGCATATCAGCGCGATCGTCTACACGGTCGATTCGCTCGTGGCGCACACGATGACCGTGACCGCGAACACGATTCGATCAGCGAACCCGCTGACCGACCTCGAAGCGATCATGGCGCTGCACGAGCGCGGCTACACCGAGTCGGACATCGCGACCGCGACCGGACTGCGCGTCGGGACGATCCGCAAGCGTTTGAAGCTGACGCGCTTGCCTGACGAGATCATGCAGGGCGTCAAGAGCGGCAAGATCGCGCTCGGTGTCGCTGAGCGCGTCGCGAGCTTGCCCGATGCACGTGTCCATGATGCGGTCGAGCGCTTCACCGAGAGCGGCAAGCTGACCGGCGACGATGTGTCGGACATCACGCGCACCGGGCTGGAAGCTGCTGCAGCGGCGCTGGATGACGCGTTATTCGCTGACGTGGGTACTGAGTCGCCTGACGCGTTGCCCTCGCTCACAGGCGCGTTACGCGATCTGCAGCGCACCTATGAGGGCAGCGTGACGAGAGAGGAATGGATGAGAGCAGCAGCGGAGGCGTGGGATGCGAGCTAGAGGATTGAATGCGAACGTCGTGTCGGTCGTCGGGGAGGCACCACCTTCCCGGCAACCCGGCGACATCGAGCACGAGGCGATGGTGTACCGGCCCAGCACCGACGAGCTGACGATCCAGATCGGGCCGGAGAACTGGATGCGACTCGCACCGGGCAAGCGCTTCGCGTCGATGCTCGCGCAGCTCATGACCGAGGTCGATGCGCGCGAGCAGCAGCGCGCGACATTGCCGGTGGACGCTCGATGCGAGCGCTGCGGCACGCCGGTACGCACGGTCGGTGTCGGCGCGGAGCTGGTGCAGCTCGATCGCGCAGCCGACCCGAACGGCATCTATGTCCTGATCGGTGACGAGCGCGCGCGACTGCTGCGACCGATGGAAGAACCGACCACCCCGACGTACTCGATGCATCGATGCTCGTAGAAAGGAGCGATCTCGTGCAGGAAGCACTCGTGATGCAGGTTGAGGAGCTTGCCAATCACTTCGGGGTCGGCACGAAAGCCGTGTACAAGTGGATCAAAACCGGGTGGCTGCCCGAGCGTTGCGTGCTGCGCAACGGGCGACGCATCTACCTGAAACGTGCGGAGGTCGAACGGTGGCTGAGCGGCGCATAACGATCAGGGACAAGAGCCGGATGCGTGAGGCTCGCTGCAAGAGCTGCGGCGAGCCGATCGTCTGGGCGTTCACCGAGAACGGGAGCAGCATCCCGATGAACCCGGAGCCAGTCGAGCCGAACGGGTCGGGCCGGTTCGTGGTCGAGCGCGACACGATGCGCGCATACGCGCCACTGTTCGACGAGGGCATGCCGACATACATCTCGCACTTCGCGACGTGCGCGCACGCTGATCTGCACAGAAGGCGCTAGACGGCGCGCAGAGCGCGGATCGATCGCAAGGCAAGTACAGATAAGGGGAGGGGCCGTAGCGCGCTGCTACGGCCCGTTTCTGTGTCCTGAGAGCTACGAATCGTTGTGGGGTCAATCTCACTGCTGCCTGACGCCTGACGACGACCTTGACGACGACGCGACGACACATGACGCCAACCGACCGCAATCGAGTGCTGACGACACCCGGCGACTCGCGAGCGAGAATCACAATGACAGTAGGGAAAGGGAGCTGTCGGAGCGTTGACTAGGGGCTACTGAGAGCGACCAGAGGGGAGCCGATGTGCTGCGAATCAGCTGTTGAGTGTTGTGCATCAGCACTGAGGTTCTGAGATTCCGCCATTGAAAACTCCCGCCATTCCGCGTATTTCTCAACGATCCGATGCAGGACGTGGGCCGGTTGACGACACTTTTGAAGCCAACCGGCGCCGATTCGCCAGTAAATGACAGCTACTCAGCTACTCGTAGTAGCTTGCCGAGTGCATCGTCCACGTCCTGCATCGTGCCCTCTAACAGCTCTTCGGTCACGTGCTGGTACACCTCTAGGGTGACACGTGACGACGCGTGCCCGAGAATGCGCTGCGCGATTCGCGGGGACACGCCCTGTTTGAGGAGAAGTGTCGCACAGAGATGCCGCAGATGGTGGAAGGTCAGCCGGGGCACGCCAGCATCCTCGCAGATCGCATCGAGCTGCATCAGCAGCGTGTTGGTGCTCAGTGGGCGACCGTGACGACCGGGAAACACGAGATCGTGATCTTCCCACGTGAAGGCACGCAATCGCTGCTCGTTGGCGCGTACTCGCTGCTCGCGCAGCACGTCGCGAATGAAGTCCGGCATCGGTAGCACCCGGCGCGCGCTATCCGTCTTGCCCTCGCCGTAGACGATCTCGCCACCGAGGACCGATGCCGTCTGCATCACTGAGATCGTGCCGCGATCGAAGTCGATGTCCGACCAGCGCAGACCGCGCACCTCGCCCGAGCGCAAGCCCAGCCCGACCGCGAGCATGAACGCAGCTCGATATGGATTCCGGGGGATCGCGGCAAGGAAGCGCTCGACCTCTTCGGACGTGCGTAGCGGCAGCTCGCGCGGCTTGCCCTTCGGCACGTCAACCGAGCGCGCCGGGTTCGACGGTATCAGCTGCCACCGCACCGCTTGCTCCAAGACCGCTTTCAGGTTCGAGTACACACTGAACACCGTGTGCGTGTTCAGTCCGTTCTTGCGCGCTGTCGTGACGACGCGCTGGATATGCATCGGCGTCAGCTTCGCGAGCTTCACGTTCCCGATGACCGGCGACACGTGCCGCGCCCAGCTGTACGAGCGCGGAAACAGCGTCGTCTTGCGCAACCCCTTTGGGTTCGTGCGCACGTACTCGTCCCAGAGCTGATCGACCGTCATGCGGCCCTGTGCCGGGAGCGCGCCGCGTTCTAGCTCAGCGCGAGCGCGCTGGAGTTTCTGTTCGGCCTCTTTCCATGTTTTGCCGTAGAAGCTCTTGCGGCGACCATCGGGCAGGGTGAGCCGCGCTTCCCATCGTCCATCCTTGCGCGGTCGCGACGAGATCGAACCAGTATTCTGACCGCGCTTTGCCATTAGCTCACCTTCACCTTGTCCAGACTGTCTGCTGTGTCAGCCGCTTCGCTTTCGTCGTCGGCTTTCTTCGCGTCGAGATCGCCGCGAGCACGCGCCTGTGCCTGAGCGGTGCGCTCGATCGTCGCCTGTACGCGCTCATCGAGCAGCGCGCGGATCATCGGGTACAGCGGCGCGAGTGCGCTGTCCGGCAAGAGCTTCACGAGCGCGATCGTGTCGCGCTGTAGATCGGTGAGGTTGCGGTCACGCTCGAAGTTGTCAATCCCTGCCGCTTCGAGAATGAAGTGCAGGTCCACGCCGAACAGATCAGCGAGGCGGCGGCAGCTCTCGTAGCTCGGCTGTCGATGCATCGGGTGATCCGGCGGCATGAGCCAGCGTCCGACCGTGCCCTTGAACACATCGATCTCGCGGCCGAGCTTTGCGTGCGACCAGTCGCGCGAGTCCAGTTCAGCCGACAGCCAGCGCTGGAAGGGCGTCATTTTCTTGTGGGTCATTCGGTGATACTCCCTTTCCCTGCGAGGGCGACGTAACATAAGTATCCACGTGGATACTATCCGTATCGTACCACGTAGTGACCCAAATGTATACCTTGCGAAGCCGCATGGAGGTGGTATATTTTGACCCGGGAATGTGGAAGGTTATGTGCACCTTTCGCTGTCTCACAGCGGGGTTTGCTCAGAATGCAGGATCGTAGACAGCTAGCTACGATTGGTGTATTATGGAGTAGCGATCACGCATCGATCGCGCTTCGGATTCTGTGAAGGGATGATGCATGCAAGCATTTCAGATGCGACCGCGAGAGGATGATGCTCCTCTTTTTGAAGTAGTGGGACCACGCGAGACACGATCTTTACGAAAGGAGGAATCCGAGAAACCCGGTTTACTGATCAACTTCTCCGATGACGCGTCACTCGCGCACGTAGAACATCGGATGCGCAAGGAGCACCTAGTCAACAGCGGTTACCGCATCGTCGATGCAGAGCTATGCATCAACCCGAATGCCAGCCCGAAGGTTCGGAGCTGGATCGTCTACGAGTAAAGGAGACACAGTAACCATGTCGGTTGAGCAGACCCCGCAGACCCACACCATTCCCGAATCCAATGAAGTCGCGGTGCGCACCTCGCGCAGCTACGACCCGCGACCACACATGACAAAAGTAAAGAATCAGTGGTACCTCGAAGTGAAGCACCGGCTGGCGTGGTTCCGCGCGGAGTTCCCAGCTGGCAAGATTGAAACGTCGATCCATCACGTGAGCGCCGAGCGCGCGATCATCCAAGCGACCGTGATCGCACTCGATGACAGCGGCACGCACTACGGCACCGGCAGCGGCGTTGGCAGCTGCACCGCCCAAGAGTTCGATGCCTATATCGAGAAAGCGGAGACAAAAGCGATCGGGCGCGCGCTCGCCTCTCTCGGATACGGGACACAGTTCAGTCTCGAATATGACGACGCATCCGGCGATAACCTCGGCGCGCTTTCCGATAGCCCCGTGGGGAATGCTGGCGGGAATCAGCCGATCCCGTTCCGGGGTAGCCAGCAGACGTCGAACCAGCCGCAACAGAGCTATCAGCAGCGTCCTCAGCAGCAGCAGCAGCAGCAGCAGCCGGGACCGGGCGGCTACCCGCTCGCATCCGGCGCGCAGTGGGGACTGATCAACGGCAAGTCCCGCGAGCTGGGACTGCAGCCGACCGACATCGACGCGTACATCTCGCAGCACTTCAGCGCTGACCGCAACACGCTCGGCAAGCGTGACGCGAGCCGCCTGATCGATGCGCTCAACGCCGGACAGGTCCGGCCAGCCGGAGGTAGTGCAGCCGCCGCTGAGGAGCAGGTCGCG
>NZ_JAJUFV010000156.1 GCF_029263575.1 Microbacterium sp. | reverse complement strand
GGGATGTCGCGATTCGGCACCAGTTCCGGGCGGTGGCGTCCTGTGCAGGAAGACTGCGAGGGTGGAACCGGGTCTGCGGGCACGACCACATCGATCACGATCTGCACGTCACATGAGCTTCGTGGACGCCAGGGCGCGCAGGAGCTTCTGATTGAAGCCGATGAGCGGGAGTCGCAGCACCAGGCCGAGCAGCAGGGCGGGCAGTGCGAACGCGGCGAGCAACCCCAGCGACACCCAGAAGTCGTTCTGATAGATGCCGGCGATGGCGGAGCGCATCGCGTTCACCGCATGTGTGGCAGGCAGGAACGGACTGATGTTCTGGAACCATTGCGGAAGCACCTGCAGCGGGTACGCACCACCGGAGGTGGAGATCTGCACGACGAGCATCAACACGGCCAACGCCTTGCCGGCGTTCCCGAAGGTCACGACGAACGTGTAGACGATCAGCGTGAACACGAGCGACATCACCCAGCCGGTGAGGATGAGCAGGAACGGATGCTCCGGCTGCACCTGCGTGAACAGCACGCTGCCCAGACACACCAGCGAGCTCTGCAGGAAACCGACGAGCGCGAAGATGCCGAACCTGCCGAGGTACGTCTGCGTCGGCGTGAGGACAGGGAGATCGGAGGCAGCGCCCTGCGGCGGATCGACGCGAATCGACACCGAGATCAGGAGCGCTCCCACCCAGAGGGCGAGCACGGTGTACAACGGCGTCATCGCTGCGCCGAAACTGACGACCGAGTAGACCGGCACTCGTTTCAGGGACACGGGCTCGGCAAGATGGGTGGCCAGCGCCTGTGGGTCCGCGCCGATCACCTCGGTGAGCTCACTGAGGTCGCCCGTATCCATGGCCTTGGTCAGAGCGTTGGCGAGAGCATCGAATCGATCTGCCGTCTCGGTGAGGGTGCTCGAGATGTCGGTCGTCAATGATTCTGCGTGCTCGAGTGCCGTGGTCAGCGAATCGGATCCGGAGAGCGACTCCGCGACGGAAGAGAGATCGCTGCCGATCGAATCGACGTCGCCGCCGATGACGGACAGCGTCTCCGCGAGAGCATCGAGCTTCGGCTGCAGGCTGCCGGTGTAGGCGCTCTGAGCGTCGTCCACGGAAGCTTTCGCGTTCGCAATCAGCCCGGTGATCTCCGCGTGCATGGCTTGAACGTCGGCATCGGTGTCGGTGATGTGCGTTGCTGCGTGATCGAGGCGATCGTGTAGATCCTGCTGTCGCGCGATCGACGCGTCGATGCGGGACACGGCCCGATCGAACGAGTCGACTGCCGATTCGGGGAGGAGCGGGCGGACATCGTTCACCAGGGTGTCACGCAGCTGCTGATGCTGGTCGATCTGGGTCTGCACGCGCGTCGCTGCGGCACCGAGCGCATCCGCGGAACTCGCGGACTGCGCATTCATCGATGAGAACACGTCGTCGACAGAGTCGGCGACAGCCTGATAGCTGTCAGCCGTGCCGGACCGCGCGTCGCCGAGCGCCACGGTCGTCGACGTGAGGACGTCCTTCAGTGACTGGGCGGCGTCCTTTCCGGTGCCCAGTGCGCCAGTGGCATCCTGCAGGGCATCGCCGGATGTCGACACCAGCCCGGATGCGCTGTCGACCAGTGGTCGGCTCGAAGCGATCAGCGAGGTGAACATGTCCGCTGTCGTCGATGCGGCGCGCAACTGCGCGGCGACTCCGCTGACACGTGCCTGCAGACGGGACAGCGTGGCCTGGGTGTCTGCGTCGTCGAGATACCCGGACAGCGACGTGATGATGTTCAGAGCGACCTCGCTGAGCTTCTCCGTGAACACCTCGTTGATGCTTGTGGATACCTCCCCTGCGCCCTGCTCGGTGATCTTCGGGGCGAGGGCGTTCTTCTTCTCGTTCGTGTAGTACTCGATCTTGGTGTGCTCGGAACCGTTCGAGTAGAAGGTCATCATGTCGGCGCTGAAGGTCGGAGGCAGCACGATGGCGGCGTAGTACTCGCCGGACTTCGTGCCGTCGATCGCCTCGTCCTCCGAGGTGATCACCCAGTTCAGATCGTTGTTCGCACGCAGCGCCGAGAGCACCTGCTCGCCGACGTTGAGGCGGATCGGAACGAGGTCGCTCTGATACCCCTCATCGGTGTTGGCGACGGCGACGGTGAGGTTCTTGGTGTTCTCGAACGGATTCCAGCTCGCGATGACGTTGAACCAGGTGAACAGGGACGGGATCACGACCAGACCGAACAGCACGATGACGGCCATGACGTTACTCGTCGCCCGGCGCAGGTCGTGCCGGAACACATGCAGGATGTTCTTCATTCGCGCTCCTGCTGTTCCTGGGTGCCGTCGGCGTCGTCGTCCGGCTCGTCATCGGCGGTGTCGTCGAGCGACGCGGCGTCCGACTCCGCCCGTTCCGTGACCTGTCCGGTGGCGAGCACGTCGGTGTCGGTCGTGTCGGCAGTCTGATCGACGTCGGCATCGATCGCGAACAGATCCTCGAGATCAGCGGTGTCGTCTTCCGATTCCTCCGCATTCTCGACGCCGTCGGCTCGCTCGAGCAGAGCAGTGCGCGCAGGCGCGGGCTCGGTCGCGATACCGGGGATGGACACCGGGATCAGGCGCGGATCGCCGGCGTTCTCGATGGCCAGCGCCTGGCGCAGGTCTTCTTCCGGCATCTTGCCCACCTCTGCGGCCTGCTCGATGCTTTGCTTGATGTACTCCAGCGCCACGAGGAAGGCGATGAGGATCAGGCACCAGAGCGCCCACAGGGCGAGCATCGTCGCCTTCGCATCAGGGACGAGCCAGGCGGAGACGGCGAGAACGGCCATGACCGCGACGCCCACGATCAGAGTGAGCCGCAACAGCGTCGGATACCGATCGGTGAACCGCCGCGCGCGCTGCGCGACTTCTGCGCGGTATCCGTCGCCGTCCGTCAGCGCATGAATGATCTCCGGTGTGCGGCGACGGCCGGTGATCTGCACGTCCTCGCTCACCATCAGCTGGCTGTCGGCGAGACGGCGGTTGAACAGCAGCGCGAAGTTCCCCAGTCGACGGCGCAGGAACAGCCCCAGCACGAACGCGAGCACGACGAAGATCGCGAGCGCCCCCATGAACTGCCAGTAGTGGCCGTCGTAGAAGCCGCTGATGGTCTCACGCAGTGCGTCGATGCCATAGGTGAACGGCAGGAAAGGGTAAAGCCCCCGGAAGAAGTCCGGCATCATCTCGATCGGGTACAGTCCGGATGCCCCGGGGATCTGGAAGATCACCAGCAGGATGCACAGACCCTTGCCGACGATGCCGAAACAGACCGAGAGGGCGTAGATGATGCTGAGGTAGGCCAGGCCGATGAGCACGCTGGTCCCGACGAACGCGAACGGGTTCGCGGTCTGAACGCCGATGACCAGGTTGCCCACGGAGACGAGCACGGCTTGGAACACGGCGATCGATGCCAGAAGCATCCAGCGCCCCAGGTACGCCTGACGCACGGACACGCCTTCCACTCCCTCTGTGTCGACTTCGAGCCGCATGATGACCATCAGCACGAACGCACCGATCCACAGCGACAGGTTGGTGAACAGGGCCGCCATCGCCGAGCCGTACGCCTCGGTGGGGAACAGGACGTTCTGGTCGACTTCGACGGGGGAGGCCATGAACTGGGCGATCTGGTCCGCATCCAATCCACTGATCGTCGCGAGACGGTCCCACACGTCTGCAGCGCTGAGGGCCAAGACGTCGGTGCGTACGCCGCCCAGGCCGGACTCTGCGCCGGCGAGGGTGTCGTCCAGCGCAGTGAGGGCGGTCGAGGTATCAACGAGCTGAGTCTTCAGGCCTGCCAACAGGCTCTGAGCTTGTGTCACCTGGGTTCGCTGCGCACCGAGCGCGGACGAGAACGCGTCGGCGCTAGAAGACAGTGCCGACATCGCGCTGTTGAGTGCGGGGACGCTCTGCAGAAGCGCATCCCGGATGCCACCCGCCGATGTCGAGGCGCTGCTGACAGCGGAGTTGAACGTGTCTGCAGACGCCTTGACGGACTCGATCGTGTTCGAGACGTCCGTGTTCAACTGCGTCAGTTGGTCGAGCACCTCCTGGTCAGCGGTGTTGCGTTCCTTCAGCGCGTCGATGGCCTCGCTGAGACGCTGTTCTGCCTCCGATCCGGCATCGGTGCCGTCGAGTATGGTCTGCAACTGGTCCAGAACCTTGCCGTTCGCCTCGATCACGGCGGAGAGGTCGTCGATCGCCGTACCCACTGCGACGTTCGCCTGTTGCAGGCTCGTCGACAGCGTCGCGATCGACGCATTCATCTTGGATGATGCGTCGGCGAGAAGGGTCGCGCCGGTGACGTACGCAGATGTGACTTTGTCGGTGAACGTCAACAACTCTTGCTGCGCCTCGGCAGCGATGGTCTGGGCCTGCGCGACGGCGCTCTGCACCTCGCCGAGCGTGGTGTCGACATCGCCCAGCGTCGACACGGCGCTGTCGAGCCCCGTCCGGGCGTCGGCCAGTCCGGTCTGCAGCTCGGTGATGCGCGTTCGTGCGGTGGCGACTTTGCCGGCTGCGTCGTCGAGGGCGGTGACGGTGGTGTCGCGCGCATCGGTGAGCCGGCCCTCAGCATCCTCGCCGGCATCCTTCAACTGATCGGTGACGGTCTCTGCGACCACCGATACGAAGGTGCTGTTGATCTGAGTGTCGAGCGTCGAGGCGCCTACATCGGTGATCTTCGGGGCGATCGCGTTCGCCTTCTCGTTGACGAAGTACTGCAGGACGGGACGGGTGAACTCGCCGCTGGTGATGCTGATGAAGTCGCGGCTGAAGTCCTCGGGAATGATGATCGCCGCGTAACTGCGCCCGCTCCTGACGGCGTCCATCGCCTCTTCTTCATCGACGAACTCCCACCCGAGCTGGTCATTCTTCTCGAGCTCGCTGACGAGTTCACCGCCCACGTCGATGTCTCCAGTCAGATCGGAAGTGGCTCCTTGATCCTGATTGACGATCGCGACGCTGACGTGCTGCGTGTTCGAGTACGGATCCCAGAAGGCGACGATGTTGAACCAGGCGTAGAGGGAGGGTGTGACGATCACGCCGATGATGATGATCCACGCCTTGCTCACCCGCGCGAGTCGGCCGACGTCGCGCCTGAAGACGCTCCAGGCGTTGTGCATCAGACCTCCTCCGGGCGGTTCTCGGCAGCAGCGACGATCTCGGGATGGGCGGTGAGCAGTGCGTCGGCCTCGCGCCAGGAGAGACCGGCGATGTTCAGTACGGCGCGCACGGCCGTGGCCGCGGCATCCGAACCCGCGGTGTCGACACGCACGACCATGCGGGCCGTCTCTTCGATGAGGTGGGCGAGCACGTCGCCGGGGACGTCGGTGCGCAGTGCATGCGCCCGGCGGCCGCGGCTGACGATGTTCGACACGACCTGACGCAGGGGCGCCAGCGCGGCGGCGGTGTCGGTCACGTGCGCGTCGTCGAGTGCGATGGCCGTCACGGTCTGGATGTGGGCGACCTCGTGCCAGAGCCGTGAGGCGAGCTGGGCGAGAGCGATGCGCGCGTCGTCGTCGAGCGGCTGCTCGGCGATCGCATTGAAGCGCTGTGCGCCGGTGCGGATGAGTTCGCTGATCAGCGCCGATCGATCGTCGAAGTGTCCGTACAGGGCGCGGCGGGAGAGGCCGGCGGTGCGTGCGATCAGATCGGTCGAGGCGTTGGGGTCCTGTGCCAATGCTGTGCGGGCAGCGGCCAGGATGCTCTCGCGATTGGCCTGTGCATCGCGGCGAGGGGCACGGGTGTCTGTCACGCCCCCAGTTTACGATCTTGCACAGTGATGTGCAAGATAACGTGTGGACGCTCGGCAGATCGGGACGACGAGCCGCGCTCCCAAAACGACGGAGGGGCGGATGCCGCAGCATCCGCCCCTCCGAAAATGAGTGTGTCAGTCGGTGCCCGAGTCGAACGCCGCGCCTTCGGATGCCGTGTCCACGGCATCCGACAGCTTCTCGTCGGTGTCCTCGACAGAACCGGTGATCTCTGATGCTTCGCCAGCCGTGACGCGTCCGACGAGCTCGCCCGTCGCTCCGCCGACCAGGCCGAGACCCGCATACTGTTCCAGGCGCGAGCGGGAGTCGGCGATGTCGAGGTTGCGCATGGTGAGCTGACCGATGCGGTCGACGGGGCCGAAGGCTGCATCTCCGACGCGTTCCATCGACAGTTTCTCGGGACCGTACGACAGGTTCGGGCTGGTGGCGTCGAGGATCGTCCAGTCGTCACCGCGACGCAGACGCAGCGTGACGGTGCCCGTGATCGTCGAGCCGACCCAGCGCTGGATCGACTCGCGAAGCATGAGCGACTGCGGCTCGAGCCAGCGGCCCTCGTACATCAGACGTCCGAGGCGCCGACCCTGCTCGTGGTACGTCGCGAGGGTGTCCTCGTTGAGGATGCCGTTCACGAGGCGCTCGTATGCGATGAAGAGCAGCGCCATGGCAGGAGCCTCGTAGATGCCGCGCGACTTCGCCTCGATGATGCGGTTCTCGATCTGGTCGCTCATGCCAAGGCCGTGGCGACCGCCGATCCGGTTCGCCTCGAGAACGAGCGCGACCGGGTCGGCGT
>NZ_JAJUFV010000155.1 GCF_029263575.1 Microbacterium sp. | reverse complement strand
GACGCCTTGGTCGCCGGGTTGTCGATCGTCGACGTCGCTGTGCCATCGGCGTTGTCGGTCTGGGTGCGTCCGCCGCGGGCGGCCGTCTGCGAGGTCAGCTGCCAGCCGCCGGTGTTGTTGATCGCCATCTGCGCGTAGCCAGCCTTGCCCGTGGCGTCGGTGATCGCCTGGGCAGCTTCACGGATCTCATCCCACGTCTCGGGCGGGCTGTCGGGGTCGAGGCCGGCCTGCTCGAAGAGGTCGCGGTTGTAGTGCAGCGCCGCGGCATACGCCTGGCGGGGGAAGCCGTACAGCTTGCCGTCTTCGCCCGTGACGCCCTCGAGAATGACGGGGTTGAACTTGTCGGTGTAGCCGAGCTCGTCAATGGCCTCGGTGACGTCGGTGAGCTGCCCGTTCTCCAGCAGTGTCTTGGAGTCGGTGAATGGCACCGTGAAGACATCGGGAAGGCTGCCGCCGGCGAGTTGCACGGCGAAGGTCGGGCCCTCCCATTCGTACTCGACGCCGATGATGTCGATGTCGGGATGCTCCTTCTCGAACTGCTTCTCCTGAGCTGCAAAGCCCTCATAGGCTGCGGCATCCGCCCCCGGAGGGAACGTCGCCACGCGCAGCTCGGTCTTGCCGTCTCCGGTTCCTCCGGCGTCGGTGGCGCACCCGGCGAGCGCGCCGGCGGTCGCGAACACCGCGACGGCCGCTATCAGGGTCCTGGTTGATGACTTCATTGTCTTGCCTTCCGTGATGGGGTTTCAGACTGTGGTGCGGGGTTTACTGCTGTGCTCCGTCGGAGCGCTCCGGGCTCTCGCGCAGGGCGAGCCAGACCGTGGAGTCGGGGGGCAGCACGCCGCCGAGCGGCGCGCTGGAGAGAAGCACCTCATGGTGCGCGGGCAGCGGCACGGGTGTGGCGCTGAGATTGGTGATGCTGATCAAGTTGTCGCCACGATGAAACGCGATGATGTCTGCGCCGAGCTCGAGCCATTCCAGCTCTCCGGTGGCGAAGTCGGCCTGGCTGCGGCGCAGCGCGATCGCCTGACGGTAGAGGTTCAGCATCGAGGTGGGGTCGGAGCGCTGGGCTTCGACCGTGTACGTGCTCCAATCGGCTGGCTGCGGCAGCCACGCGGTGCCGCCGAATCCGTAGGGCGCGCTCGTTCCTGACCAGGGCAGCGGCACGCGGCATCCGTCTCGACCCGGGTCGACACCTTCGGAGCGAAAGTGCATCGGGTCTTGGATGACCTCGCGCGGAAGCTCGACCTCGGGCAGCCCCAGCTCATCGCCCTGGTAGATGTACAGGCTTCCCGGAAGCGCCGCCACCAGCAGCGCGGCCGCGCGGGCGCGCTGTGTGCCGCGGGCGATGTCGGTCGGGGTGCCGAAGCGCTTGCGCAGAAAAGCGAAGCCCGAATCGGCCCGGCCGTAACGTGTGACGGGCCGGGTGATGTCGTGATTGGAGAGCACCCAGGTGGCGGGAGCGCCGATGGGCTCGTGCTCGGCGAGGGTCCGCGTGATCGAGGCGCGCATGGCTGCCGCGTTCCACGGCTGTGTCATGAAGTCGAAATTGAACGCGGTGTGCATCTCGTCGGAGCGCAGGTACCGGGCGAAACGCTCGGCATCATCGAGCCACACCTCGCCGACGAGCACGCGCTCGCCCTCGTACTCGTCGGCGACAGCGCGCCAGTCGCGGTAGATGTCGTGCAGTTCATCACGGTCGATATGCGGGTGATCGCCGGGCGCGGCGGTTCCTTTCGGCAGCGACGGCAGAGCGGCGTCCTTCACCGGCATGGCTGCGGAATCGATGCGCACGCCAGCGACACCGCGATCGAACCAGAAGCGCAGGATGTCTTCGTGCTCGCGACGCACGTCAGGGTGGTTCCAGTTCAGATCGGGCTGCTCGCGGGTGAACAGGTGCAGGTACCACTCCCCCGGCGTGCCGTCGGGGTTGGTCGTGCGCGTCCACGTGCTGCCCTGGAAGCTGGAGACCCAGTCGGTCGGCATCTCATCGCCGTTCTCGCCCCGGCCGGGGTGGAACCAGAAACGCGCGCGCTCGGGACTGCCGGGGCCGGCGGCGAGCGCCTGCTGGAACCACTCGTGCTGGTCAGAGATGTGGTTGGGGACGATATCGATGATGGTGCGGATGCCGAGGGCGAGGGCCTCTTCGATCAGCTGCTCAGCTTCGGCGAGGGTTCCGAAGCGCGGATCGATGTCGCGGTAGTCCTGCACATCGTAGCCACCGTCCGCGAGCGGGCTCGGGTACCACGGAGTGAACCAGATCGCGTCGACGCCCAGTTCCTTGAGATAGCCGAGACGGTCGCGAACGCCAGCAAGGTCGCCCGTGCCATCGCCAGAGCCATCGGCGAAGCTGCGCACATAGACCTGGTAGATCACAGCGTCGCGCCACCACCCGGTATCCGTCGGCATGCTCACGGTACGGGGTGTCGCGTTCAGAACGTCGGTGTTCACATCTCTCCTCAGCGTCAAAGCTTTCGCTGATTTGAAATGTAGCTTCTCGGATGAGATTCTGCAAGAACTTAATTTATTTGTGCAAGAATCAGATTCCACGAGACGGCACGGAACGACCGTTCGACGCGGTCAGAGCGACGTTCTAGCGCGCAGGCGCGGTAGAGGAGCGCAGCACGAGCTCAGGCTCGAACAGCAGCTCTTCACCGCTCTCACTCGTGCCGGCGATCTGCGACAGCAGCAGCTCGATCACCGTTCGCCCCATCGCCTCTATCGGCTGGCGCATGGTCGTCAGGGGAGGCTCCGTGCAGCTCATCAACGCCGAGTCATCGAACCCGACGATGCTGATGTCTTCTGGCACGCGCAGCCCCGCACGCCGCGCGGCGCGCACGGCGCCAAGCGCGATCGGGTCGCTCGCGCACACGATGGCCGTTGCCCCGGCGGCGATCAGACGCGTGGCACCGGCCTGCCCCGACTCGAGCGAGTACAGCCCCCGCACGATCAGCTCGTCGGTCAGCGGCGAACCGAGCTTGTCCAGCAGTGGCCGAGCGGCATCGAGCTTGCGTTGCGAGGGAATGTGATCGGTGGGGCCGAGGAGCATGCCGATGCGCCGGTGTCCGAGTTGGTGAACATGCAGCACAGCCTGCTCTGCAGCGGCGGAGTCATCAGTGGAGACTGTGGGGAAGGTCAGACTCGGGATGCGCGCATTGACCATGACGGTCGGCAGATTGACCTGGCGTAGCCGCTCGTAGTGCTCATGCTGCGCGTCCGCCTGCGTGTAGTTACCGCCGAGGAAGATCACGCCCGACACCTGCTGCGCGAGAAGCAGGTCGACGTAGTCGGACTCGGTCACGCCGCCGGCGTTCTGCGTGCACAGCAACGGGGTGTACCCGTTCTGCGTGAGCCCGCCGCCGACGATCTCGGCCAGCGCAGGAAAGATCGGGTTCTGCAGCTCAGGCAGCACGAGCCCGACGAGCCTCGCCCGCTCACCGCGCAGCTTGGTCGGACGCTCATACCCGAGCACATCGAGCGCGGTGAGCACTGCCTGGCGCGTTCCCTCTGAGACACCGGGCTTCCCGTTGAGCACGCGACTCACCGTCGCCTCGCTCACGCCGACCTTACGAGCCACCTCTGCCAGACGCTTAGACATGTCGCCAGTGTACGCAAGAACTTGCGTGATCACGCAAACGGATGCGTCGGCTTGCTGATGCTAGCGGACGTTACCGTTCGAACAGGTCTGCTGGGCTGCCGAGCTGCCGCGAATCGTGTCGGGCAGTTCCGTGGCGGGGTCCTGCGGAGCCGGAGTCTCTGTCGCCGCCTCGTCGGTCGCCTCCGTCTCGTCGGTAGCAGACGTGTCGTCTGGTTCCTGCACGACGACACCATCATTGCCGGTGTTCTCGTGGGTGACCTGCAGCTGCTCGTTCGCAGCGATCGCGTCCCACATGACGCCGGCTGCGTCGTAGTTCGGCACGACCTTGTCGCGGTCAGCCGGGTCGGTGTAGGTCGGATACTGCAAGAACACGATGTCTTCGAACGGCACGTCCTTCACCGCGAGGGCGACCTGCACGATCGTCGTCGGGTTCGTCAGAGACGTGCTGGGTTCGAGGTTGCTCAAGGCAGTGTTCGACAGGCGCAGCATCGTGGAGACGTTGCCGAGCACCTCGCCGCTGATGAGCTTGCGCGCCAGACTCGACATGTACTGCTGCTGGTTGCCGATGCGGCCCAGGTCACTGCCGTCGCCGACGCCATGCCGCGTACGCAAGAACTGCAACGCTTCCAGTCCCTGAACCGTGTGCGTTCCCGCAGCCATGTCGAGGCCGGTGTAACGATCCCGAATGGGGTTGGCCAGACACACGTCGACACCACCGATGGCGTTCGTGATCTCGATCACACCGCCGAAGGTGACCGAAGCGGCGAAGTCGATTTGTTCACCGGTCAGCTCGGTGATCGTCTTGGCCGCACAGTTCAGGCCACCATAGGAGTAGGTGCTGTTGAGCGGCTGCTTGCTCATCGCCGACGTTTCGCTGCCGTCTTCACGCGTGCACGAGGGGATCGGGAGCATCAGGTCGCGGGGGAAGCTCACCGCGGTGATTCGCCGCGGCTCTTCTGACACATGCACGAGGATGTTGACATCGTTGAGCGTTCCCGAAGAATCCGGGCCGTCGCACCGATCACCGAACAGGTGCGCGTATTTGTCTTCGCAGCTGTCGGTGCCGATGAGAAGCAGATTGAACCCGCCCTCGAACTCATCGATGTTCGGAGGCACCGGACGCTGGCCTTCAAGATCGACCGCGTCTGCCGTCGCCGAGCTGTACAGGTCGCTGACGACGAAGGCGCCGATGCTCAGACCGCTCACCAGTAGCACGGCCAGGCCGATACCGAGCATCTTGAGCAACTGGCTGATCGGCCCAGGAGTGCGCAACTGACCGTGGCGAGCCACAGTGCTGCGGCGACGGATCTTCTCGCTCACTCGGTGCCTTTCGGATCTGATCACGGTTCTCGACGTACCGCAGTCAGTTTTCTGCGGAGGGTGTGGGATTCGAACCCACGAGACATTTCTGCCCACTGGTTTTCAAGACCAGCTCCATCGGCCGCTCGGACAACCCTCCTCGATGGACGAATCCAACGATCAGTGCACGAGTCTAGCCGGTTTCATTGTGTCGTCTTCACCTGAGGGACGCCTGGATGCGCCGTAAGCGTGTCCAGAGCGAGCGCCAGACCGCCGTCAGCGACATCTGCGGTGACCTCGCCTGCGGCACCCTTCACATCATCCGGCGCCTGCCCCATCGCCACCGCGCGACCGCCCAAGCTCCGCGCCCAGGCGAACATGCCGACATCGTTTCGACCGTCCCCGGCGACGAAGACGCGATCGCCGTCTATGCCGAGCTCGGCATAGACGCGGGCGAGGGCCGTGCCCTTGTCGACCCCGTGCGGGGCGATGTCGAGCCAGGCCGTCCAACCGATGGCGTACGAGACCTCGTTGAGCCCGGCATCCACCACCAGTCGGTGGAAATCCTCTTCGTCGTGATCGGGCGAGACCACGACGACGCGCGATACCGGGTCGGCCGCGAGCTCATCGAAGCCCACCAGCCGCCCGCCACGCACCGACCAGTCATCGACCTCGCCCGTGAACAGGCGCTGCCCGTTCTCGAGCTCCACCATGTAGTGCGCTTCGGGAAGCCGCTCCTGCAGCAGCGTCAGCACGGCGGTCGGATCGAAGAGCTCGACCCGCCAGCGTTCCCAGGAATCTCCCACGCGGCGCATCGTCACCGCACCGTTGGAGCACACCACGAACTCGGGGGCGATCTCGAGCGCGTCGACCCAGCGCTCGGTGGCCATCCAACTGCGCCCCGTGGCGATCGTCACCACGTTGCCGTCGTCCCGTACACGTGCGACGGCCTCGGGAACCCCGGGGCTCATCGTCTCGTCTTGCAGGATGATCGTCCCGTCGACGTCGAGGCCGACCAGCCAGGGCGTCATTTCTTCGGCTCCAGCACTTCCAGCCCACCCAGGTAGGGCCGCAACGCCTCCGGAACGATGACCGAGCCATCGGCCTGCTGATGCGTCTCCAGCAGCGCGACGATCCACCGCGTCGTCGCCAGCGTGCCGTTGAGCGTCGCGACCGGCTGCGTCTTCGCCGGCTGCGCCTTCGCCGGCTGCGCCGCCTCACCGCTCGCGGCTCCCACCTGACCGTTCGCTGAGCCCCCCTCACCGTTCGCTGAGCCCGTCGAAGCGCCCGGCCGGTAGCGCACGTCGAGGCGACGCGCCTGGAACGTCGTGCAGTTCGAGGTCGACGTCAGCTCGCGGAAAGCCTCCTGCGTGGGAACCCACGCCTCGATGTCATACTTTCGCGCGGCGCTCGAGCCCAGGTCACCCGCAGCCACATCGATGACGCGGTACGACAGTCCCAGCGCCGTCAGCATCTCCTCCTGCAGTGCGACGAGCCGAAGGTGCTCTGCCTCGGCGTCGTCGGGGTCGGTGTACACGAACATCTCGAGCTTATTGAACTGGTGCACGCGGATGATGCCGCGGGTGTCTTTGCCGTACGACCCCGCCTCGCGCCGATAGCACGTCGACCAGCCGGCGTAGCGCAGGGCGCCGCCGGCGAGATCGACGATCTCGTCTTTGTGGTACCCGGCGAGCGCGACCTCGCTCGTGCCGACCAG
>NZ_JAJUFV010000154.1 GCF_029263575.1 Microbacterium sp. | reverse complement strand
GCGACCGTGATCGCATCGGGTGCGTCGGCGATCTCGGGAACCAGATCAAGGTACTCGAAGATGCGCGCGAACAGCGCCGTCGAGGTCTGCAGATCGAGCGAGACGCGCATGAGACCCATCAACGGCTGCAGCAACCGTGCCTGCACCGTCGTGAACGCGACGACGGTGCCGGCGGTGATCGCGCCGGCGCCGCCGGCGACCAGATATCCCGCGACGAGATAGATCACCGCCGGGACGGAAGACATCAGCACCTGCACGACCGCGAAGAAGCCCTGACCGCTCATCGCCCGGCGCACCTGCAACTTCACCTGGTTGCGGTTCTCGCCCTGATAGCGCTCGGATTCGGTGCGCTGACGATTGAACGACTTCGACAGCAGCATGCCGGACACGCTCAAAGTCTCTTGCGTGATCGCGGTCAGCTCACTGAGCGATTCCTGCGTCTCGCCTGCGATGCGCGCACGCACCTGACCGACCTTGCGCTGGACGACGATGAGAAAGGGCATGAGCACGACAGCGATGATCGTCAGGCGCCAGTCGATCAGAATCATCGCCACGAGCGACGCGATCACGGTGACGACGTTGCCGAGGATGCTCGTGACCGTATTCGTCAGCACACCCGAGACGCCGCCGACATCATTCTGCAGACGAGATTGGATCACGCCTGTCTTGGTGCGTGTGAAGAATCCCAGCTCCATCGCCTGCAGATGCTCGAACAAGCGCACACGCAGATCACCGGTCACGCTGTTGCCGACGGTCGCGGTGAGCCAGGTCTGCCCCACCCCGATCACGGCAGACAGCAGGAACAGACCGATCATGGCGAGCACGAGCCGGATAAGCAGGCCGAGCTCGGGTGCGCCGCCGTCGATCGGAAACAGCGCATCGTCGAAGATCCGCTGCACGATCAGGGGCGGAATGACGGCGATTCCTGCCCCGAGCACGACGAGGACGCCGGTGATGATGATGCGCCCGCGATAGGGGCGAAACAGCGCGACGACGCGGGAGCCCAGGCGGGGAATCTTCGGTGCCTGCGCGTTCAGCTTCTTCTGCGCTGCTTCATCGACGCCGCGGAATCCACCGCCACGACCTGGGCCCATGCTCATGCGGTCAGCCTATCTCCGAGAAAAACTTCTGCTCTCCGGGAATATGCGCGGTCGAACAAGAGTTAGGCTGGTACGTCGTCCACGCACGGATGCCGGATCTGTCGGTTTCGTCGGTGGCCATTCGCACCAGCTTTCTGAGGAGATGCTTTGACCGCCCCCACTCCGACCGACTCGATTCCCACCGTGAAACCGTCCCCCGTGATCTCGCCCGCAGACATGCGCGTGATCTGGTTGCTGCTCGTCGCCGCCTTCGTCGCGATTCTCAACGAGACGACGATGGGCATCGCCATCCCGCACCTCAATGATGACCTCGGCATCCCGCCGGAGCTCGGCCAGTGGCTGACCAGTGCGTTCATGCTCACGATGGCGATCGTGATTCCCACGACCGGCTTCCTGCTGCAGCGCTTCACCACACGTCAGGTCTTCATCGCCGCGATGACCTCGTTCAGCATCGGAACTCTCATCGCCCTGGTGGCGCCCGGGTTCGAGGTGCTGCTGGCCGGCCGCGTGATTCAAGCCGGTGGCACGGGCATCATGATGCCGCTGCTGATGACGACGATCATGAACGTCGTGCCCCCGCGCTCGCGTGGGCGCATGATGGGCCGCGTCGGCCTGGTCATCTCGCTGGCCCCCGCGATCGGCCCGACTCTGGCCGGCGCGGTGCTCGAGGCATTCAACTGGCGCGTTCTGTTCGCCATCGTGCTGCCGATCGCGATCATCGCGCTGGCGATGGGCGCGAAATGGATGACCAACCTCGGCGAGACGACGAACGCCCCCATCGACGTGCTCTCGATCGTGCTGTCGGCCTTCGGATTCGGCGGTGTGGTCTTCGGCCTCAGTCAGTTCGGCGGCGAAGCCGAATCGGGCGGCGCCACGATCGGCATCGTCTCGCTCATCGTGGGCGCGATCGCCCTAGCCGTGTTCATCTGGCGCCAGCTCGTGCTGCAGCGCGTCGATGACGCCCTGCTCGATCTGCGCGTGTTCCGCTCCGGCAACTACACGATCGGTGTGATCGTGATGGGCATCCTCGCCCTGTCGATGTTCGGCACCCTCGTGCTGCTGCCTCAGTACCTGCAGAACGTCGCCGGTCTCGATGCCTTCCAGTCGGGCCTGATCCTGCTGCCCGGTTCGGTGCTCATGGGCCTGCTGGGCCCCGTGATGGGTCGCGTCTACGACGCGCGAGGCACGCGCACACTGCTCGTTCCGGGAACGATCATGGTGTCGGCCGCGCTCTTCTTCTACTCGACCGTCGGTGAGCACACCGTGTGGTGGATGCTGATGATCGCGCAGACCGTGATCTCGGTGGGCCTCGCGATGTCGTTCACCCCGCTGTTCTCCGCGTCACTGGGTTCGCTGCAGCGGCACCTGTACTCGCACGGCTCTGCCGCGCTGAACACGATTCAACAGGTGGCCGGAGCGGCAGGGGTCGCCCTGCTGACGGTGACGTACTCAGCGATCCTGCACGCGGGCGAGCAGGAGGGGCTGTCGACGGCGGTCGCCGGTGCGCCGGGCGCACGAACGGCTTTCCTCATCGGCGCGTTCATCTCGCTGATCGCGGTCGCGTTGAGCCCATTCGTCCGCAAGCCCGCTGACGATCTCGACGAGCAGGCGCACAGCGGTCACTGACCGCCTACGGCATCGGCTCGGTTCGGCGGGGGCGACTTACTCGCCGGGGGCAGCGCAGCAGGAACTGCCGCCGCAGCATCCACCGGCGCTCTCGTCGCCCAGAAGGTTGAGCGGCGACGATGTCTCTGTGTTCTCGGGCGCGGGATCCGCAATCTGCTCAGAAGTCTGCGAAGTGCTCATGCCTCCATGGTACGCCGCGTTTCATGCTCGGGCCTCACCCGGGCTGGACAGGGTCACGCGATGACGAAACACTCAGATCATGAGTGATGTGCCCGACGCGAACCCCGACGGTCGAGATGAGACGCTGAACGAGCGCGCCGACCGAAACTGGGAAGAGCTCATGCAGGAGTTGCGCGTGATGCAGACCGGCACCCAGGTGCTGGCTGGCTTTCTGCTCGCCGTGGCCTTTCAGCCACGATTCACCGAGCTCGACGATGTACAGCGCGTCCTGTACATCGTGTTGGTCATCCTCGCCGCGTTGGCGAC
The DNA here is from genome assembly GCF_029263575.1 of Microbacterium sp. Classification (GTDB taxonomy): domain Bacteria; phylum Actinomycetota; class Actinomycetes; order Actinomycetales; family Microbacteriaceae; genus Microbacterium. Next base: position 3,409 of record NZ_JAJUFV010000154.1, on the reverse strand, counting down.
CATCCTGGCGCTGACGCCGGTGGGCATGCATCGGATGCTGTTCGGCGAGCGTCGTAAGGCGCATCTGGTTCGCCTCGCATCACGCATCGTGAAGGTCGATCTTGCGGTCGTGGGCGCGCTCAGCGTCGGGGTCGTGGCGTTGGTCGTCGACTTCGTCGTCAACAGAACGGCCGCCGGGATCGTGCTGGGAACCGGGGTTCTGCTCGTCGTCGCCATGTGGCTCTTCCTCCCCGTCCTGATGCGGCGAGCGCGAGATGAGAAGTTCATCTGAATCAGGCCCCAGGGTTGCAGTGGACGCGCTCCTGCGGAATCGTGGCCCGGACATGTTCCGTCTGGGCCATGTCCGCAAACCGGAAGGAGAGCACATGCTCACCCTCACCGAGAATGCAGATGCCGTCGTCACCACGATCGTCGGCCGAGAGGATGCCAGCGCTGAGGCTGGGCTGCGCATCCAGACAGCGGAGGGGCAGGGACCAGGTGGCGAAGCGCGCTTCGCTGTTCAGGTCGTCGCCGCTCCAGAAGAAGCCGATGTGGTCATCGAGGGAGACGCCAGTCGTGTCTTTCTGGAGGCTAACGCGGCCGAAGCGCTTTCTGACAAGGTGCTCGATGCCGGGGTCGACGAAGCGGGTGCGGTCAGTTTCACGATTCTGCCGCAACCGTCATAAAGCCTTACGAAGAGGGGCGTCGAGTGCTCACACTCTCGACGCCCCTTCTTTCTTGCCTGCCGAACGCTACGGTTGAGAAGTGATTCGACGTTCTCTTGCGCGGGTGTTCTGGCTCTTCAGCCGATGGACGCTCACCGGTGCGGGCGCCCCGCAGCAGCCGACCATTCTCGTCGGCGCGCCGCACACCTCGAACTGGGACTTCGTCCTCATGCTGGCGATCGCGTGGCGCCTCGACGTCGATGTGCACTGGCTGGGCAAGAAGAGCCTGTTTCGCGGCTGGCGCGGGCCGATCATGCGTGCGCTGGGCGGTATTCCGGTTGATCGATCGGATGCCGGACGCGTGGTCTCTGAGGTCGTGCAGCAGACTCGTTCCGGGGAGGTCTTCGCTCTGGTGGTCACGCCCGACGGCACGCGAGGTCAGAACGAATACTGGAAATCGGGCTTCTACCGCATCGCTCGTGAGGCGCAGTTGCCGGTGACGCTCGGGTTCGTTGATCGCACCACCATGACGACAGGTCTCGGCCCGACGTTCGCGCTGACCGGCGACGTCGCATCCGACATGGATCGCATCCGCGCATTCTTCGCGGACAAATCCGGCCTGCGACCCGAGCTTCGCACCGAGCCTCGGCTGAGGGAAGAGAGCGAACCGTTCGAGGAGCGCGGGACCGACGATCGAGGAGAGCGAGATGACGAACATGGATGACTGGCTTCGCCTCTGCGCACTCATCGATGACGATCACAAGTTGGTGCAGTCGGTGCGTCTCGCAGTCAGCGAGGGCGGCGACGCATGGGCGGCACTCATCGACGGCCTCGATGATGCGGGCGCGCTCGCCTATCTCGACGTCGACGACACCGGCATGGAGCTCGCCGACGCGCTCCCCCAGGTGCCGCGTATCTTCGCCGCCGGTGTCGACATCGACGAGGTCGGAGACGTCGACGGCGACCTCGCCGCGGCGATCGTTCGGGCCGACAGCATCCTGGCACCGCACGATCTGCGCATCGTCTTTCTGGAAGAGGACTCGGATGCCTATCCGCTCGTGGTCGTGCCGATCGCGAACGTCGCACCGATCCTCGATATCGTCGGCCGCCTCGGTTTCACTGCCCGCGCATTCTCGTGAGTACGCAAGACTGGATGTGTGGATGACCTGTACGTGCCGGCCGGCCCCGGCGCCCCGCACGGCCTGAGAGTGCCGGCGAGCGAGATCGTCGAGCAGTTCTCTCGCGCCTCGGGCCCCGGCGGTCAGGGAGTCAATACGACCGATTCCCGCGTGCAGCTGAGCATTGATCTGGGTACGACGACAGCGCTCACCCCGCCACAGCGGCGGCGCGTCATCGAACGCCTGACGACCAGGCTGTCTGGCACGGTGCTCACGATCAGCGCCAGTGAGCAACGCTCGCAGCGACAGAACCGCGCCGCCGCGAGGGCGCGCCTTGCCACGCTGTTGCGCGACGCCGTTGCGCCCCGTGTCGAACGGCGGCCGACGCGGCCCACAAAGGGATCACAGCATCGACGACTCGCAAGCAAGCGCCAGCGCGCTGTCACGAAACTCAGCCGCAGAAAGCCGCGCGACAGCGACTGACGTTGTGCGTGGTGAATGCATCCGAGAGAGTGGAGATATGGACAACAGCGCACCGGCCGATATCGCATCCATCCGCGGACTTGCTGCGAAACATGGGCTCGACATCGCACCCGACACGATCGCGATCAACGAACTGGGGTTGGACTTTCGGGTGGCCATCGCCGAAGCATCCGACGGAGAATCGTGGGTGCTGCGGATCCCGCGGCGACCGGACGTCATGGCGCGCGCCGCGGTGGAGGGCCGACTTCTGGAGAGCATCGCCGGTCACCTGAGCGTCGCCGTTCCGAACTGGCGAATCCACTCCGATGAGCTCATCGCCTATCCCCTGCTCCCCGGTGACCCCGGGCTCACCATCGATGCTCAGGGGCGGCCGCACTGGCATTTCGACGTCGAAGCGAAGGGGTATGCCGATGCGTTGGGCGACCTTCTCGCCGAACTGCACGCCGTCGACAGGAGCGTCGTCGATTCGTCCGGCATCGAGGTGTACACGCCCGGGGAAGTTCGCGAGCGCAAGCGCGCAGACATCGCTCAGGTCGACGGCGAGTTCGAAGTCGCTGCCAACCTCCGCGAACGCTGGCGTGCCTGGCTGGACGATGATCGGTACTGGCCTGAATGGACCACCTTCACGCACGGCGAACTCTATCCGGCACACCAGCTGATGGTCGATACCGAGATCGTGGCGGTGCTCGATTGGACGACAGCGATGGTCAGCGATCCGGCACGAGACTTCGTCTTCCACCACTCCAGCGTCTCGCCGAAGGCGTTCGACGCGACCGTTCAACGGTATGTGGACCGCGGCGGGCGCGTGTCGCCCTTGCTCGCAGAACACTGCGCTGAGCTGTTGTCGACGTCCGCGGTGGAGTACGGCCTTTACGCGCTGCAGACCGGTGATCCCGACCATTTCCGTGCGGCCGCGGCGCAGCTGAATCCACCTCGCGAGGATCCTGATGCTGGGTGACTAGTCCCAGTCGAGGTATTCCTCGATAATGACGGCCGTCTCGATGGCGTGCGTGGCCGGGAAGAGGTGACCGGCGCCCTCGACACGTTTGATGCTGGCGCGCTCGGGCGCCGTGGCCTGCAGCGACTCGGCGTTCGCCGCCGGGGTGACGTCGTCTTCTGAGGCCTGCACGATCAGCACGGGGATCGCCGGGGCGAGCGCGATCT
>NZ_JAJUFV010000153.1 GCF_029263575.1 Microbacterium sp. | reverse complement strand
GCTCGCTCTACGGTGGGTCTGGAGTGGGAGATCATGCTGGCCGATCCCCAGACGGGCGATCTCGTGGGGCGCGGTCCTGAGCTTCTCACCGCGCTCGAGGACGCCAGCGGCCCGGAGCGTCACACGGTCACCGGTGAGTTGCTCACCAATACGATCGAAGTCACCAGTGGCGTCGGCGACACGGTCGCTCACGCTGTCGACGACATCGCCAACGCGATCGCCGCGGTGCGCGCGACCACCGATCCGAACGGTGTCGAGCTGCTCTCCGCAGGAAGTCACCCGTTCGCGCAGTGGTACGACCAGAGCGTCACGGATAAATCGCGCTATCACACGCTCATCGAGCGCACCCAGTGGTGGGGGCGCAACATGATGATCTGGGGCATCCACGTGCACATCGGCGTCGAGGATAGGTCGAAGGTCTCCCCGATCCTCAATGCGCTGTCGTGCTATCTGCCGCATCTGCAGGCACTGTCGGCGTCGAGCCCGTTCTGGGCTGGAGAGCGCACGGGGTACGCCTCGAACCGCGTGCTGGTGTTCCAGCAGCTGCCGACCGCAGGACTTCCCTGGCCGCTGCGCGACTGGGCCGAGTTCGAGTCGTACATGGACGACATGACCCGCACCGGAGTGATGGCTGACCCCAGCGAGGTCCGCTGGGATATCCGTCCCGCCCCGCGGTGGGGAACCATCGAGGTGCGTGCCTGCGACGGTATGTCGACCCTCGCCGAACTCGCATCCGTCGCCGCCCTCGTACAGGTGCTCGTCGAGCATTTCTCTCGCGAGCTCGACGACGGCCGTGCCCTGCCGACGATGCCGGCATGGTTCCATCGCGAGAACAAATGGCGAAGCGCCCGTTACGGGCTGGATGCGACGATCATCGTCGACGACGACGGTACGCAGGTTCCCGTGCGCGAACATCTCCTGGAGGCTGTGTCCGCGCTCGCCCCCGTCGCCGCTGACCTTGACTGTGCGAGGGAGTTCGCGGCGATTGCGACGATCGTGCACTCCGGGGCGAGCTACCACCGACAACTCGCGGTCGCCGAAGCCGCCCAGGGGAATCTGCGCGAAGTCGTGCACCATCTCATCCGAGAGTTCCGCAACGGACCGGACAGCTCGGTGCGGTAGCGACGGTGCCGGCCCGCGTCACGCGGGGGCGGCGAGCAGCCGCGCCAGTGACTCGTCGAGGACGACATCCGTGATGGCGCCCGCGACGATCGCCGCACGCAGGCTGGCGAGCTTCTTCTCGCCGGAGACAATGCACACCCGACGCGGCACGCGGCGAAGACGGTCGAGCCCGGGCCCTGTGGCTCGTGCGTTGAGCCGAATGTCCTTCCAGGTGCCATCCGCGCGGAAGAACACCGTTGCGACATCCCCGATGGCTCCGTCCTCACGAAGGCTGCGGTAATCGTCGGCGCTGAGGTATCCGCCCACGTACACCCGGCTGGGAACGTCGGCCGCGGGCGAGCCCAGGCTGAAGACAGCGAGATCCATCTTTGCCTGGTAGCGCAGCACGCGCTTCGTGCTGCGCTCCTGCCACATGGCTTCACGCGTATCGGGATTATCGAAGAAAGTGGGCACGGGAAACTGCTCGACCTGGGCTCCGAATGCGTGACCGAAGCGCTGCAAGATATCACTCGAGTACTCCACCCCGCTGGTCTGGGTGTTGCCGGCGCCGTTGAGCTGAACGATGATCGTGTCGTGCGTGTCCTTCTGCACGAGCGCTCGGCTGACCACACTGAGCGTAGAACCCCAGGCCACGCCGACGATCATGTTGGACTCCACGAACTGCGACAGAAGCCGCCCTGCGGTCAGCGCGACGCGTTCCACGCGTTCGAGTTCGCTGATGATCTCGGGCATCGGCACGACGTGCGCGGTGATATGAAAGCGATCGCGAATGCTCTGCTCCAGCATCCCGACCCGCTCGAATGGCGAGTTCACACGGATATCGACGAGGCCCGTCGCTCGTGCATAACTCAACAAGCGCGATACCGACGATCGCGAGGTGCTCAGCTCCTGCGCTATCGCATCCATCGTCTTGTCCTGCAGGTAGTACAGCTTCGCCGCCGTCAGCGCAGCGGTCACTTTTGCATCTCGCACGTGCGAATTCGTCACCTGGGTGGCCTCCTGACCTCAATATTTGCACATACGTGCAAGGGGTTTGCGCACGCGACGGTTGTGCCCTGAGGCTGGTGGCAGTCAAGAAGAGAGGTCGACGATGATTAATTCGACACGAGCATCGCTGCGCGACGCGGAAATAGGGGCCGTCCGGGAATCCGGTCAGGTGCCCGTGCTCATCATCGGCGGTGGAATCAACGGCATCTCGCTGTTCCGCGACCTCGCGCTCCAGGGCGTCGATGCCGTCCTCGTCGAACGACACGACTTCGCCTCGGGCGCATCTGCCGCATCGAGCCACATGATTCACGGTGGTGTGCGTTACCTCGAAAACGGCGAGTTTCGTCTCGTGCGTGAGTCGGTGCAGGAGCGCAACGGTCTCCTCAAGATCGCGCCCCACTACGTCAAACCATTGCGGACCACGATCCCGATCTATTCGACGTTCTCGGGAATCCTCTCAGCACCGGTGCGCTTCCTCACGCACCGCAGCGGGAAGCCCCAAGAACGCGGTGCGCTCCTGATCAAGATCGGGCTCATGCTCTACGACACGTTCTCGCGCGACGGTGGCATGGTCCCTCGGCATCGTTTCCTGGGACGCCGCAAGTCGCTGGCAGAGCTTCCCGCGCTCGATCCGCAGATCAAGTACACCGCCACATACTTCGACGCCTCCATGCACGACCCCGAACGCCTCGCTCTCGATGTGCTGCAGGACGGCCGCTCGGCACACAAGAGCGCCTACGCCCTCAACTACGTCGAAGCCGTCGCCAGAGATGGGGGCGCCGTCGTGCTTCGCGACAATCTCACCGGTGATGAGTTCACGCTCGCCGCCGACGTCATCGTGAACACCTCGGGCCCATGGACCGACCTCACCAACGACGCTCTCGGCGCGCAGACTCGCTTCATGGGCGGTACCAAGGGGTCGCACATCGTGCTCGACCACCCGCTGTTGCTGGAGGCGACGCAGGGGCGGGAGATCTTCTTCGAACATGAAGACGGTCGGATCGTGCTGATCTATCCGTTGAAGGACCGCGTCCTCGTCGGAACGACCGACATCGAGGCCGATCCCCGAGAGCCAGCACGCTGCACCGAGGCCGAAGTCGACTACTTCTTCGACCTCATCCACCACGTCTTCCCACAGATCGAACTGGACAGAGGCCAGATCGTCTATCGTTTCTCCGGCATCCGCCCCCTGCCACGTCATGAAGACACCGCGCCCGGTTTCGTCTCCCGCGACTACCGCGTCGAGGTCGACGAGAGCGGCGGAGTGCCGCTGGTGAGCCTTGTCGGCGGCAAGTGGACGACGTTCCGCGCGCTCGGTGCGACACTGTCCGAGAAGGTTCTCAACCTGCTGGGGCTCCCGCGCCTGATCTCGACAGCGGGCGTTCCGATCGGCGGCGGCGAGGGGTTCCCCCAGACCGTACGAGCCCGGCGTGCGTGGATGCAGACGCATCTGCCCGGCGCCGGAACACGCGCCGACGAACTCCTGAACCGCTACGGCACCCGCGCCAGCGAGGTATGGGAGTTCATCGAGTCGGGCGACGACAGCCCGGTCGACGGCACCACCGTCTCCACACGGGAGCTGGAATGGATGGTCGAGCGAGAGTTCGTCGTCCATCTCGCCGATGTCGTCCTCAGACGCACCAGCCTCGCCTTCACCGGCGACGTCGACCAGGCGACTCTCGATGCTCTCGCCCGCGCACTCGCTCCGATTCTGGAGTGGGATGACGCACGACGAGACCGCGAGATCGCACAGACGACCGAGTTACTCAATGACGCACACGGATTGACACTTCCCTCACCTGCCCGTCGCTGAGCGACGCAGATCCGTCGGCCTCACGACGGTTATTCATCACTGAACGGCGCCGACAGTGAGGCCTTCGTGCGCCCAGAAAGGTCAAAGAAGACATGACAGACATCAACCTGGGACTCTATTTCGTCTCAGAACTCGTCGGAACCGCGATGTTGGTGCTGCTCGGCTGCGGCGTCGTCGCCAACGTCGTGCTCGCCAAGACGAAAGGGTTCGGCGGCGGATTCCTGATGATCAACTGGGGCTGGGGGCTCGCGGTCTTCGCGGGTGTCCTCGTCTCGGCCTACTCCGGTGCGCTCATCAATCCGGCTGTCGCCATCGGCATGCTGATCGCCGGCACGATCACTGTGCCGATGTTCTTCGTCGCAATCGCGGCCGAGCTGATCGGGGGCATCCTCGGCGCAATCCTGTGTTGGGCGTCGTATCGTCAGCACTTCGACGATGAAGAAGACCCGGCGCTCAAGCTCGCTGTGTTCTCGACCGGCCCGCAGATCCGCTCCTACGGACACAACCTCCTCACCGAGATCATCGCCACCTTCGTGCTCGTCTTCGTCATCTTCGCCTTTGCGGACTACGGCGACATCGAGATCGGCGTTCCCGGTGGTCTCGGCCCGCTCTCGGCGCTGCCGGTCGCTCTGCTGGTTGTCGGAATCGGCGCATCCCTCGGTGGCCCGACCGGTTACGCCATCAACCCTGCCCGCGACCTCGGCCCCCGTATCGCGCACGCGATTCTGCCGATCAAGGGCAAAGGCTCCAGCGACTGGGCATACTCGTGGGTACCGGTCGTCGGTCCCCTCATCGGTGGCGCGATCGCGGCGTTCGCCGCTCCCGCGCTGCTGTCCCTGGTCTGATCCGTCGCACACATCACAGGCATACAATCCACACATTCAAAGGAGAAGGACATGGCTGACTACGTCATCGCAATCGATCAAGGCACAACTTCCAGCCGCGCGATCATCTTCGACAAGAAGGGCGCAATCGTCGAGACCGGGCAGAAGGAGCACGAGCAGATCCTCCCCAAGGCCGGGTGGGTCGAGCACGACGCATCCGAGATCTGGCGCAACGTCCAGGAGGTCATCGGGCTCGCACTCAGCCGCGCCGACCTGACCCGCCACGACATCGCGGCCGTCGGCATCACGAACCAGCGCGAGACCGCTGTCGTCTGGGACAAGACCACCGGCACACCCGTCTACAACGCGATCGTCTGGCAGGACACGCGCACCCAGCCCATCGTCGACCGTCTCGCCGGCGACGACGGGGTCGACAGGTTCAAGGACATCGTGGGCCTTCCGCTGGCGACGTACTTCTCAGGCACGAAGATCGCCTGGATCCTCGAGAACGTCGAGGGGGCACGCGAGAAGGCAGAGGCTGGCGATCTGCTGTTCGGCACGACCGACACCTGGGTGCTGTGGAACCTCACCGGCGGCACCGATGGCGGTGTGCACGTCACCGACGTCACGAACGCCTCGCGCACGATGTTCATGGATCTGGAGACGCTCGAGTGGCGTGACGATATCCTCCAGGAGTTCGGTGTCCCGCGATCGATGCTGCCGGAGATCAAGTCGTCATCTGAGGTCTATGGCACGGCGAAGAGCTCGTCGCTGCTACGCGAGACGCCGATCGCCGGCATCCTCGGAGACCAGCAGGCGGCCACGTTCGGCCAGGCTGCGTTCAACGCCGGCGAGAGCAAGAACACCTACGGAACCGGCTGCTTCCTCATCTTCCAGACCGGTGAGGAGATCGTCCGGTCGAAGAACGGGCTGCTCACCACCGTCGGGTACAAGCTCGGTGACGGACCGACGCACTATGCGCTCGAGGGCTCGATCGCCGTTGCCGGGTCCCTGATCCAGTGGCTGCGTGATCAGCTTGAGATCATCTCGTCTGCTCCCGAGGTGGAGAAGCTCGCGTCGTCGGTCGATGACAACGGCGGTGTGTACATCGTGCCGGCGTTCTCCGGGCTGTTCGCACCGTACTGGCGCCCGGACGCCCGCGGTGCTGTCGTGGGGCTCACGCGCTTCGCGAACAAGGGACACATCGCGCGGGCAGCACTCGAGGCGGTCGCGTTTCAGACACGAGACGTGTTGGACGCGGTCAACGCTGACGCCGGCGTCGATCTCAGCGAGCTCAAGGTCGACGGCGGCATGGTCGCCAACGACGCTCTCATGCAGTTCCAGGCTGACATTCTCGGTGTCCCCGTCGTACGACCGGAGGTCGCCGAGACGACCGCTCTGGGCGCAGCGTATGCAGCAGGCCTGGCAGTCGGGTTCTGGAACGGTCTCGACGATCTCAGCGCGAACTGGAGCGAGGATCGCCGCTGGGAGCCGACGATGGACGAGGCGGAGCGCGACCGTCTGCTGCGTCAGTGGCGCAAGGCCGTGACGAAGTCGATGGACTGGGTCGACGACGACGTCAAGTAGCCGCACAGCATGAAGGCGGGGCCGGAGATGTTCTCTCCGGCCCCGCCTTCATGCGTGTGCAGGATCAGCCCTTGCCGAACAGCTTCTGAATCTCGGCGAGATCTGCTTCGGTGGGCGCCTTCTGCTCGCCGAGGCCGAATCCGCTGCCGGAAGGGGCTGCCGGACCCGCTGCGAGCCCGGCGTTCTCGGCGGCGCGCTTGGCGGGGTTTCCTGATCGCGAGACGTTCTTGGTCTTGCCACCCTTCGTGCCTCGCTTCGAGTAGGCCCCGGGGCGTCCCATCCCTGGCATCGCCCCCATTCCTTGGATGTTCGGGGTGCCACCG
>NZ_JAJUFV010000152.1 GCF_029263575.1 Microbacterium sp. | reverse complement strand
GTGCTGAACTGCCCTCTCACGAGCGCTCGAACTGGGTCAGCGAGCGAAATCGCGCAGCTCAGGGGATGACGCCCGCCATCCGCAGGGCGATGTTGACGAGCTTCACGCGCTGCAGCTCTGACACCTCGGTGAGCGTGAACCATCCGGCCATGTCTGTGGAGCCGTTCTGTTCGAAACGAAGTTTTCCACCGGAGATCTTCGCGCGGTAGATGATCCGCAGGGTGTGCAGCGGAGCATCCGCCTTCTTCACCCGGCGACCAGCCGGGATCACACGCGAGTGGATGCCGAGCAACTCCTCGACATGCACCGTGAAGCCGGTCTCTTCGCGCACCTCGCGGCGCACGGCATCCTCAGGGTCCTCGCCGGCCTCGATACCGCCGCCGGGCATCGTCCAGGCGACGCGGCGCCCTTCGGTCCAGCGCGCGAGAAGCACTCTGCCGTCGTCATCGGTGACGACCGCGTATGCCGCGACCCGCAGATCCATGGGTCAACCATAGTGGTTGCCGACACCACGCCAGACGGCACCGGCGCTGCGCCAGACGCATCGGGGCCGCCGCACCAGCGCTCACGCCACCGGATGCATCGCCGCCGAGTAGCTCGCTGTGGAGGCGATCAGATCGTCGAGCGCGTCGATCGCTGCGTTCATCTCAGCCACGGCGCCGCGCAGTCTTTCTCGCTCCCGTTCCATGACGACGAGCGCCCCGGCTGCGACGACATCTGACGGCGTGAGCGCCATGCACGGAATGAGCTCTCTGATCGTCGAGCTGCTCAACCCCGCCGCGAAGAACGTCTGGATCAGCCGTACGCGTCGCACGTGATCCTCGCCATAGTGCCGCTGCCCACTCGACGAACGAGTTGCTTCCAATAGGCCCTGCTCTTCGTAGTAACGCAGTGATCGCCGACTCACACCGGCCCGGGCTGCCACTTCTCCGATACGCACGTGATCTCCTCTTGCCCCTCACATCGATGTCACCGTTTAGCGTAGTGGCGTGTCGCACGGACACGGACGAAAGGACCCGAATGATCAAGCTTGTTTTCCTCATCAACCGCCTGCCCGGAATGAGCGTGGAGGACTTCCGACGCCATCACCGAGACACCCATGCGCCCCTTTTCACATCTATCCCCGAGGCCGCTCAGTATGTGCGCAAATACGCGGTCTCGCATCCGGTCGCCGCGCCGAACTACCCTGCGCCGACATACGATGGGCTGACGGAGATCTGGTTCGATTCGTGGGACGACCACGATGCGTTCTTCGCGTCGGAGAACTACAAGGTGCTCGTCAACCCGGACGAAGCGACCTTCATCGACTTCTCGAACGTCGGCAGCATGGTCACCGACGAGAAGATCGTGGCATGACCGTCTAAACCCCTGATCGAACGCCGAGAGGGTGGGCGCGGTCTCGCCCGCCCACCCTCTCGATCAGGTTCGTCAGCCGACCTGTGTCCGCCGCTTCATCACCAGCACGCCACCGGCGAGCAGCAGACCGAGCAGCAGACCGATCAGCGCCACCGGAACGAAGCCGCCGGTGCTGGGGAGCCCGCCGTCTCCGCCCGCTGCGGCGGCGGTCACGGTGAGTGCGGCCTCAGCCGACAGGCCCGAGTCGGCTCCGGTCACCACGAGCGTGTGATCGCTGGCCGGGGCGTCTGCAGGCACCGTGACCTGGATGCGGAACGCTCCATTGCCATCAGTCGTCGCCGTACCCAGGTCGATCGGGTCGGAGTGCAGTTCGATCGTGACCTGCTCGCCGGCCGCGAACCCGCGCCCGATCAGTTCGAACGAGCCGCCCTGCGTCACCGTGTCGGTCGACAGTTCGATCTCGGCCTCGAGCACCGGAGCGCTGCGCACCTCGAACGTCACCGGCTGCGACTCGGAGGCGAGGAATGCCTCGGGATCGGCCGGCACGAACCGGGCGAAGAACGTGTGCTCACCCGAGGTCGACAGTTCGACGTCGGCAGTCGCGACACCGCCCGACACGCTCGCCGTGCCGACGACGGTGTCGCCTTCGACGAACTCCACCGATCCGACAGCATCCGCCGGGTCGACCGTCGCGGTGAGTGCGACGAGGTCACCGACCACCACGTCGTCAGCGTCGGCGCTCAACTGCACGCTCGTTGCTTCGGCCCCCGGCTGCTGCGCGGTCACCCGCAGCGTCGCCGTCGCCTCGACGTTCGACTCGGCGCCGAGCGCCGTGACGGGGTAGTCGCCATCCACGGCGGATTCGGGAACCGTGACGTCACCTGCGATCTCACCGTCGGCGTTCGCCTCGATGGTCACGGCGTCTTCGCTGCCGAAGCGCACCTCGACCGACTCGTTCGGCGCGAAACCGGTACCGCTGACCGCAACCGTGTCACCCGGGGCCGCCGAGGTCTCGCCCAGCGTGATCTCGGGGGAGTAGGGCGACTCAACGTCGTCGACCACGATGTCCAGCGTCGCGGTCGCCGAGCGCACCCCATCGTCTGCCGTCACCGACACCGTGTAGGTGCCCGCGTCAGCGTAGGTGTGCTCGCCGACGATCTGGCCGTCGGCGACCTCGACCGAGGAAACCGGCGAACCGTCGCCCCAGTTGATCACCGCGGTGGCGTCGCCCGCGCCGCCGGTCGCCGTGGCGAGAGTCGCCTCGAACGATTCGCCCGCGACCTGGGCGTCGACGTCTGCCGCCTCGACGCTCAGGGTCGAGACGCCAGTGGCGTCAGCATCCGATGCGATCGCGAACAGGTGCACGCGCCCGTCGTTGAGGCCACCCGGCTCTGTCGGCATCGTCAGCGACTCGACGACCTTCGGCGCACCGTCGCCGTCGACATCGATCGTGATCGGTGCCGTGGCGTAGATCGCGGTGTTCTTCACCGTCGACTCGGCACCGATGCCCGAGAGGCGACCCTCGGAAACGGCCAGCACCGTGTTGCCGAATGCCGGGTTGCCGGATGCTCCGACCCAGTCACCGAGCTTGATCGGAACCGTCTGCTCGCTGCCGTCTGTGAAGTGCAGCACAGCCTCGACCTCGCGGTTGCTCTCGGTCGCCGTGCCGATGAACGAGATCTGCGTCGCCCCGTCACCGAGGTCGATGCGCACCGTCTGGCCCTCGCCCGTGATGTTGTCGGGCTCGCCCGGTGCGACATCGGGCAGCAGGTAGCTCAGCTCGGTGCCGGGCACCGTCAGCGTGTCACCCTGCACGAATCCGTCGGCGGCAAGCTTGTCGCGGAAGTATCCGTGACCCTGCGAGTCGCAGTTGGCGGCGGTTTCGCCGAGGTCGCCGATGCACACGTTGTTGAATGCGCCGACGAAGGTCTCGTCGCGCGTCACGTTGATCGACGTCGTGGCGGTGCCGGTCGCACCGCTCGAGTCGATCACGCTGACCGTGGCCGTGTAGACGCCGGGGGCGGTGAAGGTGTGCGGCGCGGTGACGCGCCATCCGCCGAGCTCATCCTTCGTGAGCGTGACGTCGGTCACCTCGGTGCCGTCGCCGTAGTCGACCGAGACGTCGTATGCCGCGGCATCCGTCTCGGTGCCCACGATCGTCGCGATCTGCTGGTCGAAGAGGGCATCGACAGCCACCTGCTGCTCGCCCGCCGAGGTCACCGACAGCTCGCCTGCCTCACCGGCTGTGGCGAACAGTTCGATCTCGGCCAGCGACAGGGCGTCGCCGACCCCCGCGATCTGCAGGCGGAAGCTCGTGTACGAACCCGATTCGGATGCCGTGAACGGGCGGGTCTGCGTATCCCACTGATACGACTCGCCGTCGCGGGCATCAAGCTCGACCCAGGTCTCACCGTCGGTCGAGCCCGACAGGGTCCAGCTCGACGGGGCACTCTCGACCGCCGTGCTGGTGAGCGTGTACTGCGACACCGACACCGGGCCCGACTTCGACGTCCACACCAGGTCGGCGTCACCGCCGTCGAAAGATGTCGATGAGTTCATGTTGTCGTCGACGAGAGCACCCACGGCGGTGCCGTCGGCAGCCGCGAGTGTTCCCAGCGAGGGCTTCGTGGCATCGACCAGCACGTCGGGAACCTCGAGGTCCTCGTCCAGGTCCTTCGCGCCCCAGTCGGACGGGGTGTCGGTCATCGTGAAGTTCAGCTCTCCGCCGTCACGCAGCAGTGAGCCGTCGAACGTCGTCTCGGTGATCGCCTCGCCGTCGAGCGTGACGCCATCGACATACTTCTTGCCGTCGGATGCTCCGGGGGCGTTGATGACGATCTCGGTGCCGTCGATCGACAGCGTCGCGCTGTCGAACAGCGGTGTGCCGATCGTGTAGTCACCGGAGCCGACCTCGAGCGGGTAGAAACCCAATGCCGAGAAGATGTACCAGGCCGAGAATTCGCCGTTGTCTTCGTCTCCCGAATAGCCCTGACCGATGTCACTGCCGACGAACAGCCGGTTCTGGATGTCGCGGATCAGCTCCTGCGCACCCGTGGGGTCGCCCGCCTCGGCGAGCACGTACGGGATGTGGTGCGCGATCTGGTTCGACATGCCCAGCATTCCCAGGCGCACATCCCGCGCTTCGCGGGCCTCGTGAATGCCGGAGTGGTCAGCCATCTCGCGAGTCGTGAGGAACTCGTCGAGCTCCGCAAGCAGACCCTCGCGGCCACCGTACAGAGCGGCAAGCCCGTCGACGTCATGCGGGGCGTGGAACGCGAACGTCCAGCCACTGGCCTCGGTGAACGCGCCACCCCAGGCCTTCTTGTCGAAGTCGGCGTCCTCAGCCCAGCTGCCGTCGGCGTGCCGGGCGGTGAAGACTCCGGCCTCGGGGTTGAACATCTCGACGTAGTGCTGCGCGCGCGCCTCGAAGTACGTCGCCTCCTCACGCAGCTGGTCGACGCGCTCAGCCGGGGTCTCCGGGTCTTCGGCGAGCGCGGCCGCCATCTCGGCGATGCCGAAGTCGTTGATGAAGCCTTCCAGGCCCCACGATGCGCTCTGGTGCGTGCTCTCGGGCGTGAACCCGAGGAAGATCGACTGCGCGAGACCTTTTCGGCCCACCGCGTTCGACGCGGGCAGCACCGTCGCGTTCTTCACCGCGGCGTCGTACGCGTCGAGTGCCGTGTCGATGTCGAGCGAGCCGGCCAGGTACGCCTCGGCGAAGGCCACGTCGGAGCTCGTTCCCGTCATCAGGTCGGCATAGCCGGGGGAGGACCACCGGGCGATCCACCCGCCGTCACGATACTGCTGCACGAAACCGTCGACGAGCTCTTCGGTCTGCTCGGGGTACAGCAGCGAGTACAGCGGCCAGGCGGTGCGGTAGGTGTCCCAGAAGCCGTTGTTGACGTAGATCTTGCCGTCGACGATCTCAGCATTCGTCTCAGTGTCGGTGGCAGAGCCCGACTTCGGCGAGACCGGGCTCGCGTACTGGTAGACCGGGACGGATGCGGTGCCGGTGTTCTCGAACTGCGAGTTCGGGTAGAGGTTGAGGCGGTACAGGCTCGAGTAGAGGTTCACCAGCTGCGGGTCGGTCGCACCCTCGACGTCGTGGATGGCGCTCAGCCGGTCGTTCCAGACGTCACGCACGGCTGCGTGCGCGTCGTCGAACGAGACCCCGTCGAGCTCGAAGCCGTAGTTGGCCTCGGCCTGGTCCTGCGAGATGAACGACGACGCGATGCGCAGCTCGACCGTCTTGTCGGACGAGGTGTCGAACGCGGCGTAGCGCGCAGATTCGTTGCGGTCGCCGACCGTCGTCGGGCCGGCAGCCGTGGCCGAGGTGTCGAACGTGCCGTAGACGAACATGCGCGAGCGACCGGGCCATCCGGATCCGCCGTCGACCCATCCGCTGACGGTCTGGCCGTCGATCGTGAGCTTCGAGTCATCTTCGGTCTGATCGACGATGACCGAGCCGGCGTCACCGGCAAATGTGAAGCGGTAGATCGCGCCGTGATCGGTCGCGGTCACCGCGGTCTCGATGCCGTTGTCGAACGCGACACTGTAGATGTCGGGCCGTGCGGTTTCGTTGTCGTGGCTGAACGACAGTCGACGGTCGTCGAGGTCTGAGGTCGGATTGGCGTTCGCCGCGGGGATCACGGCGAGCTGGTTGCGATCGCCCATCCAGATGCTCGGCTCGTGCGAGAAGCCGATGCCGTTGAGGCCCGGACGGTTCTGCGCGTTGTTGGAGCGCTGGTAGTGGTAGATCGTGCCGTGGTTGTCGGCGTTGGTCATCGGAACGATGAAGTTGAAGCCGTTCGGCCAGGCGGTGGCGGGGATGTTGTTGCCGCGCGAGAATCCGCCGGTCGAGTTCGTGCCGCGGCGGGTGTCGACGTACGAGACGAGACCGTCGGTGGTGTCGCGCTCGGGCTGCGGGGCGATCTCGATGTCGTCGATCCACCCGGTCAGTGACGTGTCGGCGGTGGGAACCTCGATCGCGTGCACATCGTCGCCGGGGTGGTCGTAGGCGAGCGAGATCTCGGTGACCGTGCGGCCGGCGAACTGTCCCAGGTCGACTGTGACCTTGTTCCACTGGTCTGGCCACAGCTTGTTGGCCTGACCCTGTGCGCGAGCGTTCGCGGCGTATCCGTAGGTGTCGACGGCGCCGCTGGCTGAGAGCGTCGCACCGTCGTCGAAGGTCAGGTCGACCGCGACGAACGTCGACGCGTAGGTCTGCTCGCCGTCGAGCTGCGGGAAGACGAGGTACGACAGTGCCGTGTCATCGGCGACCGCGATGTCGAGCTCGTCGTAGAGGATGCTGGTCGACGACGC
>NZ_JAJUFV010000151.1 GCF_029263575.1 Microbacterium sp. | reverse complement strand
GCCGCCGGGTCTCCTCGCCCCGCCCGGTCCGGCCCCGGGCCCGGGGCCGTCGAGCCCCCTTCTTACTGCCGAAACCCGCCGTCTTGGACACGTTGCTGAGACGGGGTCTCGACGACAAGACGGGGTCCCGACGACAAGACGGGGTCCCGGCGCGCAGAGAGCAGGGGCGGGGAACGAGCGCGGGCTGCGGTAAAATAACACCGGAGTGTCGGGAAGCCTGGTCGACGATTCGTCTCGTCGACCAGAAAGCACCGCATGAAACGGCCCACTCCCCTTGCCCGCATCCGCAACATCTTCCCCTCGACCTCGCGTGCAGAATCGCTCCGCGTCGCTGAGATCCTGCGTAAGGAGTCCGTCGGCGGCATCCTTCTCGTAGCGCTGGCCGCGCTGGCGCTGCTATGGGCGAACTCGCCGTGGGCGGATGCCTATTTCGCGCTGAGGGACTTCGAGATCGGCTATGAGCCCTGGCATCTGCGACTCAGCATCGGCGCATGGGCAGCCGATGGTCTGCTCGCGATCTTCTTCTTCCTGGTCGGGCTGGAGCTCAAGCGCGAATTCGTCTCCGGCGATCTGCGGAGATTCTCCACTGCCGTGGTGCCGATCACGGCAGCGGTCGGCGGTGTGATCGTCCCCGCCGTGATCTATCTTGCGATCGTCGCCGGTTCAGCCGAAGCGTCCCGCGGATGGGCGATCCCGACGGCCACGGACATCGCGTTCGCTGTCGCCGTGCTCGCCGTGATCGGCTCGCACCTGCCCAGCGCGCTGCGAATCTTCCTGCTGACTCTCGCGGTCGTCGACGACCTGATCGCGATCGGCATTATCGCGATCTTCTACACCGACGAGATCAACGTGCTCCCTCTCTTCCTCGCGCTCGCCGCGATCGCGATCTACGGCGTGATCGCCCAGCGGTACCGAGCCTTCTTTCACCTGCGACCGACGGCGGCGTGGCTCATCCTGCTTCCCATCGGCGTGGTCGCCTGGGCGCTGATCCATGCCTCCGGAATTCACGCGACGATCGCCGGCGTGCTGCTGGGCTTCACGATCCCGGTGCTGCACAGCAGAGCGGATCGCTCGCCGGATGCCGGACCCGGACTCGCCGAGATCTTCGAACACCGGTTCCGGCCGCTGTCTGCCGGAGTGGCCGTGCCGATCTTCGCGTTCTTCTCCGCCGGGGTCGCGATCGGCGGCGGTGAGGGCTTCGTCTCGGCGTTCGCCGACCCCGTGGTGGTCGCCATCGTGCTCGCGCTCGTGGTCGGCAAACCGCTGGGCATCACACTGGCCACCTGGGCGATCACCCGCGTGCGGCGCATCGACCTCGATCCGAATCTGCGATGGATCGACATCATCGGAGTCGGGCTTCTCGCGGGCATCGGCTTCACCGTCTCACTCCTGGTGGCAGAGCTGAGCTTCAACATCGAGAGCGCGCACCATGACCACGCGAAGGTCGCGATCTTATCGGCATCCGTCATCGCGGCGATCATCGCATCCATGCTGCTCGGCGTGCGCAATCGGCGGTACCGGCGACTGGCCGACAGCGAAGAAGCCGGCCACGAATGACCTGCGGCCGTCAGTGACCGGCGCCGAGACCTCCGCTCAGCTTCGTGTGCAGCTCGGTCGTCGCCTGATTCATCCCCTCGAGAGTGACGTGCTTGCCCCGTTGCTCGTACTTGGTCACGATTGCGTCGAGAGCGGCGACGGTCGACGCGTCCCAGATGTGCGAGCGCGACATGTCGATGATCACGCGTTCGGGGTCGTGGGTGTACTCGAACTGCGTCGTGAGGTCGTTGCTCGAGGCGAAGAACAGCTCGCCGTCGACCGTGTAACGAACTGTCGGCACCTGCTCGTCTCTGTCGATGCGACGGGTGACGCTGGCGAAGTGGGCGACGCGACGGGCGAACAGCACCATCGCCGCCAGCACCCCCACGCCGACGCCGATCGCGAGGTTGTTGGTCAGCACGGTCGCCACGACGGTGATGAGCATGACGAACGTCTCACTCTTCGGCATCCGCTTGAGCGTCGCCAGACGGATACTGTGCCAGTCGAAGGTGAGGATGGACACGACGATCATGACGGCCACGAGCGCCGCCATCGGGATGATCGCGACGACGTCGCCGAGCGCGAGCACGAGGATCAGCAGGAAAACTCCGGCCAGGAAGGTCGAAATGCGCGTGCGGGCGCCCGAAGCCTTGACATTGATCATCGTCTGACCGATCATCGCGCAGCCGCCCATACCGCCGAAGGCACCCGAGAGGATGTTGGCGATTCCCTGACCGAAGGTCTCGCGCGTCTTGCGCGAGTGCGTGTCGGTGATGTCGTCGACGAGCTTCGCCGTCATGAGCGACTCGAGGATGCCGACGATGGCCATCGCCGTGGCGAAGGGGAGAATGATCGACAGCGTCTCCCACGTCAGCGGAACGTTCGGGATGAACAACTCGGGCAGGCTCTCGGGCAGTTCGCCCTGATCCCCGACCGTGGGCACGTTCAGACCGAACACCACCGCCGCCCCGGTCAGGAGCACGATCGCGACCAGCGGCGCAGGAATCACCTTGGTGATGCGCGGCATCAGGAACATGATGCCCAGTCCGGCAGCGACGAGCACGTAGACGAGCCACGGCACGTCGACCAGATGCACGAGCTGCGAGATGAAGATGAGGATCGCCAGTGCGTTGACGAAACCGACCATGACGCTGCGGGGAATGAACCGCATCAGCTTCGCCACGCCGAGTGCGGCGAACACGATCTGGATGAGGCCGCCGAGGAGGACGGTAGCGATGAGGTAGTCCATCCCGTACTCGCGGGCGACGGGAGCGATGACAAGAGCGATGGCGCCCGTCGCCGCGGTGATCATGGCGGGCCGGCCGCCGACGAAGGCGATGGCCACCGCCATCACGAACGACGAGAACAGACCCACACGGGGATCGACTCCGGCGATGAGCGAGAACGCGATCGCCTCGGGGATGAGAGCGATCGCGACGACGAGTCCGGCGAGCACCTCGCGGGTCAGCAGCCGCGGACTGCGCAGCGCCTGGAAGACCGTCGGCTCGATGCGGTAACGCTCTTTCGGATCGTGAACAGGGACGACGTCGGTCATGGCGCTCCAGATGGCTCGGATGGGCAGAGATGTTCAGCGCGCCTGTGCGCCGGGCCGACAGCATCGGCGGGAGAGAATAGGTGGATGCATCGCGAAGGGCGATTGCGTCAGACTCTACCGTAACGTGAGAGTCGACCGGAAATCGGACGAGGAGCTTCCATGGGCAACCCCAGCACGATGCACATCGGTGAGGTCGCCGAACGAACTTCGCTGTCGCTTCGCACGCTCCGCCACTACGACGACATCGACCTGGTCACCCCGTCCGGACGAACCGACGGCGGCTTCCGCCTCTACACGGAAGAGGATGTCGCCCGCATCATGCTCATCAGACGCATGAAACCGCTCGGCTACACCCTGGAGCAGATGCGAGATGTCCTCGCCGTATTCGACGCCCTTAGCCGCGATCCCGCCTCCGCTGCGGACCGTGAGGCTCTCATCGGCATTCGGAATACCGCCGAGCAGCGTCGCGAGCAGCTGATCAGCCAGGTTGCCATGGCGGACGAGTTCCTCGACCAGCTCACGCGCCTGTGAGGACAGACCAGGTGGCCGCGACGGCCACCGGCGGATTCAGGCGACCGTGAACCCTGCGCTCAGCAGCACCTCTTCCCGTGACGAGGGCCCGATCAGCAGCTCGAACTCGCCCGGTTCGACGATGCGGTCTCCCGCGGCGTCCACGATGGTGCAGTCGGCGACCGGAAGCTCGATGCGAACACGCGCCGACTCTCCGGGAGTCAGCGTCACCTGCTGGTAGCCCTTGAGCTCCTTGTCGGTCCAGCTCACGCTCGTCACCCGATCGCGCACATACACCTGCACCGTCTCGATCGTCTCGCGCTGGCCCGTATTGGTCACCGACACGTGTGCGACGATGCGATCGGATGCCGCGAGCGCCGTCTCGTCGAGCGCGAGGTCGCTGTACTCCACCGTCGTATACGAGAGCCCCTCGCCGAATGCCCACGCCGGCGACTGAGTCAGATCGGCGTACCGGTCACCGTGCTGGCCGCGGATCTGGTTGTAGTACGTAGGCTGCTGCCCGGCGTGCCGGGCGAAGGAGATGGGCAGTCGCCCGGTCGGTTCGATCTGACCGGTCAACAACTCGGCGATCGCACGACCACCCTGCATGCCCGGGTTCGCGACCCACAGCACGGCGGCCGCCTCGTGCACGGATGCCGGCAGCACCTGCGGCTTCGACGCCATCAGCACCACGACCACGGGCGTGCCGGTGGCGATCACGGCATCCAGCAGGGCGTTCTGTCCGCCGAGCAGCTCGAGCGTCGCGGTCGACTTTCCCTCGCCGACGAGCTCGATGCGATCGCCGACGACAACCACGGCGGCGTCAGCCGATTCGGCAGCGGCCACAGCCTCGGCGATCTGCGCCTCATCGGGCTCGCACGGGGTCACGATGGGTGGCCGCGGCTGTCCGTCCGGCCAGGTCGCACCGGCCGGGTCGGGCGTGAGCGTGAGGATGTCGGCGCCCGGGGAGTACACGACCTCCCACGGCGCGACCTCGCGCAGGCCGTCGAGCACGGTGCTGATCATCTCCCGCGGCTGCCCGTCCAGCCAGCCGGCCTGCCCGGATCCGCCGGCCCAATCGCCGAGCTGCGTCTGCGCGTCGTCGGCAAGCGGACCGAGAACGGCGACGCGCCGTGTCTTCGTCGGCGCCAGCGGCAGCAGCCCGTCGTTCTCGAGCAGCACGAGCGAGCGGCGCGTGATCTCGAGGTTGAGGTCGGCATGTTCGTCGCTTCCGACGATCTGCTCCACACCATCGACGGGAACGCGCGGATCTTCGAACAGCCCCAGCTCGAACTTCAGGGTCAGGATGCGCGCGACAGCGACATCGAAGGCGTCATCGGCGAGCAGGCCCTGGGCGACAGCATCCAATGCCCCTTCGAAGAAGGTGGGCGTGTTCATGATCATGTCGTTGCCGGCGGTGACGGCCGCGGCGGCGGCGTGCGCGATGTCGGGCTGCACGTGCTGTTCCCACACCATGCGTCCGACGTTGTCCCAGTCGGTGATGAGCGTGCCGGTATAGTTCCACTCGCCGCGCAGCACGTCGCTGAGCAGCCAGTCGTTGGTCGTGATCGGCACGCCATCCATGGTCTGGTAGCCGAGCATGAACGAGCGGCACCCCTCACGGGCCACGCGCTCGAACGGCGGAAGAAACCAGCTGCGCAGCTTCCGCCGTGAGATGTCGGCCTCGCTGGCGTCGCGTCCGCCCTGCGTCTCGGAGTAACCGGCGAAGTGCTTGGCGGTGGCGAGGATCGCCGTCGGATCCTGCAGGCCGTCGCCCTGGTAGCCGCGCACCATCGCCGAGGCGAGCTCACCGATGAGGAAGGGATCCTCGCCAAACGTTTCATTCACCCGGCCCCAACGCAGGTCGCGCGCGATGCAGAGGACGGGCGAGAACGTCCAGTGGATGCCGGTGGCCGCCACCTCGACAGCCGTCGCCCGTGCGACGCGCTCGACCAGGGGTGCGTTCCACGATGCCGCCATCCCCAACTGGGTCGGGTAGATCGTCGCCCCCGGCCAGAACGAGTGTCCGTGAATGCAGTCTTCCCCGACCAGCAGGGGGATACGCAGACGGGTACGCGCCGTCAGCTGATTCGCCTGCACGATGCGCTCGGGAGAGGTGTGCAGAATCGACCCGACCATACGGCGCAGCACGTGGTCTTCGAGATCGTCGCGCGCGTCGAGCTGCAGCATCTGACCGATCTTCTCTTCCAGCGTCATGCGGCCGAGCAGGTCGGCGACGCGGTCGGGGATCGGCAGCGCTGCATCCAGGTAGGCCAGCGTCAGGGTTTCAGAGGTCATCACTTCTTTTTCTCGTTCTGGGGGTGCGCGACGTTCGTGGAACGCACGGCGGTGACGGCCTCGTTGACGTCGAGGCCCTTCTTCTTCATGGCGCGCGCTCGTTCTCCGGCTGAACGCAGACGCGGGTTGACATACTCATCGATGCCGAAGTTGATGAGCGACAGGGCGACGCCGATCGCGGCGATGCAGAGTCCGGGCGGCATGTACCACCACCACTGGTTCTGACCGAACGCTCCCTGGGCCGACGCCCAGTTCAGGATCGTGCCCCAGTTGTAGGTCGTCACCGGGATCACACCGATATACGACAGCGTCGTCAGGCCCAGGATCGCGGCGGTAACGGTGCCGACGAAGCTCGCGGCGATCAGCGCCATGAGGTTCGGCAGCATCTCACGCGTGATGATGCGACCGAGCGGCTCACCGTTCGCGCGCGCCGCTTGCACGAAGTCGCGGTTGCGCAGCGACATGGTCTGCGCACGCAGCACACGAGCACCCCACGCCCAGCCGGTGATGCCGAGCACCGCGGCGATCAGCACGAGCGGGGGGTCCTCGAACATCGCCGCGACGATGATGATCAGCGGGAGCCCGGGGATCACGAGGAACACGTTCGTCAGCGCAGACAGCGCCTCGCTCTTCCAGCCGGAGAGGTAACCGGCGATCACCCCGACCGTGATGGCGATCACGGTCGCGATGGCAGCGGCGAGGAAGCCGACCACGACGACACCGCGGGTGCCGTGGATGACCTGGCTGAGCACATCTTCACCGATGTGCGTCGTACCCAGCCAATGCTCGGCCGAGGGTGGCTGCAGCCGCGCGGTGTAGTCGATCT
>NZ_JAJUFV010000150.1 GCF_029263575.1 Microbacterium sp. | reverse complement strand
CACGACGGAGCGTTGCAGCATCCATGCCGTCACCATCGCGAGGAGGTGTCACAGGGCCATGACGGCGCCGATAAGCCATGCACCGACGGCCAAGAGCACTCCACCGAGCGGGCCACCGGCGAGGTCGAGCACCGCGTTTCGGCCCTGGTTGGCAGCCTGTGCACGGCCCATCGCGTCGTCGGGAACGATCTCTTTCAGGGCGCTCTCGCCGGCCATGTCGAAGAGGCCGGTGCGGGCGGCGAGCAGCACCTCCGCGATGAGCAGCGTGGCGAAGGTGAGGGCATCGCCCAGGGCGAGCAGCATGAAGCCCGCCGCGAGCACCGTGCCGATGGCCGAGCCCAGGGCCATCATGAGGATGCGCTGGTGGCGGTCGGCGAGCACTCCGCCGATCAGTGTCGTGAGGGTGCGCACGGTCATGCCGACGGCGCCGATGATGCCGGCCTGTGCGGGGTCGTCGGTCACGAAGAGGACGATCAGCGGGATGGCGAAGCCGAACAGCGCGCCGGCGAGGCCCTTGGCCGTGTCGCTGACGAGCCAGGCGATGTAGCGGCTGTTGCGGGTGAGCCGGTGCGCGGTCGTGGTGCTCATGGCTCCAGCGTAAATGCGCAAGGATTATTGCGCAACATATATTGCGCAACTTCTATCGTGGATAGAATCGGGGCATGGCCGATGAGGAACAGCGTCCCGCGGTGCATCCGGATGCCCGCAACGCCACGACTGCGATGATGAAGGCGTATGCGCATCCCTTGCGTCGCCGCATCGCCAAGGCCGTCGCCGCACGTGGCCACGCTCGAGCCGCCGACCTCGCTGGCGACCTGGACGTCGCCGCCAACAGCATCAGCTTTCACCTGCGCGTGCTCGCGGACGCCGGGCTGATCGAAGCGGCTCCCGAGCATGCCCGCGATAAGCGCGATCGGGTCTGGAAACCCACCGACGGCGCATGGAACATCGGCTCGCCCGAGAACCCGATCGAAGATGAGGTGCTCGGCGGGGTGCTGATGAACGCGCTCGTCGACGACCACATCGACATGACCCGGCGCGTGGTCACGTGGGCGCGGGAGTATGTGTCCGGACGGGATACGACAAGCCACGGCACCTTCTCACAGCGCAGCATGCGCTTGACCGAGGCCGAGTTCACCGAGGTCGAGCGGCGGATTCACGAGGTCATCGCGGAGGTCGAGGCTGCCCACGACCCTGACGATCCGGACACCCGCTTCTGGTCGCTCGACATCATCGCCGCCGACGACACGATCTGATTCGCGCGCGGCGCTTCCACCTGCCGTCGACCCCCCCGTCGCGCCGTCGAGCCCCCGTCGCATTTTCGTGATTGCGACGGGGGCTCGGTGCTAAGACGGGGGCTCGGCGAACCGAACCGAACCCCCGCGCGACGATCAGCGGATGCTGGCGCGTCGGCGTCGCTGGATGAGCAATCCTCCGGCGATCAGCAGCAGGAGCGCTGCGGCCGCAGCCGCCCAGGCGATCTCGCCACCGGTCGCGGCCAGGTCGTCGCCTCCGGCTTCGTCAGAGCCGGCTTCACCTGAACCGTCTTCACCCGAACCATCGCCCGACCCGTCGTCACCGTCACCGGGGTCACCCGGGTTCGTCGGGTCGACCTCAGCGGAGAAGCTGAACGACCACTGCGTCACAGCATCCTCTGCGAGGGCGTAGCCCTCCAGCGCCCGTGCCGAGATGGTCACGTCGCCGACAGCCGGGTAGGTTCCGGCGGCCAGGACGTCACCGTCGGCGGCGAGCGCGGCGAGCGCGGCGAACGCGGCGGTGTCGCCGCCGAACACGTACTCGACTCCCTCAGACTCCGGGATCGTGTAGGTGTCGTCCTCCGTGCCGGAGACGTCGTTGAACGTCACAGCTGCCGGCACGACGGCGGTCGGATCGACAACCGGCGGCACAGCCAGGGCCGCGGCCTCGTCGGCCGAGAGCACCCGGTCGAACACGTGCACGTCGTCGATGGCGCCGTTGAGGAAGTCGACGGCGTCTCCGTCCCACTGGCCCCGCCCGAGCGCGATCGTGCCCGACGACGGGGTGCCGCCATCGGTCGCCTCGGTCGCTGCGAGCTCGCCGTCCACGTAGAGCGAGATGGTTCCCGCTTCGACGTCGCGCACGCCCACCAGATGGTGCCAGCTGCCGAGCTCGGGTGTCGTCTCGAGCACGGCGCGCGGGCCGTTCGGGAAGCTGAACGCGAAGCCGGAGATCGGGTCACCGTACTGGAGGAAGAATGCACTGCGACCGGTCAGGCCGTCGGCGCTCGCGATCGTGGCGTACTGTCCGTCAGCCGGCAGCTCGTCCATGCGCACCCAGGCCGAGACCGAGTAGTTGCCGGTGGTGTCGAGCGAGACGGATGCCGTGGCATCCTGCCCCGTGCCATCCACCGCGATGGCAGAACCTGCCACGCCCTCTTCCCAGCTCGTTCCCTCGGAGAGGGTCAGCGGGTTGTCGTTTCCGCTCGCATCGGCGCTTTCGGTGCCGGTGCCTTCATCGAGCGGCCAGTAGGCGACGCCGTCCTCACCCGGGGTGGGCTCCGGCAGCGGGCGCGGCTCGGAGCCGACCTCGATCACCTTCTCGTTGATGGCCTTGACCTGGTCCAGGTCCATCTTCAGCACGCGGCGGTCGTAGGTCCAGAAACCGTTGACCTCACCCTCGACATCCGTGATCTGCGTGTAGATCGATCCCGAAAGGTATTCCTGCGCGGGTGCGACCAGCTTGGCGGTGTTCTCGACATACGCCGCCGTCAACTGCTCCTGCGTCTCGACCTCACCGTAGGGGTTCACCGATCCGCCCGGCCAGGTGTGCGCGGGGTCAGACAGCGAGAATCCGCCGTGCTCACCGTCGATCGATGCACGTGTGGCGTCGGGGTGTGGCAGCGCCGGACCGGTGTACTGGTGCCAGTCGATGATGTCGCCCTTGCCTGAGTCGCCCTTCGAGTTGCAGCAGTTCACACCGCTGTGCGCGTTGACGAGTCGACTCGGATCCTGCGCCTTGACATCGTCGGCGATCTCACCGGTGGCGATGCGATCCCATTCGCCCCAACCCTCGTTCATCGGCACCCAGCCGATGATCGACGTCGTCGAACGGAACTCGTCGATCATCTCGGTGAGCTCCGCCCGGAAGACGTCGCGGGCAGCCTCATCGCCGTTGTCGGCGGTAGGCATGTCCTGCCAGACCAGCATTCCGATCTGATCCGCGTGCAGGTACCAGCGCTGCGGCTCGACCTTGATGTGCTTGCGGATCGTGTTGAAGCCGAGATCCTTCGTCGCCTGGATGTCCCACGCGAGCGCCTCATCGGTCGGGGCGGTGTATACGCCGTCCGGCCAGTAGCCCTGGTCGAGCGTCGACAGCAGGTAGGTCTGCTGACCGTTCAGCGTGATGCGCTGCACCCCATCGACCTCTGCGACCGCGATCGAACGCATGCCGGAGTAGCTGCTGACGGTGTCGGTCTGGCCGTTGTCGGTCAGCGTCGCCGTGAGCGTGTACAGGTAGGGGTCTTCCGGCGACCACAGGTGCGCGTCGGCGATCGTGACCGAGAGATCGGCGTTTGCCGCCCCGGTCGCGCTGCCGACCTCGGCGCCTTCGGCGTCGTAGGCCGTCACGGTCACCTCAGCGTCGGCGGATGCTGATTCCGACACGGCGTTGACCGTGAGAGCGGATGCCTCGATATCAGGCGTCAGCTGCAGACGATCGATGTGCGCGGCCGAAACTGGCTCCATCCACACTGTCTGCCAGATTCCGGATGCCGGAGTGTAGAAGATACCCGACGGGTTCGGGGTCTGCTTGCCCTTGGGCTGGTTGGCTGTGTCATCGCTCACGCGCACGACGAGCTCGTTCGAGCCGTCCACGAGCGCATCGGTGACGTCAGCGCTGAAGGCGTCGAAGCCGCCTGCGTGCGCGGCGACCTCCGTGCCATTGACGAAGACGGTCGACTCGTAGTCGACGGCCCCGAAGTTCACCTGCAGACGCTGGTCTGAGCCGATGTTCCAGTCAGCGGGCACCTCGAACGTGCGCCGGTAGACCATGTGATCCTCGTGCCGCTCGACACCGGAGATCTCCGACTCGATCGGGAACGGTACGACGACCTCTTCGGCCAGGTCGGTGCCGAAGGGCGTCTCGCTGTCGGCAGTCGCGGCCTCGAACTGCCACACGCCGTTGAGGTTCTCCCACGCCGAGCGCTCGAGCTGCGGACGAGGATACTCCGGCAGGGGGTTGTCGACGTCGACGTCGTCGGCCCACGGAGTGGTCATCGAGTAGTCGGAGTCATTGAGCACCGGGATGTCGAATGCGCCGACGGGTTCGCCGTCGACCGTGAGCGGGCCCTCACCGTCATAGCTCAGACGAACACTCGTGTCAGCGTAGATCGATCCGATGGGCGTGATCGCCAGCCCCGAGGCATCCGTCGTCGTGTCGGTGATCTCGACCTCCGACTGATCGACCGTGAGCGTCAGGTTCTCGGCGGCGCCATCCGCTCCGCCGGCCTCGCCGTCGAGTTCCACCAGCACCGTGTCGCCAGCGACGTTGACGGTCGCGTTGGCGGGGAAGACCTCGAAATCGGACGGCGGGGTGAAAGCCGATAGCGGCACGATCGACTTCTCGATGCCAGGGCCCTGCCAACTGAGCTGGAGATAGGCGCCACCGGTGGCCTGGAAGTTCTCCATCGTGAAATCGTGAGCGCCGGCGGTCAGGGTGATCGGAGCAGAGGTCTGCTCGAGATCCCACTTGTTCTCCCAGAAGTCGATGACAAGTTCGCCATCGATCCACAGGCGCATACCGTTATCGCCGATCGCGGAGAAGGTGTATTCGCCATCGGTCGGCGCGGTGATCGAGCCCGTCCAGCGCACGCCCGCGTTCTCACGTTGTCCGGTGCGCTCTTCGAACACGGGCACGAGGTTTCCGTAGTTGATGGCGCCGTCGAGGACGGTGGCCTTCAGATCGCCGAAGGGGAAGTCCGCTCCGGATCCGAGTGTGAAATATTCAGCCTTGAGGCCGTGCGTCTGCACAGCCGCTTGGGCGGGTGCGGTGACGACGGCGGAGCCGACCAGCAGGCCGACGACGACGACCGCCTGAGTGCCGAGAAGTCTCCAACGACCACGGCGTTTTGGGTACGACATGTAGCGCCTTTCTTGAGAGGGCATGGGTGAGGAGGGAATTGCAGAGTGGGCCGCGACGAAGCTTGTGGCTAGTCGGCGGCCTTCTTACGGGCCCGGGCCTGCACCCGGGAGAGATAGAACTGCCCGACGGCGACGAAGATGAGAACGCCGCCGTTGACGACGGCCTGCCAGTTCGAGTTGGTCAGGCTCAGACGGTTGATGAGATTGGCCACCAGCTGCAGCAGGACGATTCCGGCGAGGGAGCCCATCACGGTGCCGGCGCCTCCGGTCAGCAGCGTTCCGCCGAGGACGACGGCGGCGATCACGGTGAGTTCCAGCCCGACGCCGAGCGTGGTCACACCCGACGAGGTGTACGACGCGATGAGCACGCCGCCGAGGCCGGCGAGCAGCCCGCTGACGGTGTAGACGATGATCTTCGAGCGTGTGACGGGAAGACCCATCAGGTCTGCGGCATCCGATTGGCCGCCGATAGCGAGCAGAGTCGAACCGTACGATGTGCGGCGCAGCACGACGACACCGATCAGATACAGCACGATGACGAGCCAGACGGAGTTGGCCAGACCGAGGAAGGACCCGCCGGCGAGCCCGAGGAAGGGACTGTCCGCCGGAACCTTGAACGTCGTCGCACCCTCGTCGGTGAGCACGAGCAGCAGGCCGCGTGCGAAGAGGAGCCCGGCGAGGGTGACGATGAAGGCCGGGATGGCGGTTCGAGCGATGATCAGCCCTTGAACGAGCCCGGTCAGGCCGCACACCACCAGAGGCAGAAAGATCGCGGTGAGGATGCCGTACTGCGACGCCCAGGCCGCCAGGACGCCGCCGAGCGCGAAGACCGAGCCCACGGACAGATCGATCCCGCCGGTGAAGATGACGAAGGTCATACCGAGCGCGAGCGGAGCGTAGAACGAGGCCTGCTGCGCGATCTGGGTCAGGTTGCTCGCGGTTCCGAATGACGGGAAGGATGCCGCCATCACCAGGGCCATGATCACCATCATGACGATGGCCCCGTTGCGCTGCGTGAAGCGAGCGATGGCCTCGGCGCGGGGACGCCGCTGTTCGATCAGGTTCTCGGCGTCGTTCAGCACGGTGACGCTGTTCGTGGTCATTACTGTCTCTTCCTTCCGAGCTGAACATAGACAGCGACGATGATGACGCCGGCCTGCACCATCTGCGCGACGGAGTCGGAGATGTTGTGCGCGACGAGCGTGGAGATGATCAGCTGCATGAGCAGGGCGCCGGCCAGTGTGCCGATGACGCGGATCTTCCCGCCGGAGAGCGGTGTTCCGCCGATCACGACCGCGGCGATCGCGCTGAGCTCGATGAGCAGTCCCAGGGTTCTGGGGTCGCTGGCCTGTGACTTGGCGGCCACGAGCACACCGGCGATTGCGGCGAAGACACCCGCGATGATGTAGACGTAGGTCAGGATCCGCTTGATTCGCAGGCCGGCAAGCTGCGAGGCGAGCGGGTTGCCGCCGACGGCTTCGAGCGCGCGACCGAAGGTCGTGCGTCGCACGACGAACAACACCACGAGAAGCAGCAATGCGGCGATGAGCACCGTGTACGGGATGCCCAGGAACGAGCCGCTGCCCAGCACGACCAGGCCGGGGTCGTTCAGATTCTTGAT
>NZ_JAJUFV010000149.1 GCF_029263575.1 Microbacterium sp. | reverse complement strand
GATCGAACGTCCGGTGGGCGGTGAGGACGATCTGGCCGACGAAGACCTCGATGCGGATGCGCCGCGGATGCTGACCATCGCCTGCATCACGGAATGAGTCTCGCCGCATAATGCCGACTACCCTAGAGGGGTGATTCTTGCCGTCGACACCTCGCTGGGTACGGCCGTCGCTCTTGTGGAGGCTGATGGCCACGCTGTCGCCGATGCCTCCAGCCACGATTCGCTTGGGCACGCCGAGGTCATCGGCGATCTGCTGACGCGCGCGCTCGCTGAGGCTGAGTCGACCCCGGCCGAGGTCACGCAGGTCGTGGCAGGGATGGGCCCCGGCCCGTTCACCGGCCTGCGGATCGGCATCGCCGCTGCTCGTGGCTTCGCCCTCGGGCGGGGTATCTCGGTGATGCCGGTGCCCAGCCATTTCGGGGCCGCGCTGAGCGTGATCGATGCGGATGCTCCCGATACCGCCTTCGCGATCGTGACGGATGCCCGTCGCCGAGAGGTCGCCGTGAGCATCTTCGAGGGACTCGACGCCGACGGCATCCCGAACCTGATCGGCGAGACCGTGCTCGTGCCGCGCGCCGACGTCGACGAGCGTCTGCGCGGCATGCACGCGATCGAGGTGGCGACGCTTGACGCGACAGCCCTTGCCCGTGTCGGCTTGCGGGCAACGATCGCCGGACGCACGCTCACCGGACCCGAGCCGCTCTATCTGCGCCAGCCCGACGCAGCCGCGCCCACAGCACCGAAACGCGTCGGACTATGACGATTCGCGCGGCGACCTCGGCCGATCTCGAGGCGATCATGGCGATCGAGAACGCTTCGTTTCCCTCGGACGCGTGGAGTTCCGCTTCGATGGCCGCCGAGCTGTCGAATGAGTACAGCTACTATCTGGTCTACGACGATGCTGGTGCGATCGTCGGCTATGCCGGGCTTCGGTCGATTCCGGGCGGTTCGGATGCCGATATCCAGACGATCGCCCTCGACACGGCGCACCGGGGGAAGGGGCGCGGCCGCGCCCTGCTGCGTGCACTGTTGGCCGAGGCATCCGCTCGTCGTGCACGCGAGGTATTCCTCGAGGTGCGTGCCGACAACCCCGCCGCCGAAGCGCTCTACGTCTCGGAGGGATTCACCGAGCTCGGTAGGCGCCCGCGCTATTACCAGCCCGACGATGTCGACGCGATCGTGATGCGCCTCGACCTGCGTCGCTGGGTGGAGCGAGTGGGAGCTTGCGCAGAGGAGGGCACAGCATGAGCATGCGCGAACCTCTCGTGCTCGGCATCGAGACGAGCTGCGACGAGACCGGCATCGGCATCGTGCGCGGTCGGACGCTCCTGTCGAACACGATCGCCTCCAGCATGGACGAGCATGCGCGTTACGGCGGGGTGGTGCCCGAAGTCGCCGCACGAGCACACCTGGAGGCGCTGCAGCCGTCGATTGCAGCCGCGCTCGCCGAGGCATCCGTGACGCTCGACGACCTCGACGCCGTCGCCGTGACCAGCGGGCCGGGACTCGCCGGAGCGCTCATGGTCGGTGTGGGAGCCGCCAAGGGCCTTGCCGTCGCCCTCGACAAGCCGCTGTACGCCGTGAATCATCTGGTCGGGCACATCGCCGCCGACATCGTCACGGCGGATGCTGACCCGCTGGAGTATCCGACGATCGCCCTGCTCGTCTCGGGCGGTCACACCTCTCTGCTGCACGTGCGCGACCTCACCACCGACGTCGAACTCCTCGGTGAGACGATGGACGACGCTGCCGGTGAAGCCTTCGACAAGGTGGCGCGGCTGCTGGGCCTGCCGTATCCGGGCGGTCCCGAGATCGACCGTGCTGCCGCTGAAGGAGACCCGACGGCGATCCGTTTCCCGCGCGGACTCTCACGCGCCTCGGATATGGCGAAGCACCGTTACGACTTCTCGTTCTCCGGCCTCAAGACGGCCGTCGCCCGCTGGGTCGAGCGCTGTGAGGCAGAGGGGCGTTCCGTGCCCGTCGCCGATGTCGCCGCGAGCTTCCGCGAGGCCGTCGTCGATGTGCTCGTCACCAAGGCGCTCGCCGCGTGCGCTGACCTCGGTGTGCCGCGTCTGCTGCTGGGCGGTGGGGTCATCGCGAACCGTCGCCTGCGGGATGCCGCGCTGGCGCGCGCGGCGGATGCCGGAGTCACGGTGCGGATTCCGCCCCTGTCGCTGTGCACCGACAACGGTGCCATGATCGCAGCGCTCGCCGCCGAGCTCATCGCTTCCGGGCGTGAACCGTCGACGCTGGCTTTCGGCGCGGATTCGACGTTGCCGGTCACGCAGATTCACGTCGCCGCGCGCGGGGCTGAGGTCGTCTGATGACGGGGCCAGAGCGGAACGGATCGGGCGGCTCGGCCAGTCGCCCCGACGCATCGAACACGCCGAGGCTCGAAGAGCCGAGTCCCGAGGTCGAGCACCCAGCCGGTGCGGCACGCCTGCCCGGCGCGGCTCGCGAGGGCTATACGAAGATGCCCACCGGACCGGTGGGCGTCGAACCGGTCGTCACGAGCGGGCCCGCCGACACCGCCGGAGCGCCGGTGGCCCAGTGGGCTCCGCATGATCAGGTCGCCGGCGACGACAGCGCGCGCCTTGCGCCGTGGGCGCTGTTGGCGGCGATCGTGGCGCTGTGCGCCTCATTCTTCGTGGGCTGGGGAATCCCGCTCGCCATTGTCGCGGTGGTGGCGTCGATCATGTCGTTGCGTCGTCCCGCCGAGAGCCGCGCGATCGCGTGTTGGGCGCTCGTGCTCGGGCTTGCCGCCACTATCTACAGCCTCGGCTGGCTCATCTGGGCCATGATGCAGTTCGAAGCGATGGCATAGCGGATGCTTTCACCCGACGAGATCGCCGAACGGCGCGCCCTGCAAGCCAAGGCTTATGGTCGCGACGGAAAGCTGTCTCTCGAAGAAGGCGCGCGACTGCGCGAGCTGGAACGCCAGCGCCGCGCTGCTGCTTCGGCCGCTGCGCCTGCGATACCTCCGGCCGCTGCGCCCGCTGGCGCGCCGAACCGCGGAACCCGTCCGCCCGCAGAACGCATCGCTGATCCTGACCGTGGGTCGCACCCGGTCACCGAGCCCGAGGCATCCGACGCTGCACCGCTCGCCCCCGTCGAGCCCGGCGGAGCCCCCGCCCCCGGCGGAGCCCCCGCGCCCGTCGTGGCATCCGGCGCACGCGAAGCATCCCGCATCCGTCGCCTGTGGCCGTTCATCGCCGGCGCCGCAGCACTCGTCGTCGGCGTCGCTGCGGGCTGGGCGCTCTGGGGATTCAACAGCGAAGCGTTCCAGCTCGCTTCCGCGTATTCCGAGACGCAGGCTGAGCTTGAATCGACCGGTGAATACGACCCCGGCACGGTCGTCGCCGTCGCGGAGCAGCACGGCATCGTCGTATGGATGGCGCAGCGAGACGAAGGCGAACAGCAGTGCGTCATCGTCACAGCGGCGAAGGCGGAGAACAGCGGGTGTGCCACGATGGACGATCCCAGCTCGGGGGCAGCCAGCGCCACCATCAGCGTCCCCGAGGGGGACGAGCTGGCCGGCCAGACGTTCTCGGCGTTTCTGGTGCGCACGGCAGCGGGTGAGCTCGTGCCGACCGTCCAGGTCTGGGACCAGCGGGCGGTCGATTGGGAGTCGCAGTACAGCGAATCCGAGCTCGAAGCGATCAGTCGACTCGAAGCGGCGGGGTACGCGCCGACCGAGCTCAACATTCTCGGCTATGACGGAGACAGGCCCGTCTGGTATCTGTGGAATGCGCAGGGACTCTGCCTCATCGCTGAGTCGGATTCCGGTGTGCTGGAAGGCTGCGCCGGCGAGGTGGAGTCTGACGGCGAGCTGACGGTCGAAGCCGACATCGACGGCATCCTGACCCAGTACCGTCTCACATACGGCGAGATGCGGGGGCCGCAGCTGACGGTCATGAAGCTGCCGTCTGGCCCGGAGTCGTCGCTCGATGCTCCCGAGATCAACGACACCACCGGCGAGAGCACTCCGTAGCGCTCAGATCCGATCGGCGAGAATCGCCATGCGCCTCTCACCCACGCGCGTGAGGAGGAGCGTCGCAGACTGCGAGCCGCGGAGGTTCAGCTTCTTGCGGAAGACGGCCGGGTCGATGTCCATGCCGCGTTTCTTGATCTCGATCGTGCCGATGTCGTGGGCACGCAGGGCGGCGTTGATCGCTTTGGGAGCGGCGCCGGTGACCTCGCGCACGCGGAATGACTGCACGAACGGACTCGTGACCGCGGCATCCCCGGTCAGATAGGCGATCTTGTGATCCAGCATCCCGGCATCGAGGCTGCGCGCCACATCACCGATCAGGCGCGCGCGGATCACCGCCCCGTCTGGCTCGTGTACGAACGCTCCGAGTTCGCGCACGCCGGCGTCTTCGGCATCCGCCCCCGCCGTCAGCTCGTGCGACTGATCGCCGCGAAGCACGAGCGCCGCCCGCCGCACCCCCTCTCTGGCCAGCTCGCGCGACCACAGCACGAGTTCGACGACGCTGCCATCCACACTCACCCACTGCGCCTCGGCATCAGCGGGCAGAGCGTCGCGATCATGCCCTGGCCCGAGCTTGATGCCCGCGGGCACGCGGGACGCGAGATCGAACGCCCACTCGAGCGAGGGGGAGTAGTCGGATGCCGTGACCCGCTGCGTCTCGCCGTGACCTGCCGTGCGCCGGGCCGGATCGAGCCAGACGGCCGTACGCGTGCTGCGGAGAATCGCAGCTTCTTCGGACGAATCAGCAGAACTCGTCCGAAGATCGTGCGATTCTCCGAAGTTACGGCTCACGAAGTCTTCGGCTGTCCCTTGCGCGACTGCGGCATCGCCGCCGAACGGTGCCAGGTTGTACGCAGCGATCGCTGCAGTGACCTCGTCCGTGTCGACGGCGACGACCTCGAGTCCTGCTCCGGCGAACGCCAGCGTGTCACCGCCGATGCCGCAGCCGAGATCTGCCACCCGCGCGATGTCCGCCTGACGCATCCGCCCGGCGTGGCGCGCCGCGACCCCTAACCGGGTGGCCTGCTCGAGGCCGGCTCTGGTGAACAGCATCCGCCCGGCGAAATCGCCGAACTTCGCCCGGGCTCTCGCCCGCAGATGCGCCTGTCCGACCACGGCCGAAACGAGCTCAGGACGGTGGCCGGCCGCGCGCAAGGTCGAGACGACCCGGGTGACCTCCGCGGTCGTCTGGATCGTGCCGACCTCATCGAGCAGCCGAAGCCCCTCCGGCGTGAGCAACGCGGTCAGCTCAGACATCTCCACCCGCCCAGCCTAATCAGAACCGCGAAACTGGCACTCGCATTGCGTGAGTGCCAATTGACGGCATACACTTGAGTTAGCACTCTCGGGTTGAGAGTGCGAACAAGTCTTTCGTGTCAGCGTCAAGAAAGAAGAGGTAGACCGTGTCGGTTTCCATCAAGCCGCTCGAAGACCGCATCGTCATCCAGCAGGTCGAGGCAGAGCAGACCACCGCGAGTGGACTGGTCATCCCCGACACCGCCAAGGAGAAGCCCCAGGAGGGCGAGGTTGTGGCCGTTGGCCCCGGCCGCATCGACGACAACGGCAACCGTGTTCCGCTCGACGTCGCCGTCGGCGACCGCGTTTTGTACAGCAAGTACGGCGGCACCGAGGTGAAGTTCGGCGCAGACGAGTACCTCGTGCTCTCCGCGCGCGACGTCCTCGCCGTCGTCGTTCGCTGACGCCAGCTCAGCGGACGCGCAGTTCGTCAGAAGGTCCGGATGCTTCGGCATCCGGACCTTCGTCGTTTCCGGGGTTCCCCTACTGACCCCCGCGGCCCCCCCGATGATCCCCCGACCATTCCCCGACAAACCTCGGGATGCTCCCCGATGCTGCCCGGGCAGGCCGGTTCCAGACTCTTACCAAGCGCCACTCGGCACTCACACGGATAAAGGGGACACATCATGGCTGTGCAGGACAACGTCAACTTGCTCGGCGCTCAGTGGAATCTGGGTGTCGAGGATGTCGGCAACGGCAACACCGACAATTCGGACAACTCGGCGGACGACAACTCGGACAACTCGGACAACTCCGACAACTCCGACAACTCGACCGACAACAGCGACAACTCCGACAATTCGGACAACAGCGACAACTCGGACAACTCGGACAACAGCGACAACTCGGACAACTCGGACAACAGCGACAACTCCGACAACTCCGACAACAGCGACGGTTCGATCAACGACTCGTTCCAGGTCAACGACTCGTTCCAGGACAACAGCGACAACTCCGACAACTCGGACAACTCGATCAACGATTCGTTCCAGGACAACTCGACGACCACCACGCTGAACGACCACTCGATCAGCGTCGGCATGCGTCAGTACAACTCCGGGTTCAACGACCTGAACCTGACGGGTGCGGCGGGTCTCGCCGGGGCAACGGGCGGCAGCATCACCATCGATGCGCGCACGAACCTGACAGACCAGTCCGTGAACCAGAACATCGCAACCGGTGGTGGCGACGTCGGTCAGGCGTTCAGCAACGGCAGCGTCACGGCAGCCGGTGACGGCTCCGTCGCAGCCGGCGGTGACGCGTCGTGGACCAACATCGACACCGACATCACGGTGGGCGACGTCTCGATCGGCAACACGTGGAACACGGACTCGTTCAACACGGACAACTCGATCAACGACTCGTTCCAGGACAACTCGGCAACCGACAACTCCGACAACTCGATGAACGACTTCTCGGACAACTGGTCGTTGAACGACTCGTTCCAGGACAACTCGATGACCGACAACTCCGACAACTCGATGACCGATTTCTCGGACAACTGGACG
>NZ_JAJUFV010000148.1 GCF_029263575.1 Microbacterium sp. | reverse complement strand
CTCTTCCGTCTTCGCACCGTCGTAATTGCCGGATGCCGATGTCTGCACAGCGCTCATCGCACCGACCGTCGCAGTGTTGAACAGCAGTGTGACGATCAGGGCGGATGCTCCCAGCATCCGACCCCGCTTCGAGAACAGCGCCGCGATCACGACGCCGACGACGACGAGCTGCAGAGTGAGCATCGTGACGCCATAGATCACGTCGGTCAGCCCGCCGAGCATGGTGCCCAGCAGCACGACCGCGAACAGGATCGCCACGGCCAGTGAGATCCAGCCGATCGCGTTCGCCGGCTGCTTGTCGACCGGTGTCGTCGCCGTGAGCATCTGTGCGGCGGCGCGACGAGTCTCCGGCGCTGTGCTGCGACGAGCACCGTGATAACCGCCGGGCGGCGGAACCGGGGGCGCCCCCTCGGAATCGGCGATATAGCGCGTGCGCTTCGGATCTACCATGGCTTGTCCGTTCCGCCGCCGGGACCGTCGTCATCGCCCTGCTGGTTCTGCTCGCGCTCTTCTGCGCCCTGATCGAGCTTCTCCTGCAGCTCGTCGAGCTTGTCCTGCTCGGGCTGTGACGGCTGCTCCTGCTCTTCTTCTTCTTCGCCCTCGGCGGGCGGCGGTTGCTGCTGTTTCTCTTGCAGGCGGTCTTCCAGATCGTCGAGGGTGTCGCCCATGCTGCGATCGGGATCGGGAGACTGCTGGTCGGCTTCTTCGCTGCTGCACTCTTCGGGAGTCTCGGCGGTGATGAGCAGCGCCTCGCCGTACAGCTCAGCCGCAGCGGTGCCATCACCCGTCGTGACGGCGGCGTCGCCCTGGCGCTCGATCACGATGGCGAGGTTGACCCGCACCGCACACACCTCGAGTCCGTGAGCCAGCGGCAACGCCTCTTCGAGCTTCGCGCGTGCGCCGTCGAGGTCTTCCGACCCCGCAAGCGCCGTGCCGATGTTGTACGGCGCCACGAACGGCTGAAACCAGTTGATGAACTCCTGCCCCTGCGCCGCCGTCGTCGAGCCGGCGAAGTCATCTGCGACGTACGACGTGATCGCCTGGTGCGCGAACGCGTACATGCTCAGCACCTTGCCGACGAACAGCAGGGCCGCCAGCGTCAGCGGCAGGGTGCCGATCATGACCCAGCGACGGATGCTTCGGCGCCGGCGATTCGACGCGATGAGAGCGGCCGCGGCATCCGCATTCGGATTATCGGTCATGCGTCACCTCCTCGCGTCGTCATGCCGCGCAGCTGCGCGATGAACATCGTCGCGCGCGCGAGCTCGAAGCCCAGCAGCGCGACCACGATGAGCGCGGGGATCCAGTACAGCTCGGTCACGTTGCCGACCTCACCCGATTCGGCGTAGTTCGTCGTGGTGGTGGGCGCCTCGGGCAGTGTGATCTCGGCATCCGCTGAGCGCACCTCGAGCGCGACGCCGAGGTCGTCTGCGATGGTCTGCAGGTTCGTCTCGTCGATCACCGACAGGGCCTGCTCGCCCTGATACTCGATGTACTCGCTGCCGTCGTCGAAGCCGCCGGAGGTCACCCGCATGGGCCCGCCCTCGGCTGTGCCGTAACCGAGCACGGCCCCGCCGTCGACATACTCTGCACTGCCCTCGAACGATTCGGGATCACTGGCCACGGTCTGCTCGCCGTCGCCGAGATAGAACACCATGCGTGCGCGATCCGGGGCGGATTCCGCGGCATTCGCCAGCGTCTCATCGAGCAGCCCGCTGGCGATGCCGATCGAGCTGCCCTGCGAGCGCGTCGTCACCTCGGGCTGCAGAATCTCCAGCGACGACATGAGCGCTGTCGCATCGGTGGTCAGCGGCATCCGCAGTTCGGCCGAGGCGTCGAAGGTGATGAGCGCGAAGCGCGCACCCGGATAGGCGTCGACGATCTCTTGCACATCGGCGCGCACGCCCTCCAGGCGTGGGGCTTCGCCGTTCCAGTCCTCCGCGACGATGCTCGCCGTGGTGTCGACGGCGATCACGATGTCGGTGTCTGTCGCGAGCGTCTGTGTGGCGCCGCCGGGGATGCCGGGACGCAGCAGCATGACGAAGCACGCCAGCAGCATGACGAGGCGCAACGACCAGAGAAGCGGACCGGTGCCGCTGCGACTGGGGCGCACGAGCATCCGCACGATGATGAATGCCACCGGCGCGAACAGCAGCAGAAGCAGGAAGATATGGAGAACCGGCTGGAAGATCACAGTCTCACCCGCCACAGCAGCACGAGGAATCCGAGTCCGAGCGCCAGCAGCACGGCGATCCACAGGTTCGGGGTGTCGGTCCACACCACCTGCGCCTGCCCGCGCAGTGCCGTGGCATCCTCTTCTTGAACCTGGGTGATGATGTCCCCGACCGTGGTCGTGTCGCGCAGCCCGTATGCCTCGCCGCCAGTCGACTGCGCAGCGGCAACGAGGTCGTCGCTGACGTCGGCATCCGCATCCTGCACCGGGTTGAGTGCGAATACGCGTACGCCGATGGATGCCGCATAGTCGGCCGCCTCGCTCAACGAGACGATCGAGAGGCCGTTGACCTCGTTATCGGTGGCGAGAATGATCGAACGAGACCGTTCATCCTCCGCGTGGTCAAAGCGCATGGTGCACGCTGCGAGCCCGTCGCCGATCAACGAGGCGCCCGAGCCGTTGAGCGTCCCGACCCAGTGCTCGGGGATCTCTTCCATGTAGTCGAAGCTCTCGCGAATACTCGCGAGGTGTGTGCGGATGAACTCGTAGTCATCCGTCAACGGAAAAACCTGCACGGGTGAACTGTTGAAGATCGTCAGGCCGATGCGCTCGCCCTCGAAGCCGTCGAGCAGCTCCTCGAAGACGGTGAGCACCTCGACGTCGACCTCGCTCATCGACCCCGACACGTCAAGGCAGAGCATGATGTCGCGGCTCGTGTTCATGGGCTGAATCGTCTGCGACGAGATCGGTCGCGCGGCGATGACCCCACCGATCACGGTCGCGAGAACGCCCAGCACGAGTACGCCGACCAGCGCCACGGTGCGCCGGCGAACCGCATGCTGAAACGACGGCAATGCCCGCACACGTTCGGCACGTGCGATCTGTGCCGCCGGCGCCGCACGGTGCTTCGCGTTGCGCCTCAGGCCGATCGCGAGCCCGACACCGACGGATGCGACGACCACCCCGACCGCGATGAGGATGACCCACCAGTTGGCTAGTGCCACGACGCCACCACCTTGCGCGCAGCCTCGGCACCGGCGACCGGGTCGACAGCCGGTCCGCGGCGGAAGACACTCGGGTAGTAATGGCGGCGGAGCGCATCGATCAGCGCCGCAGGCACCCCCATCCGCACGAGATCGTCGAGCACGAGCACCGGTGCCTCAAGTCCGCTGTACTCGTTGACGAACGTGCGCACGACACGGCTGAGTTCGAGGTTGGCCTGCCGGGCCGAGAGACCGCCAGACAGGTAGTCCGCTTCGATCCGACCGATCCGGTCGTTATATTCCATGCGCAGCATGCTGAGCACGTCTCCGACCGGCGGGGTGTGCGGCTCCCCGTCGGCGACGGTGATGCTGCGGCGCGGTTTGGTGAGAAACAGCAGCAGCCATCCGGCAGCGATCAGCAGCGCGATGACGGCGAACGCCAGCAACATCCATCCCCAGCCGTACTGCAGCGGCGGGTACAGCTCATCAGGAGCGGACATGCGCCCTCCTGTTCAGCATGCGCAGCAATGCCGAGACCGCGTCAGCCTGCGTTTCGAGTGTCGCGTGGCTGATCTCGAGCCGGTCGAGTAGCGCAGCGCGCCGTGCGGCATCGGCCTGCTGCTGAGCGATGAGCTCGCTCAGCACCTCGGCGTCGCCATGCACGAAATCAGGAATGTCCCAGCGCGTGTTCACATCTGTGCGCACGGTCGCCGATGCGTGATCGAGCACGGGGTCGGCGTCGCGCAACGTCAGCCACAGCACGTCGTGCTGCACGCGCAGGCGCCGCAGCATCCGCTCGGTGTCGGCCGTGACCGGCGCCTCATCTGTGACGATAACGACAATGCAGCGACGCGCGATCGTGCGCGCGACGTACGACAGCAGACCATCGCGATCGCTGGGAGCCGAGCTCGCCTCGATGGCCGACTTGATCGTTCGCAGTGCGTGTTCAAGCGACCCTTCGCTGCGACCGGGGGCCCGCCGACGCACGCGGTGGGCATCGCCGTAGACGAGACTGAAATCGTCGCCGTGGCGCAACGCCAGCATGCCGAGGGCACCCGTAGCGAGAATCGCGAGGTCTTTCTTGGGCTTCTCGTCGTGAGCGATCGCGGTCATGGCGCGTCCGGTGTCGACGACGAAGAGCACCGTGTGCATGCGGTTCGCGCGATGCCTTTTCACCAGCGGTTCACTCATGCGCGCGGTCGCCCGCCAGTCGATGTCGCGCACTTGATCGCCGTACTCGTATGCGCGCAGGTCTTCGAAGTCGAGACTGCGCCCGTGCAGCAGCGATGCGTAAGCGCCGTCGAGCGCGTGCATCGACTTCTGCGCAGAGTGGATGAAGAGCTTGCTCTTCACCTGAGTGATCAGGCTGGCCATTCTTACGGGGTCGGCACCGAGGCGAAGATCTGATCGATGATCTCTTCGCTGCGGATGCCGTCGGCGTCTGCCTCGAACGTCAGCAGCACGCGGTGGCGAAGCACGAGATGGCGGAGAGTGCGGATGTCTTCGGGCAGCACATGGTCGCGTCCGTTGAGCAGCGCGAGGGCGCGGGACGCCTGCAAGAAGGCGATGCTCGCACGCGGGCTCGCGCCGTACTTGATGTAACGCGCCCGCTCCTCACCGATGTACGGCCCCGGGTTACGGGTGACGTAGGCGATCGACACGATGTAGTTGCGGATGGCGGCATCGACGTAGATGCGGCTGGCGACGTCTTGCAGCAGCTCGACATCGGCCAGTGTGATGGCGCTGGAGACATGACGGTCGGGGTCGAGCACGCCCGAGTCGATGCGTCCGAGGATCTCGAACTCGTCTGCCGGGCTCGGGTACTCGACGATCTCTTTTAGCAGGAAGCGATCCATCTGCGCCTCGGGCAGCTCATACGTGCCCTCCTGCTCGATGGGGTTCTGCGTGGCGATCACGAGGAACGGCTCGGGCAGGTGGTGCACCTCGCCGCCGATGGTCGTCTGGTGCTCCTGCATCGCCTCGAGCATGGCCGACTGCGTCTTCGCGCTGGAGCGGTTGATCTCGTCGAGCAGCACGAAGTTGGCATGCACCGGGCCGAGAACGGTACGGAAGGATCCGGTCTGGGCGTCATAGATCTGGTTGCCGGTGATGTCGCTGGGCAGCAGGTCGGGCGTGCACTGGATGCGCTTGAACTGTGCCTTGACGGTGTCGGCGAGCGTGGATGCCGCCGTGGTCTTGGCGAGCCCCGGCACGCTCTCCAGCAGACTGTGCCCGCCGGCGATCAGCGAGACGAGCAGGCTCATGCGCAGCTGCTCCTGGCCGACCATCTTCGCCGAGTAGGCGTTCGTGATGACGTTCAGAATCTGGGCGGCCCGTGTCATCTCGGCCGCGCTGGGCGTGGGCTTGGTCTCGGTCGGTGAGTTCGTCGCCGAGCCGGTCGCTGAGCCCGTTGACGGGGCCGCGGCGGTGGCCGGTGCGGCCGTCGGTGCAGCAGCTGCCGGGGCCTGCGGGGTGGGTGCCTGGGCTGGCTGCGGAGCGGGCGCTTGCGCTGCGGGCGCCGGTGCTGCAGCGGCACGCGCCGCCGATACGGCGGGCGGCGGCGGTGGTGCCGACGACGGCCCGGGAGGGGTGGGATACGAATCGCTCATGAAGTCTCCTCGCTGGCGCAGAGGACGCTACGTGATCGCCCCCGACTGACAGCGTAACTGCTGGTGATCAACGAAAAGGCCCGGAGACTAGGGGAGAGATACCCATGCTGCGCGGACACGCACGTACGCCCCGCGC
Organism: Microbacterium sp.; assembly: GCF_029263575.1. Taxonomy (GTDB): domain Bacteria; phylum Actinomycetota; class Actinomycetes; order Actinomycetales; family Microbacteriaceae; genus Microbacterium. Next base: position 1,045 of record NZ_JAJUFV010000148.1, on the reverse strand, counting down.
GCGATCACGCCGGGTGCAGCGCCGCCTGAATCTCGTTGCCGATGGCGACCTCAGCCTGGGCGTCCTCGGTGAGTGCGCGTCCGTCGCCGATGCGGAAGATGATCCCCGCTCCGTGCGCCTCGGACGAGACGGACGCTGGCAGCTGGTTGGCGATGCTCGGGTCGGCACGGTAGTTCAGCCAGCCCAGTTGCTCCCGGGTCGCGTCGTCCCAGACGGCATCCCGATAGCTTGCTTCGGTGACCCATCCCCGCTCGGGATTCCAGAAATCGACCAGCAGCTGGAACAGGCGCTCCGCCATAGCGGGGTCGAGCAGCGGCGAGTCGGGGTCGTTGAGCGTGATGAGCACGCTGTTGTTGCTCCGATTCGACGACTGTCCGCTGGCGAGCGAGATGGCGATGAAGTCTTTTGTCTTCTCCGCCTCGCGCTCGTTGGCGAGGCTCAGGCGCCAGCCGACTTTGACCGTGCTCTCGCGGGTCGGTCGCCCCTCCTCGTCAAGGTTGGAGAACCAGTGCTTGGGCGCTTTCTTGTCCCAACCGCGTTCCAACGCGATGCTTGCGAGGTTGGCGAGATCGGATCCGACCGGCATCTCGGTGTCTGCTCGATCGCCGAGTGAGTAGAGCGTGTCGAAGAGCGGGTCGATCTCGCGCAGTGTGACGAGAAACTCTCTGGACTGATCGATGAACTCGCCGAGGCTCTGCTCGCGGGCTCCCCAGAACACACCGAAGTACGGCCTGATGTCGTTCATAGTGCACTCATCCTATTAGAAGGGTGTGACCACGGTCGTGATGGCGTCACCGAGGTTGTTCTGGCGCAGCAGCGCGTCGACGGCATCCTTCGCCGACGGTGTAGAGAAATGCCACTCGATCGCCGTACCGTCGGCAGCGTTGATCTGTCGCATGATCTCGTCCAGGGTTCCGCCGTGCCAGAAGTCTTGACCAGCGGGAGGGTATCCGCGCCAGTCCTTGGCATCGAGAAGCACGTCCCGCGCGCTGTCGTACCCGTCGAAGTTGACACCGTCCACGCGGTACTCGGTGCCGCGTTCCAT
>NZ_JAJUFV010000147.1 GCF_029263575.1 Microbacterium sp. | reverse complement strand
ATGACAATGACCCCCGAGCAGGCAGCCTGGTTCCAGGGAACCTTCCATCGCCTCGTCGAGAACATCGACAAGGCGGTGCAGGGCAAGCACGACACCATCAGCCTCGTGCTGGCAGCGATGCTCGCCGAAGGCCACGTGCTGCTGGAAGACGCACCCGGCACGGGCAAGACGAGCCTCGCCAAAGCCCTCGCGGCCACCGTGCAGGGCACGAGCTCGCGCATCCAGTTCACGCCCGACCTGCTTCCCTCTGACGTCACCGGTGTGACGATCTACGACCAGCAGACCCACAAGTTCGAGTTCCACCGGGGCCCGATCTTCGCGTCGATCGTGTTGGCCGATGAGATCAACCGCGCATCCCCCAAGACGCAGTCGGCGCTCTTGGAGGTCATGGAAGAGTCACGTGTGACGATCGACGGCGTCACGCACGAGACGGGCCGTCCGTTCCTCGTCATCGCGACGCAGAACCCGGTCGAGCAGGCCGGAACCTACAAGCTGCCCGAGGCGCAGCTCGACCGCTTCCTCATCAAGACATCGATCGGCTACCCCGACCTCGCCGTGACCGAGAGCATCCTCGCCGGAGCATCCGATCGCAACCCCTCGTCGAGTCTGACCGCGATCATCACCACCAGCGCCGTGGCGGACATGGCTGACCTGGGCGCCTCCGTGCACGTCGAGCCGGCCGTGCTCCGCTACGTGGCCGAGCTCGCCGAAGCGACCCGCAATGACAGCGGTGTGCGCCTGGGTGTGTCGGTGCGCGGTGCGATCGCGATGGTTCGACTGGCGAAGGTGTGGGCTGCCGCCCACGGCCGTCACTACGTGCTGCCCGACGACATCAAGGCACTGGTTCGCCCGGCCTGGCAGCACCGCCTGCTGCTGGATGCCGAGGCGGAGTTCGCCGGTGCGACGGCTGATGTCGTGGTTGCCCGCGTGCTTGAGGATGTCGCGGCACCGCAGGCGCGAACGGCTGCGTGATGACGTCACAGACGCTGCCCGCCGCGCCGGAGATCGAACGCGACGCCGGATGGCGGGACATCGCGGCGGTCATCGGCGCGCGCATCGGTGCGCGTCTGCTGAAGATCACCAGCGCCATCCGCCCGCTCGCCTGGGTGCTCATGGGCATGGCCGTGGTGCTGTGGATCACGGGGCAGAGCCTGGGCTGGGTCGAGCTGACCCTGGCCGCCATCGTCATCGCGATCACCGTGGTGCTGTGCGCGTTCTTCCTCATCGGCCGCACCGAGTATGACGTCGACCTCGACCTCGCCCGAAACCGCGTGGTCGTCGGTGAGCGCGCTGTCGGCGCCCTGACGCTCTCGAACCCGAGCAGCCGCGCCATCCTTCCGTCTCGTGTCGTGCTCCCGGTCGGGAGCGGGCGCGGAGAATTCGGCATCCAGCGGCTCGCGCCGGGGGAGAAGGCCGAAGAGCTGTTCGCGATTCCCACCCAGCGCCGCGGCGTCGTCAAGGTCGGCCCGGTCAGCGTCGTACGCGGCGACCCCCTCGGACTGTTCGAGCGCGCACATCGCCGTGATGAGCCGGTCGATCTGTATGTGCATCCGAAGACCGTGCTGTTCGACGGACAATCGCTCGGGTTCCTTCGCGATCTGGAAGGGCTCCCCGCCGCGGACCTCTCGCGCGACGACGTGTCGTTCCACGCGCTCAACGAGTATCAGCCGGGGGACGACCTGCGGCACGTGCACTGGCGCTCGACCGCACGCACCGGCATCATGATGGTTCGCCAGTACGAAGAGACCCGCCGGTCGCACTTCGTGATCGGGCTGTCCCGCTCGTCGGGTGACTATGCCACCGAAGTCGATTTCGAGCTTGCGATCTCCATCGCCGGATCCGTCGGTCTGCGTGCGATCCGGGACTCACAGCGAGTCGACGTGCGCGTGCAGGGCCGCGAACTCAGAGCAGAAACGGGCAAGCAGCTGCTCGACTCGCTCTCGGCCGTCGAGAACAGCAAGCCGCGCGAGGGAAGCGTCTCCGAGCTCGCCGGCGTCATCGCCGCGACCGCTCCGCTGGCCAGTGTCGTCGTGCTCATCTGCGGCACGAAGGTCAGCACGGAAGACCTGCGCCGCGCGTGCGCGCGGTTGCCGTTCGGCGCACGTGTGATCGCTGTCGTCGCCGACACCACCATCGAAATTCCTGCGCTGCGCCGCATTGCGGATGCCGACGTCGTCAGCGTCGGCGCGCTGGAGCAGATCCCCCTCGCCCTCCAGAAGGTGCTTGCATGACCGCGCCCGCTGTTCCCCCTATCTCTGTGCGCCGCTGGGGTCTGAACCTCGGTGCTGTCGTGCTGCTGCTCGGCGTCTCTGTAGCCGGATTCTGGCCGAGCTTCGCTGGCGGTAGCTACCTGCTCGCCGCGATCGGCGGTGTCCTGCTCGGGATCGCCATCGCCGCGGTTGCCGCGTGGCGTCGGTGGGGCATTCTCATCATCGCCGGAATGACCGTGCTCGCCTACTTCGTCTTCGGCGGTGTACTGGCCCTGCCGCATACGGCGATCGCCGGTTTCATCCCGACGCTCGACACGCTGCAGCAGCTTGCCGTCGGCGTCGTCACGTCGTGGAAGCAGATGCTCACGACCGTGGCCCCGGTCGCTGCGCCAGACGGGCACCTCATCGTTCCGTTCTTGCTGCTGCTGGTGTCCGCCGTGCTCACGGCATCCCTCGCCCTGCGGTTGACGCAGCCGGCCTGGGCGCTGATCCCGGCCGGTGCGCTGCTTGCGATCGTGATCGCCCTCGGTACCCCCGAGCCCGCCGTACCGATCATCCAGGGCACCGTCTTCGCGCTCGTGAGTATGGCCTGGCTGGCGCTTCATCAGATCTGGGCACCGCAGAATGCCGCGGTCTCGGTCAGCGAGGTCGACCCCTCCCGCGCCAACCACATGCGGATGCGCCGGCTGATCTCGGGCGTCGCCGTGCTCGCCGTCGCGGGGACGGCAGGAGTTGCCACGAGCGCATTCACCGCGCCCTCTGAGGCACGCCACGTGCTGCGCGATGTGATCATTCCTCCGTTCAACGTGCAGGACTATCCCTCGGCGCTGCAGTCGTATCGCGGACACGTTCGAGACAACGCCGACGAGGCGCTGTTCACCGTGCAGGGCCTGCCCGAGAAAGCACGCGTGCGTCTGGCGACGATGGACGAGTTCGACGGCCAGGTCATCAACGTCGTCGACGGAGGGCCCGGATCGTCGAGCGCGTTCACCCCGATCCGCTCCAACATGTCGCCGGATGCCGAGGGCATCCCCGTCACTCTTCAGATCGAGATCGGCGACTACGCCGATGTGTGGGTGCCGAACGCCGGAGAGGTGAACGAGTTCACTTTCGAGGGTGAGGACGCCGAGACGCTGCGCCGCAGCACCTACTTCAGCACCGGCACCGGAACGGCCGTGGCGACGACAGGGCTGAGCGCGGGCGACAGCTACACCGTGCAGACGGTGATCCCGGCCGAGGTCACAGACGAGCAGATCGACGACGCCGCCTTCGGAACTGTGCGCTTGCCCAAGAACGAGAACGTCCCGGAAGAGCTCACCTCGCTCGCCGCCGAGACGGTGTCCGAGGCGGAGACCCCGATCGAGCAGGCTCGCGCGCTGGAGACCTTCCTGTCGGAGGATGGCTTCTTCAGCCACGGGCTCGAGGGCGAAGTCATCTCACGCGCCGGGCACACCTCCGAGCGCATCTCGACCCTCATCGGCGGCGACCAGATGATCGGCGACGACGAGCAGTATGCGGTCGCGATGGCATTGCTGGCCGGCGAGCTCGGTATCCCTGCCCGTGTCGTCATGGGCTTCTACCCGGCCGAAGAACAGCAGGGCGCGGCCGAGTTCACGGCGACCGGTGACAATATCCACGCCTGGGTCGAGGTCAATTTCGAAGGATTCGGCTGGGTGCCGTTCGACCCGACACCGCCGGAAGACCAGGTGCCCAACGACCAGAACACGAAGCCTCGCGCCGACCCGAAGCCGCAGGTGCTGCAGCCCCCGCCCCCGCCCCAGGAGCCGGTGGATCTGCCGCCGACGCTTCCGGACGACCGTGAATCCGAAGACGAGTCCCTCAATATCGCCGGGATCATCGGCGCGATCCTGCTGATCGGCGGCATCTCGCTGGGCATTCTCGCGCTGCTGCTGTCGCCGTTCATCATCATCGGCGCCTGGAAGGCATCCAGGCGCCGCTCCCGCCGCGCAGCAGCCCTCACAGCCGACCGCATCGCGGGCGGCTGGGACGAACTCACCGACCGTGCTGTCGACTACGGGGCACGTTTGACACCGGGAGCGACACGAGGAGAAGAAGCCGTGCTCGTGTCGGACTCGTTGTCGGTGCCGACGGTGACCACGCTCGCCGGTCGCGCTGACGCCGAGGTGTTCGGTCCGAGCGAGCCGACGCAGGAAGACGTCGACGCCTTCTGGAACGAGGTCGACGAGATCGTGGTCGGGCTCGGCAGCGACGTCGGATTCTTCAAGCGCATGAAAGCGCGTCTCAGCCTGCGCTCGCTGCTGGGCGGATCCGCGCTGTCGAACGGCTTCCAATCGCTGAAACAGAGCGCCACCGCGCGCGTTCGGCGAGAACCTGGCACCATCAAGAGCAACACATCCGCAGCACCCGAGAGCGAGACACCATGAGTCAGTTGACGTTTGGCACCGTCGCCCCGACGTCGAGACGGGCGGTGGCTTATATCATCGACGCCCTGATCGCCGGGGGCCTCGCTGTCGTACTCAGTATCATCCTCGTCATCTTCGTGACGATCGGTGGTGTCGACGGGGCGCTCGGCGTGCTGGCGATCGGCGGACCGCTCATCTGGCTGATCATGATCGGCTGGTTCGTCGTCTACACCCTGATGCAGAGCGGTAAGGGCTCGATCGGCATGCGAGCGCAGAAGCTTCGCCTCGTGCAAGAGACGAACGGCGCCGCGCTCGGATTCGGCCGCACGCTTGTGCGCAACATCATCTTCGGGCTCTCGGCAAGTATCGTCGTGGGCTACTTCACCCCGCTCTTCGACGGCTCGGGGCGCTTCCAGGGCTGGCACGACAAGGTGGCGAAGTCGCTGATGTTGGATGCTCGAACCAGCCCCGCACCCGCGACGCAGCCGACGCGGGTTCCGCCGCGGCCTCAGCCCCCGGTAGCGGGCCCACAGCCGGCCGCCGCGAATGCGCCGGCGTCGAACCCCGCGTTCGGACAACCACCATTGCCGAACAACCAGTTCCAGCACCCGCAGGCGCCGCAGCTGCCGTACCTGCAGCAGGGCGCCGGGAACCTCGCGACCGGTCAGCCGGGCGCTCCTCAGCCGACCAGCCCGCAGCCTGCCGGCCCACCGATTCCCGGACTCACTCCCGCACAGAGCAACGGATTCGCGGCCCCGCCGCAGGCTCCACGTGCGCCTGAGCAGGCACCACCCGCGCAGCCGTTCGCCGCGCCGCAGCAGCCCGCGGCGCCTCAGCAGCCGGTCGCGCCGCAGCAGCCGGTCGCACCGCCGCAGCAGCCGGTCGCCAAGCCGCCGCTTCCGGCCGACGACCCCGTCATCGCATTCGTGCCGGGAATCACGCAGGATGCACCGCCAGCGCGGAACACCCCGGCCGCCGAGCCCGCCCCCGCCGAGCCCGCCCCGGTGGCGGACGACGCATCCGCCCCCGAGCAGACGCAGCTGCGCGGCGAGATCGCTGCGAACGAGCAGGTCGTTCAGGACGCATCCGACATCGAAGACACCCGTATCAGCATCCCCGGCCACCGGCTCGTCTTCACCTGGGACGACGGCACCCGCGTCACGGTCTCACAGCGCACGATCTTCGGGCGCAACCCCGCGCCCGAAGCGGGAGCGGTCATCGTGCCCGTGCGTGATGAGACGCTGTCGCTGTCGAAGACGCACTTCGAGGCCGCTGCCGAGGCATCCGGTGGGTGGATCATCGACCGCAACTCCACCAATGGCACCGCCGTCGTGCGCGACGGGCACCGCACCGTGTGCACACCGGGTGAACCCGTTCGCATCCGCCTCGGCGACGCGATCGAGATCGGCGATCGCATCGTCACGGTCGGAGGCTACGCATGAGTGCACCCCTGATCGTCTCTGCGGGTTCCTCGACGCACATCGGTCTGCGGCGCTCGCTGAACGAGGACTCGATGCTCGCGAGTTCGCCGGTCTTCCTCGTCGCCGACGGCATGGGCGGCCACGAAGCAGGAGAGCGCGCCAGCGCCGCTGTCGTCGAAGAGTTCTCGCGCTACATCGGGCGGCCCAGCCTCGACATCGACGACGTGCTCGAGATTCTCAGCCGATCCCGTGCCGCGGTCGATGAACTGTCTGCATCGGCGATGGGGCGCGCCGGAACGACGCTGAGCGGGGTGGTTCTCGCGGACGTCGACGGCATGGGCTACTGGCTCGCCTTCAACATCGGTGACTCGCGAACCTACCGACTCTCGGGTGGCGAACTCGAACAGATCAGCGTCGACCACTCGGTTGTGCAAGAGCTGCTCGAATCGGGCGAGCTCACCGCCGAAGAGGCTGTGAAAGACCACCGCCGCAACATCATCACGCGCGCGATCGGCGCCGGAAGCACCGGAGACGCCGACTTCTGGATGTTCCCGGCCGAGCGCGACGATCGGATGCTGATCTGCTCTGACGGGCTCTCCTCAGAGGTGCCGGACGAGCAGATCCGCGAGATTCTCAGCGTGGAGGCCGACCCGCAGACCGCGGCGGCCGCGCTGATCGATGAAGCAGTCAGCGCCGGAGGCAGAGACAACGTCACCGTCGTGGTGGTCGACGCTGTCTCGGTGGCTTCTCGGCCCGGCGTGCAGATGCGCGCTGACGACGACATCGATGAGGAGACCCGGCCCCGCGAGGCCGTAGCAGGAGGGATGAGCTGATGCAGACGACCTACCGAGCGGGAGACTGGTACATCCTGGTGTCGCCGGGCGTCCTGATCGCGCTGCCGCCAGAGGCACCGCACGATCTTGTCACGGGCCTGTGGGAGCGCGAGCGCGCGACAGGAGACCTGGCCACGGTGATCGATGCGCTCACCGATCACGCCGCCGGATCGAT
>NZ_JAJUFV010000146.1 GCF_029263575.1 Microbacterium sp. | reverse complement strand
GGCTGCTGCTCTCAGGCGCCGACTGGGCCGAGGACCCGCCAGGCCTCGACCGAGGCGGCCAGAAGGTGTACGGCCGCTACCTGCTGCTGCGCACCCTCGCGGCCCTGTCGACCCGCACAATGCTCACGCTTCCCGACGACATTCCACCGCTCGTTCAGGCCGTCTACAGCGAGCACGACGACCAGCCCACGACGTGGCGCCCGGCCATCATTGAAGCGCGCGCGTCCTTCGATGCAGAGAATGCAGACAAACGTGAGCGGGCCTCTGGGTTTCGAATCGCCGACCCAGGCGCGCCGCGCTCGCTGCTCGGCTGGGCCGACGCATCCGCCGGAGACCCCTCGTCCAACGCGCAGGCGGAAGCCTCCGTGCGCGACGCGGAGCCAACGCTCGAGGTGCTCGTGTTGCAAGAGATCGAGGGCGTTCTCGTCACTCCGACATGGTTGGCCGACGGAGGCGGGGAGCAAATCCCCGATAACGGCCTGCCGACCCCGAAGCTCACCCGCACGATCCTCGGGTCCTCCCTTCGCCTTCCCGCCATGATGTGTCGCGGCAAAGATCTCGATGACATCATCGACGCCCTCGAGGCTGCCTATCCGGTGCAGGCTTGGCATCGCAGCAGAGCCCTTCGCGGCGAACTCGTCGCTGTCTTCGACGAGGACATGACCTGCACGCTCGGGCGATTTGACCTTGCCTACAGCCCTGAGGACGGTCTGTCAGTCACACTTCGCACAGCCAGCGCCCACACCGAAAGCGAGGACCGCCGATGAGCGGCAGCTCCCCCGGTCGATTCCACCTCGTCGACGAAGAGTGGATCACCGTGCGCTATCTCGACGGGTCGTCGCGCGACATCTCCATTCACACCGCGTTTCACGATGCTGCCGCGATCCGAGAGATCGAGGGCGAGGTGCCGACGCAGTCGTTCGCGATCCTTCGACTGCTGCTTGCGATCCTCTCGCGCGCAATCGAAACGGACCCCGCGCGCGCGAGCGCCGTTGAATGGAGCGACCTCTGGGCCGACGGCCTCCCGCTTCCTTCGGTTGACACATACCTCGATACGTGGCGGGATCGCTTCTGGCTGCTCCACCCCGAGCGCCCGTTCTTCCAGGTGGCAGATCTCGCCACGGCGAAGGGCGAGTTCAGAGACACGTCCGTCTTGATCCTCGACCTGCCGAGCAACAACCGCCTTTTCACGACCCGCTCCGGATCCGACTCGCTCGCGCTTGAGTTCGGTGAGGCGGCTCGGTGGCTCGTCAACACACAGGCTTTCGACCCGTCGGGGATCAAGTCGGGCGATCCGCGCGATCCGCGCGTGAAGGGCGGAAAAGGCTATCCGATCGGCGTGGCCTGGTCGGGCCATCTTGGCGGAGTCATGCTCGAAGGAGGGTCGCTCGCGCAGACACTCCTCCTCAACCTCGTCCTGCCGTCCGAGGCCTACGAGGCCGGCATTGAATCGAACCCGGCCACCGACATCCCCGTCTGGGAGCGCCCAGACCCGGATACGCCGCTCGACCGGGAACTGCGCCCAACCGGGCCGGTCGCGCTGCAGACATGGCAGTCGCGGCGGATCCGGCTGGTCGCGGACGGCGATCGCGTCACCGCGTGCCTCGTTTGCAATGGGGACGCGCTGACGCCGCAGAATCAACATCGGCACGAGACGATGACGGCGTGGCGGTTCAGCGAACCGCAGACGAAGAAGGCCGGCTTTCCGACGTACATGGCGCGCGAACACCTTCCCGAACACTCGTTCTGGCGAGGTATCGGCGCCTTGCTCCCCCAGCGTCCGAAGATCGACAAAGCGGGGCGCGACGTCTCGCGCCCTCCCGCCGTCCTCTCCGCCGTGACGAACAGGCGCGAGGACGGGGCGATCGCGCCCTCCGACCGCATCCGCCTGCGGGCCGTCGGCGTCGTCTACGGCAGCCAATCGTCCGTCGTCAGCGATGTGATCGATGATCGGCTGAACATGACGGTCGCCCTTTTCGACGGGCAGCGCGCGGATCTCGCGGCGTGCGCCGAGAACGCGGTGCATCTCGCGGAAGACGGCGTCAGGGCGCTTCGCCAACTCGCGCAGAATCTGGCTCTGGCCGGCGGCGGTGATGGTGCCGGCGCCTCTGCCGCTGCCGAGGCGGAGGCGTACGACGCACTCGATCGCCACTATCGCACGTGGCTCGCGACGCTCGATGAGTCGACGGACGCGGTGACCGCGATGAGCGAATGGCGCGGTCGCGCCGACGACGTGCTCCGCCGCCTGGGGCGCTCGCTCGTCGCATCGGCGAGCACCGCTGCTTGGTCCGGCCGCGAAGTCCGAACACGCACGGGCAGCATGTATCTCACGACACCACTCGCCGAATCCTGGTTCCTCGGTGCGCTGCGCAAGACGCTCGGCGACGGCGAACTCACGACAGAGGAGACACCCGCATGATGACCTTGTCCGAGCGCGCCGAGCGGACCGCCTCGGTCACAGATGCGCGCGTCCGAACCCTCCAGAGCGCGTACCGCCGCGACGTGAGCGGCGCTGTCTCGACCCTCGCACAGCTGCGCCGTGGCGTGGGCACAGAGTTCGGCCACAACTTCACCCTCATGGGCATCGCGCTCGACGGCGTCAACGACGATCTCACCGCGCCCCGCGCCGCCGAAGCCGAGGGTCCATCACCGGAGGAGCGAGCATTCTTTGCTGCGCTCACCCTGTATGCGACGCATCAGCAGTCGCACCGCGACAAGTCGATGCACCAGTCCGGTTATTCGGTCGGGCGGTCGAGCCGCATGCTCTCCAGCCGCTACAACGTGGAATCCACCCGCGCACGGTTCACCGCCCTCGGCACCGCCGTGACCTGGGATGAGACGCTGCACCACGCACGCGGCCTCATCCAGCAGCTGCGCGCGGCGGGGGTCCCACTCGACTATGCGGCTTTCGCTCGCGATCTCTTCGACATCCAGACCGGACACGCTGACCGCGTCCGGCTGCGCTGGGGACGCGCCTTCTACCGCACCCCGGTCACAGACGACACCACCGAAACCGCCCAGGCCTGATCCGCCGGCATCCCATCACAGGAGCACTCTCATGGCCCGCACCATCATCGATCTCAGCATCCTCCACACTGTCCCGCCGTCGAACATGAACCGCGACGACACCGGCAGCCCGAAGACGGCAGTGTACGGCGGGGTCCGCCGGGCACGCGTGTCCAGTCAAGCCTGGAAGCGCGCCGCGCGCGATGCATTCGCCCGCTACCTCGACCGTTCCGAGCTCGGGGTGCGCACCAAGCGCGTCGTCGAACTCCTCGCGGACGAGATCCGCCGGCAGAACGATGCAATCGACGAGGAAACCGCCGTCGATCTCGCCACGCAGTGCCTCGGCACCGCCGGAATCAAGCTCACGAAGGCGCGGGGATCCTCAGACGACAACCCGCTTCTCGACGAGTCCGGGTATCTCCTCTTCCTCAGCACCCGACAGATCGAGCGCGTCGCCGCCGCAGCTGTCTCTGCCCACGCCAGTAATGACCCAAAGGCCGCGATCAAGGCGGCCAAGGTCAAGACGCTGCTCAACCAGGAGCACTCGATCGATGTGGCGCTGTTCGGCCGCATGATCGCCGACGTCACCGACCTGAACGTCGATGCCGCGGCCCAGGTCGCACACGCGATCAGCGTGCACCCTGTCGAGACTGAGTTCGACTTTTTCACCGCGGTCGACGACCACAAGCGCGCTGACGAAGAAGAGGACGCGGGGGCGAGCATGATCGGCACGGTCGAGTTCAACTCCTCGACGCTCTTCCGATACGCGACTGTCGATGTCGATGCGCTGCAGCGCAACCTCGGCGACGCCGACGCAACCAAGCGTGCGGTTGAGGCCTTCGTGCAGGCATTCGTGCGCAGCATGCCATCGGGCAAGCAGAACACCTTCGCGAACGGCACCCTGCCCGACGCCGTCGTCATCGCGGTGCGCGACACACAGTCAGTCAACCCCGTGGGCGCGTTCGAGAAGGCGATCGTGAGCAACTCGCGCATCGGCGATGCTGCTGTGAAGCTTGCCGAGCAGGCCCAGCTCACCGACGAAGCCTATGGCACGACACCTGTGAAGGCTTGGGTTGCACGTGCCTCGACGTCGGCCGAGCCGCTCGATGCCCTCGGCGAGCGCGCTCCGCTCGACGACGCCGTCGCCAGCCTCGGGACGCTTGTCGCCACCCGTCTCGCGGAAAACAAATGACGACCCTCCTCATCGAGCTAGCGGGCCCGCAGCAGTCGTGGGGATCCGCCAGCCGCTTCGCACGGCGATCGACCGAGATCGCGCCGACGAAGAGCGGCGTGATCGGGCTGATCGCCGCCGCGCTCGGGCTCGAACGCACGGCGGATCTGTCGCGATTCTCGGACATCCGCTTCGGCGTGCGCATCGACCAGCCCGGGGTCGTGGAGCGCGACTTCCATACCGCACGCTCGCGCGACGGCCAGTCGTTCCCGCTGTCGAACCGCTATTACCTTGCGGATGCGGTGTTCGTCGCGGCGATTGACACGGATCCCGCATCGGCTGAGGAATTTGCGGTCGCGCTGCGGGCGCCCCAGTACCCGCTCTTCCTGGGGCGCCGCGCGTTCCCTCCGGCCGGCCCCCTCCGAACGAGCATCTTCGACGACGCACTCGAGCGTGCCTTGGAGAGCGAGCCCTGGCGCGCGCGGGAACATCACCGCAAGCGGACACCCGGACCGGTGGTGACCCTCGAGGTGCTGCGCGACGCGGCTCCCGACGAGACGCCGCACCTGTCGCTCCGCGACGTGCCGGTGAGCTTCGACCCGCGCCGTCGACTTCATGCATCCCGCGACGTCGTTCAGACGACCGTATCGCTTCCCCACCCGGATCCGGCGCCCACGCGCTCCTCGCACCCCGCCTCTCCGCTTCTCGGTTCCGCGACCGACCACGATCCAGGCGTCCTCCTGACCGACGAAGAGGTCTAGATGTTCTTCACTCGCTTCGCACTCAACCTCGCGCGCCGCGACACGCACCGCGTGATCTCATCGCCGCATCGCCTCCACGCGGCTGTGCTCGCAGGGTTCCCCGACACGGAGCCGACGCCAGACGGGCGGATCCTCTGGCGCGTCGACACGACGCGGCACGGCGCGACGCTCTACATTGTGAGCCCGCGTCGCCCAGACCTCACGCACCTCGCGGAGCAAGCAGGCTGGCCGACTCTCGAAGACTCATGGGAGACCCGTCCGTACGACAAACTGCTCGACTCGCTCGAGGCCGGCCAACGCTATCGATTCCGCCTGACTGCGAATCCTGTCCGGCGCGAGCGCCCGGGCGACGGCTCCCGCGGCAAACCGGTCGGCCACGTCACGACGGCCCAGCAGGAGAGGTGGCTTCTCGACCGTACGACCGCGGCGGGCTTCGATGTTCCCGAGGCTGCCGAAGGCGCACGCGACCTCGTGGTCTCGGATCGAAAGACCCTCACCTTCAGCCGCCGCGAGACAAAGGTCACGCTCCGCGTCGCCACGTACGAAGGCACGCTCGCGGTGACGGATCCCGAGGCCCTACGCCACGCCCTCTGCCGCGGTATCGGCCGCGCCAAGGGCTACGGCTGCGGCCTGTTGACGCTCGCCCCTGTGCGGTGACCGTATGAATATGGGGGCGAGACCTCCCGAGCTTGCAGATCTCGTTCGGGTGCAGGATCGGCTGACATTCATCTATCTCGAAAGATGCCAGATCCATCGAGACGCGAACGCGATCACGTCAACAGACGAACGCGGCATCATTCATATACCTGCCGCCACGCTCGGCGCGCTCCTGCTCGGCCCCGGTACAACCGTGTCCCAGCAGGCCATGGTGCTCATGGCCGAAAGTGGCTCCACGGTCGTCTGGGTCGGCGAAGAAGGCGTGCGGTACTACGCGCATGGCAGGTCGCTCTCTCACAGCTCGCGTCTCCTCGAAGCACAGGCTCGACTGATGGTCAACGAACGCTCCCGATTGCGCGTCGCCCGCGAGATGTACGCGATGCGGTTCGAGGGCGAGGACGTCAAAGGCCTCACCATGCAGCAGCTTCGCGGCCGAGAGGGAGCCCGAGTGCGCCGCGCCTATCGAGAGAACGCGGCCCGCACCGGTGTGCCGTGGACGAAACGAGAGTACGACGTCGAAGACTTCGAAGGCAGTGATTACGTCAATCAGGCGCTCTCCGCGGCGAACACAAGCTTGTACGGCGTCGTCCACTCGGTGATCGTCGCACTGGGATGTGCGCCTGGACTGGGGTTTGTCCATACGGGACATACGCGGTCGTTTGTCTACGACATCGCTGATCTGTATAAAGCCGACCTGACGATTCCACTCGCATTCGACCTCGCCGCGCAGAAACCGCTCGACGTCGGCGCCGAGGCACGTCGTGCGCTGCGTGACCTCATGCACGGCGGCGCGTTCCTCGACAGGTGTGTACGCGACATTCGACATCTTCTTCTCGAAGACGACACCGAGCCCGACCCTGCTGACGACGTCGTCGAACTCTGGGACGGGTCGCGCGGGAGCGTGCCGGGTGGCACCGGGTACGGTGCGGAACGCTGATGATTGTCCTCGTGCTGTCCGCGTGCCCGCTCGGGTTACGCGGCTATCTGACGCGGTGGCTCCTCGAGATCTCGGCGGGAGTGTTCGTCGGTAAAGTCTCCCGACGTGTCCGCGAGCTGATGTGGGAACGCACCGTGGAGATGACCCGAACGGGGCGCGCGATCCTCGTTTACCAGGCCCGGAATGAACAGGGGATGTCTTTCCTCGTTCACGGTCACCACTGGGAGCCCATCGACGTCGAGGGGATCGCCCTGATGTTGCGTCCTGCGAAGGGGAATTCAGGGAGCGGGCCCTCGCCGCATGGACCGGAAGCCACCGATGGGCAGGTGCCCGCACGCGGGTGGAGTAATGCGGCCCGGCGCCAGCGAAGCCGACGAGGGTCGCGGTAGCAGTAGCGCAGACCGCGCTCTCCACCCCGCCACCGAGCGCGGTCACCCAACTCGGCTTCGGACACCAAGCTTGGTGTACTTTGACAAGTTTGGTGTCCGCGCGGCTGGGCCGGCCGCGGGGGGGGGGCGGGCCGCGCCGCGGGGGCGGTGGGGGGGGGGCGGGGGGGGGGCGCGGGGGGGGGGGGGGGGGGGGGTGGGGGGGGGGG
>NZ_JAJUFV010000145.1 GCF_029263575.1 Microbacterium sp. | reverse complement strand
TGAGATAGAGGCGATCAAAGTCGCATCGCTCAAGATCGGCGCACGCGTCGTCGTGGGCAGTCTTCACACACCCGAAGACGCGAAGAAGTTGCGCGACCGAATAAGGGGAAAACTCTGATGGAGCAGACAGAATCTGCGAACGTCGTTCGTCCGCGGTCGGTTCTCGTCGCGGACGACGACCTCTACCTGCGCATTGAGCACGACCCCGCCAACGTTGCGCTGCTCGAAGACGTCAATGCGATGATCGTGCCCTATTCGGGGCGAGCCGAGCTCAATGCACGCGCTGTTGCTTCGGTGCACAGCCTTCTGCAGAGCAGCGGTCAACTTGTCGCGGGCGCCCTCCTCATTCGGAACCCTTACGAGCCCGAAAGCTATGAGATGTCGGAAGACGCGATCGAATCATTCTCGATCGCGAAGTATCACGCTTTCGCGAACGTCAGCCGGATGCTCGGAGCTAAGCAGGTGCGCTTCCTCGAAGCGAAGGCTGAATCGCAGGACGAGAGCTGGCAGGCGAAGATCGCCGCGATTCTTCCGGCTGGCAGTGGTGACGCTGAGGTTGTGCGCGACGTCGCAAAGAAACTGGATGATCGCCTCAGCGGGCACCTGACCTTCGAAGGTGGGGAACCCGATCCTGAAGCTGCCCGCGAATACCTGCGTCGTTCATACCTGACCCATGACCCGCAACTGCGATCACTCGTCGAGATGCGAGACGGGCGCAACCTCTTGACGCGCTACGAATTCACTTTGAGCGGCACGCGGGAATCCGCCGCGAACTTCAGCAGCGCGTTGAGCATCGCTAACGCCGGGCCGATCAAAGCCGTCGACATCGGCGTCACGTTCGCGAAGACAGTGAAGGCAATTCGCGAGGTCGAGTTCAGAACCGAGATCGAGTTCTAGCGGCGGGGTGCGCCGCGTCGTCGGCGTCACCTGTGGATAACTCTGACCGGATGCGGCGGCTTCGCGTTACCGTGAACGGGTGAAGCTCTCCGAACCCCAGACAAGCCGATTCCGGATGCTGGCGGTGCTGGCCCTCGCAGCAGCGACGCTCAGCGCCTGCACGCCAGAGCCTGAACCGACGCCGACTGCTGCGTTCGCGAGCGAAGAAGAGGCGTTTGCGGCGGCGGAGGGGGTCTACCGGGCGTATATCGAGAATTTCAATTCTGTGGATCTTGAAGATCCACAGACGTTCGAGGTCTTGAATCAATACACAACGGGCGATTACCAGGCGGACGAACGGACACAGCTCTCCGAGATGTACGCAGGAGAATACACACGAAGTGGCGACCTCTTAATCGAGAGCTTCATCGGCACCGAGATGTCGGATGAACGTGTCAAAGCGAGAACTTGCGAGAACGTCAGCGGCGTCGTTCTCCTTGACGCTACTGGCCAGTCTGTCGTGTCGCCCGATCGGCCCGTCCGGTATGCCTTAGATGTCACGTTCACGAAAGTTGACGGTGAGTTGCGGATTGCAGAGACTGTGGCCGTTCAGGATGATGCATGCGCTGGGTAGCTCTAATCTCGACCGCATTCCTGCTCGCTGTCCCTCAGATCGGTCCGCCAGGGATGGTGAAGTTCTGCACGGTGCTGGAACGAGTGACTGGCAAGTGCAGCACGCACGCCACGACCAACGACACTGATGTGGTCGTGGACAGTATCCGCCACGAGAACAGCAACCTCGATGACTCTTTGTCCCTGAGCGAATGGCTTCAGGATCTATTCCCACCTAAGCCCCCCACTCGCGATGCTGTCTTCGCGGACTGTCTGGCCGACTGGGACGACGGCCGCAGCTGCTTCCTCCCACTCGAGGACACAGAAGACGAAGACGACACCGTCGAGATCCCCGCGGTCACGATCACCGACGTCGCGCACTTCGCCCCCGACGGCCCGGCACTTACCGGTGAGCCGAGCAACGTCGGCGTCGCGGGCCTGCCGACGAACTTCGTCGCCACCGCATCCGCCCACACCGTCGATGGGGAGATCTTCGATTTCCCCGTCACCGTCCGCTTCACCCCCGCCGGGTTCGACTTCGCCTACGGCGACGGCGAAACCACCACAACCACCACCGGCGGCAAAACCTGGCACGCCCTCGGCCAAGCACAGTTCACCCCGACGGCGACCAGCCACACCTACACCGAACGCGGCACCTATACCGCGCACGTCGACGTCCGCTACACCGCCGAAGTCGACTTCGGCATCGGCTGGATCCCCCTCACCGGCGAAGTCACCGCCACCGGACCCGACCAACAGATCCGCATCTACGAAGCACACACCGCCCTCGTCGCCCACACCTGCCACGAAGACCCCACCGGACCCGGCTGCTAACCGCCGCCCAGGTCAGGATGCACCGCCAGAGCCATTCCCAGACGGTCTGGGAATTCCGGCGTTCAGGGCGTTGTGCGCCGTGTCGCGGCGCCTTCGGAGCCTTGTTCGGCAGCGAGAGGGGGCAAAGCCTCGATAGATGATGTTCAGCCCGACCGCGTTTGAATAACGCAGCCGCTTCGCGCAGGGGAGCGAGGGGACGCCGCTCGCTTCGACGTCCCCCTTGCCGTCACCGTCTCGTCATGACGTGTTCTATCGCCTCGAGAGGGCTCGCTCCCTCGGCGACCAGCCTCGGGAACCGTGCCCACACCTCGATCGACTGCAACGCAGGAAGCGGCCCCGGATCGGGCCGTTCAGACCGTGCCGGGCGCGCCTGCCACGCGAGGTGCGCGGTTCCCAGCATCCGATATGCGCTCGGTGTGAATCCGGCGGCTGCGGCTCGTCGCGCGAATCCGATCCAGTCCTGCGGTGTCGCGTCGACGCCGCCCATTCTGCTGACCGTGCCGCGATAGCTCGGAGGGAACTCGTACAGCGCGGCGTGCCAGGTCTGCTTCTCGTCCTCAAGCTCTTCCCACCCGGGCTTCGTGAGCTCGGGGAACGGCGTTCGCACCGTCTGCCACCGGCCGACCGCCCGGCGCTGCAGGCGGGCCCCGGGAACCGTCCGAACCCGTTCCAACGCCTCATCGATCGGCAGCGCTAGCCTGGTGTGCGGCGGATCCTCGGGCTGAGGCTCGATGACGCGGTATTCCCAGCGGTCGGCTCCTGCCGGAGCATCCGCCAGAATATCTGCCCACGCACGCGTGAACTCGTCGGCGGGCCATCCGTCCTGACGGCCCTCCGTCTCGCTGGCCTGGCTCGCGATCGCTTCGGCAGTGCCGGGAAGCTCCCCCATTCGCCCGCTCGACAGGTCATGGATACCCGTCTCGATGGCCGAGGGTGACGCCGGTTGTGTGGTGCCTGCCAGAGCCGGACCCTCCGTCACCGAACCGTTCTTCCACTCGACGCGCCACGATTGTTCGCTGTCGAATTGCATGCGCACCACGTCCTCATGGCAGACGCTGGGCCGGCCCGGCCGGGCGACGCGGACTCCGGCGGCATTCAGTACGCCGATGAGTGCGTTCCACGTCCAGCCGGGGTAGTTCTTCTCCACGAAGTCCGCGGTGAATCCGCGACTGATCGGAATGAAGAAGTCGTAGTGGAGCAGTGCGTCGAGTTCGTCCTTCGTGCGGTTCTCGCGGTACTTCTGAGCGTTCATGACTCTTCCCTTCAGCTGAAGGCTGGCGCCATCGCGCCGAGACGAACCGGCGCCAACCCATCGACTTGCCCGCACGCGGATGCGCCGGGCCGGTTCTTCCCCTGGGGCACCCCGCTCGATGGAGAGGGTTGCCGTGCAGCCGGCCAGGTACCGATGGCTGCAGCTCTTGAACCTGAATGGACTGTACTACAGACGCCGGACATTCGAAGCTTCGATGAGTCTGGCGCTTGGCCCCGGCACGTCGGTGCGGTGGGCGCTTCGACAGGCTCAGCGACCGGTGGGCGACGCGGTCACGGCCAGCTTGGCTTGCCGTTCCAGGTCCTTGGCCGTGTACTCCGGCCACCCGTGCAGCTCGCGCTTCCACTCCACAGGCACGGCCGACCCGCCCCACACCGCGCCCGCCAGCGACCCGGCGATCGCGGCCACCGTGTCCGTGTCGCCGCCTCCGCGAACCGCGCGCTCGACAGCATCCGTGAGCGATGCTGCACCGACGACCGCCGCGAGCGCGCCTTGGAACGCTCGCACCACCCAACCGTTGCTCTCCATGAAATCGCGCGGATGCGCGCCCGGCGCGAGCGCCTCGTCGATCAGATCGCCCCAGCGCGCAGCATCTGCCGCGGGCAGAAGCGTCAGCTGCCCGCGCACGTCGAGCTCACCCGTGAGAATCGCGTGGCGAATTGCCCCGCACCACAGGATGCACGCCGACGCGCTGTCCGCCTCCCAATGGGTGAGCTCCGAAACCGCCCGCGCAGCATCGGCGAGCTCGGTCGCAGGCCGGTCGAGATAGCCGAGGGCGAGCGGACCGGTGCGCATCAGCGCGCCATTGCCCCCGCTGCGTCCGGCGTTCTCGTGCACGGTTCGAGCCGCGTCGCGCACGTCGTCTTCAGCAACAGGAGTCGAAACTCGCATGAGCACCGATCGTGTCTGCGCGCCGACGTCCTTCGCTGTCTGCGACCACCCGATCCAGCGGTCGACGATCTCTTCGCGTGAGTCGGCATCATCGATCCGGCCGCCGCGCGCGAGAGTGTCGAGGATCGGAATGGCCATGCTCGTGTCATCCGTCCACTCGTGCGGCGCATGCCCGAAGACGCCGCGTCCGAAGGCGGGCGTTACGAGGTCGGACAGCGCGGGTCCGAACTCGTACTGCGCACCGAGCGCATCGCCGGCGGCGGAGGCGAGCACCGTGCCGATCGCACGATCGAGTTGGATGCTGGTGAGGTTCATGGATGCTCCTTCGCGGATACCGGCGCAGACGCTGGTGCCGTGGCGCCGAACTCCGGTGCGAATTTGTCCGTGACATCGGTTCCGAGCTTCTCTGCCTTGCGGATCTGCAGCAGATGACCGTTGACATGAGATGACCACCGCGAAGCTTCGCGGACATCATCTGGGGATAGCTCTCTCGCCCACTTCAGATCGTACGTCCGTGCATCGAGAACGATGAGCGCGGCTGTATCGAACTCGAATGACCGGAACACCGAGAACACGGCGCTGGGGCTCGTCGTCGGACTGACGGTGCGTGCCTTGACTTGAACGTGCTGACCGTCAGACGCCACAAGGTCGTAGGACTTCGCGGAGTTCGGCGCCAGCGTTCCCCCATAAACCTGCAGCGCGATGTGCTCGGCGTAGTCACCGAGGGGCGCGTTGCTCGTTCGCACGACTCCGCGCTCTCGAAGCTCGGCGAGAATCTCGGCGTACTGCCTCAGTAGCGCGGGAGTGGGCTCAGCCGCCAACGGGCGCGAGGGTGGGTCGGGAACAGGTGTTGTGGTCACGGTCATACCGTAGCGCCGGGCGGTGGTATGCGGCGTGTTGGTTGGTCGTCAATCATGCGGATGGGGCTCAAGGACCCCTGCTGCAGGTCATCGCCTACGGCTGACCGAGTCCGTAGGTGAAGTTTCCGGAATCCCAGTTCATCGTGGCGTTGTAGTAATAACCGGACATGGTGCCGTCGCCATTGTCCTCATTCGCCACGAAGCATTGAAAGACAGTTGTCTTCTGCGTGAGATCGTCGGTCGAGCCGCCGTCGACAGGATCGCAGGAAACCTCAAGAACGGGGCCGTCGACGATGCCGTCGGCGACGTGCTCCTCGGCCATCGTCTTGACTGATGCCTCGATTTCAGTGACAGCGATATCACGTGCGTCACGTTCGCGCTCATCAGCGGCGGCCTGTCGCTCTTGCTCTGCTTGCTCGGCTTCTGCTTCTGCTGCGGCTTGGGCTTCCTCAGCCTCTTGTGCGGCGATTCTCTCTGCTTGTTCCTCGTCGGCTTGGACCTTCAATGCGAGGCCGATGCCGCCGCTGATGATCAGCATGACCATGATGATGGATGCTGTCACCCATGCTGTGCGTCGTCGACTCCAACGTGGCTGACGCGACGATCGGTTCGCACGGTCTGTAGCCTCCGCACTCGGCGCGGGCTCAGGGATACTTAGCCATTGCTCCCCATCCCAGTACCGCTTTCCGCCGTTTGGATCGGGATACCATCCCGCGGGCGCTTTCGGCGCGTCAGTTGACATGATCGTTCTCCTCAAATCGACGTTGATCTAGCGGAAAGCTGCAGGGGCCCGAAACCCCAGTCGGGCCCCTGCAGCAGCTCGTTACGGCTGGACGAACACCTCGTCTGCCAGAATTCCCGGTGCTACCCGGATCAGCGCGGTTTCGCCGTCAGGCACGACGAACGCCACCGATCCTGTGGCGGATGCCCCGTCGTACAGCTCGTCCAGGCCGAAGCTGTCAGCGAGCACGACCAGGCTGTCGTAGCTGTTCACGACGTTGCCAGCGCTCGTGACGAGCGCGACGCTGACCTCGGCGGCCAAGCCCGAGTCGTCACCGGTGTAGGTGACCGTGTAGTTCACGATCTCGTAGTGCGACCCCGCCGGCGCCTCGTCATTGAACTGGTTGCCCTCGGCCACAGCGGCTGCGCCATCGGCCGTGTGGCTGTTGATGACGACCGTCCAGTCGTCGGTGCTGATCTGCGAGCTGAGCGGATACGGGTTCTCGCGCGTGCCATCGAGCGAAGCATCCGTCGGCTCGTCTTCGACAGCCGCCTCGGCCTCTTCATCGGCCGGCTGCGACACGGTCGTATCCGTGTCGCCGAAGGCCTCATCGAACGCTTCATCGGCCGCATTCGCCACGACCGCGAAGAAGACGACGAAGCCGACGATCGTGCCGACGATCGACAGCGCGAGGCCGACGATGCCCATCCACTTGCCGCCGCCCTTGAGGAACAGCGACACGATGCTGATGATGAACGCGATCGGCAGCAGGATCCAGCCGATGATCGCGGCGCCGGGAACGCAGGCGAAGATGAAGCCGACAGCCGCGACGATGAGCGCGATCAGCGCCAGCACGTTCGTCTTCTTCGCAGCGGGCGCCGTCGCTTCGGCGGGCGGCAGCTGCGGAGGCTGCTGCGGCGAGGGAGCAGCGGGAGGGTAGGGAGCGGACATGTGATTCTCCTTCAGGAGTGTGCGTGGAGCACCGGCCTGCCCCACGACGGATGCCGCGGGGCGACCGTTCGCACGCACGCCGAATAACGCCCCCATGGGCCTTGCTCGCGGCGGCGTGCGTCCGGGCCTTCTCCTTGGCGTGCTTCTGCCGGACCCGGTCCTTGGCGCTGAGGTGAAGGGT
>NZ_JAJUFV010000144.1 GCF_029263575.1 Microbacterium sp. | reverse complement strand
GGGTGATCTCGTTCCAGCTGGACGCGATGCCGATCTGCGGTTTGTCCCAGTCGGCGTCGCCCATTCCGACGGCACGGAGCATGCCTCGAGATGTCGTAGCCTCGATGCCGTCGGTGACGACGCGGCTGCGGGGCTTGATGTCTACGGGCGCGGATGAAGAAGGATCTTGCGATGACATGACGGCAGTCTATTCCCGTCCGGAGGCTCGCTCGGACGCGAGCACCTCCAGAAGAGCCGCGATCTGTTGTGGAGTGTCCACACGAAGGGCAGCGGCAGACTCCCCCGGACCGACGCGCACCCCGAGATCACCCGCCTGCAGGACGCGCATGGCGTCTTCGTCTGTCACGTCATCGCCGGCAAAGAGAATACCCGTCGCGGCAAAGTGCTCGCGCAGCCGGTGAATCGCCGCATCCTTGCCTTCCAGGCGTGACGAGAACTCCAGCACACGGTGCCCGACGCGGCGGCGCCAGTGCGGGAACCGAGCCGCGACGAGCGCGTCGATCTCGGTGAAGGCCGCCGCCTCGTCCTCGGGGGTCGCGCTTCGGGTGTGAATGCCCATCCCGAACGCTTTGGGTTCAAGACCAACACCGGCGTAACGGTCGACGATCGGCTGAGCAGCCGCCCACAGCGCTTGCTTTGACTCACCTTCGGGAGAGTCTTCCAGCTCATCGCTGTGAGCGTCGCCGCCCGGGAACCAGTACTGCGCGCCGTGCGAGCCGGCCAGCGCCACGACCGACGCCGGGGTGTGCTCGGTGATCTCCTGCAGATCGTGCATGCTTCGACCAGAGACGTACGCGATGAACGTGTCGGGTAGCGTGGCGAGACGCTCGAGCTGGGCCGTCACCTCCGGCAGCGCCCGCGCGGCCATCGGCTCGGGAACCAGCGGCGATGCCGTGCCGTCGAAATCGAGCGCGACCACAAGCCGCGGCGTCGCTGCGATCTGCCTGACAGCCTCGTCGACGGCTTCGGGGTTCCAGGTGCGGGTCACAGCGATTCTCCTCGTCAGATCGGTCGCCACCAGCCTCTCACGAGCGCGTGGATCGAGATGACGCCAGCGCTTCCAGGAACGATGACGACCACGCGCTCACGTCGTGTTCGAGCACGCGGCGACGCAGCGCACGCATCCGCCGGGACTGCTCGGTCGGGGGCATCTCCACGGCCGTCATGATCGCGTCTTTGAGGAACTCGATGTCGTGCGGATTCACCAGCACCGCCTGGCGAAGCTCGTCGGCGGCTCCGGTGAACTCGCTCAGCACGAGAGCGCCCCGGTTGTCTGCGCGCGTGGCGATGTACTCCTTGGCGACGAGATTCATCCCGTCGCGCAGCGCTGTGACCAGCATCACATCGGCCGCGAGATACAGCGCCACCATCTCTTCGCGCGGAAACGCCTGATGCAGATAGCGAATGGCGGAATGGCCCACGGTGTCGGTGTTGCCGTTGATGCGTCCGACGGCGAGTTCGATCTCATCACGCAGATGCACATACGCATCCACCCGTTCGCGGCTGGGGCTCGCCACCTGAATGAACGTGACGTCCTCGACGTTGAGACGCCCCTCGGCGAGCAGCTCGCCGTAGGCCTTGATCCGGTGACGGATGCCTTTGGTGTAGTCGAGCCGGTCGACTCCCAGCAGGATCTTCTTCGGGTTTCCGAGGCTGTGACGTATTTCAGCCGCCCGTACCTGCACCTCGGGTTTGGCGATGAGCTCGAGGTATGGCGAGGTGTCGATGGAGATCGGGAAGGCCTTGGCGATCACCCTGCGGTGCCCGTCCGGCGTCGGCACAGCGACGGTCGCTTGTTTGACGTCATACTTCAGCCTCCGACGGACAGCCGCGAGGAAGTACGTGGCATCCTGAGGTCGCTGGAAACCCACCACGTCGGCGCCCAACAGGCCGCGCAGCACCTGATCACGCCACGGCAGCTGCGCGTAGAGTCCGTGCATCGGGAAGGGTATGTGGTGGAAATAACCGACCGTGACGTCAGGACGCAGTGAGCGCACCATCTCGGGCACGAGCTGCAGCTGATAGTCGTGCACCCAGACCGTGCCGTTCTCTTTGACAGCGGATGCCGCGGCCTCAGCGAATCGCCGATTCACGGTGACGTAGGCATCCCACCACTCGCGGTGGTACTGCGGCGGCGCGATCACGTCGTGGTAGAGCGGCCAGATCGTGTCGTTCGCGAAACCCTCGTAGAACTCCTCGACCTCCTGCGCGCTGAGCGTGATGGGAACAAGGCGGATGCCGTGCTCGGTGAACGGCTCGAGCTCGACGTCAGGCTGGCCCGGCCATCCCACCCAGGCGCCGTCGACGGCTCGCATGACCGGCTCGAGCGCCGCAACGAGGCCACCCGGGGACGTGCGCCAGGCCTCCGAGCCGTCGTCACCGACCGTGCGGTCGACGGGGAGCCTGTTGGCGACGACAACGAACTCGTAAGCGGTCATAGGGCTCCTTCATCGGCGGTCTGTGCCCTTAGGGTACCGAGTTCACCGCTGAATGCGACTGTAGAAGACGTTGACGACACCGGCGGATACCGTGATCGCCGCGGCGACGATCGGAAGAACGAGAGCCCAGCGGGTGCCGAGGTTCTCGGCAACAGCGCCCGTGACCGCAGCCCCCAGCGACTGCCCGACGATGACGGCCGAGCCGAGCATGGTCATCACCGTCGCCGAGCGTCCCAGCGGGCTGCGCGCGGCACCGAAACTGTACTGCGTTACCAGGGTGGGGCCGATGCCGATCCCGATCACAGCCAGCGCCCACATCATCGATGATGGCGCATCCACGATCAGCACGAGCAGCGTTCCGCACAGCAGGATTCCTGAGAACCACAGCCAGCGTTGGTGCAGCAGAAATCGCGGTGGCAACCAGGCGACTCCCAGCGCCAGCGCCGCGGATCCGACGCCCATGACGCCGTAGAGCAGTCCTGCCTGCTCGGGCACGCCGCGATCGTCCATGAAGGAGGTCAGCGCCGTCAGCATGGTTCCGAAGAAGAGGCCGACGCCCAGGATGCCGACGACCACGACCAGCAGCTGCGGGCGCAGCAACTCACGCGCTCGCGACGGCGCGCGCCCCGAAGCATCACGCTCATGCGAGATGTGTCGGCCGCTCGGATGCAGCGCGAAGGCGCCCACGAACAGCACCGTCAGCGCTGCCGCCCCGACCAACGGCGCCCACGGCGCGATCCATGAGGCGAGCACGCCGACGATGAAGGGCCCGAAGACGAACACCGTCTCGTCAGCTGCCGATTCGTAGGCCATCGTCGACGAGGTTGTGCGGGCGCGCGCTGGCTCCGGTATGCGCTGCGTGATGATCGACACGAGCCTCGAGCGCGATAACGGGGCGACCTGCGGAGCCGTCGCCCCGATGCCGAAGGCGGCGATGAGCACGTAGGCATCGGCCGAGGCTGTGTACACGGCAGAGGTGAACACCAGCAGCATCACGGCGTTGGCGATCGCGAGGATGACCAGCACCGGGCGTTGACCGAAGCGATCAGCGGCGGCGCCCAGCAGCGGTCCGAAGCACGCCGTTCCGACACCGACCGCTGCCGAGGTCAGCCCACCGAGCGACAGCGATTCTCGCGCGGCGACGACCACCGTGAGCACACCGACGACCATCATCGCGAATGGCAGACGGGCGACGAAGGCGACGACGAAGTACGGCAGGCCTGCTTCGCGGAGCAGGTTCGTCTGGGGTGGTGTGGGCGCCGGGGTCATGAATCTCAACGGTCCAGTCTACCGAGCGCCGCCGGAGCGAATGTAGGTTGGAAGCATGCGCTATCTCTTCAGCACCGGCCTCATCGGAGCGATCACCGCTGGCATCTCGCTGTTGCGCGGCACGCGCGAGACGCCGATCACCTGGCGCGCCGTGCTGGCGTGGTTGAGCTGGGGCATCACGGCCGCGCTCGCGATCGGTGCTGTGATCGACATGCGCCGTGAGGAGAAGGGCATCCCGGTCGACGAGGATTCACCGCTGGCGCCGGCGCAGACCAAGCGCGCGAAGAAGGACGCCAAGCGCCTGGAGAAGCAGCTGAAGGCGGCGCAGAAGCGCTGAGACCGCACTGCCTCCCCAGGCGCCCGGCGTATGGGGTGTTCAGCGGGTGAGAATCAGCGCCTCACCCTGACCGCCGCCGCCGCACAGTCCGACCGCAGCCGTTCCACTCCCCCGTCGGGCGAGCTCATGAGCCAGATGCACGACGAGCCGGTTGCCGGACACACCGATCGGGTGTCCGAGGGCGATCCCGCCGCCATGGACGTTCACGATGTCGCTCGAGACGCCGAGCTCGGTCTGTGAGCGTGCGACCACGGCCCCGAACGCCTCGTTGATCTCGACAAGGTCGAGGTCGGCTGCGGTGATCCCCTGCTTCTCGAGCGCACGCTCAATGGCGCGCGCCGGTTGGGCCTGCAGAGAATTGTCTGGCCCCGCCGTCTGCCCATTCGCGCCGATCGTCGCCAGCATCGGCCAGCCACGGGCTTCGGCGTTGTCCCTGGTGGTCACCACGACCGCTGAGGCGCCATCGGAGATCTGCGAGGAGTTTCCCGCCGTGATCGACCCACCCTCGGCGAACGCGGCGCGCAGCTTCGCCAGGGACTGCGTGGTCGTGTCCGGACGGATGCCTTCGTCCTTCGTGACGATGACAGCGTCCCCGCGGCGCTGTGGCACCTCGACCGAGACGATCTCGGCATCGAACACGCCGGCGTCGGTCGCTGCCGCCGCACGCTGGTGGGACAGGGCCGCCACGGCATCCTGCGCTTCGCGCGTGAGTTCGAAACGTTCGTTGTGCCGTTCGGTCGATGCGCCCATGCTCTCGTTGTCGTAGGCGTCGGTGAGTCCGTCGTAGGCCATGTGGTCAAGGACTTCGACGCTGCCGTACGTCCAGCCGTCTCGCGATCCCACGAGCAGGTGCGGAGCGCGCGTCATCGACTCCATCCCGGCCGCGACCACGGTCGTGGCGTCGCCGGTTCGAATCATCCGTGCCGCGTCGATAATGGCGGTGAGCCCGGACAGACAGACCTTGTTCACCGAGTGCGCGGGAACATCCCAGCCGATTCCCGCGCCGATCGCCGCTTGACGCGCAGCGTTCTGCCCGGAACCGGCGGCGAGCACCTGCCCGACGATGACCGCGTCGATGGCGGCGGCGTCGACGGATGCCTGCTCCAGTGCTCCTCGGATGGCGAATGAGCCGAGCTGCGGTGCGCTGAACGAGGCGAGCTGGCCTTTCAGCCGCCCCTGCGGCGTGCGTGCCGCGGCGACGATGACGATGTCACTCATGAGCGCTCCTTCAGATCAGCCGAGACGGTCAGCTCCGGCTCGGTGGCATCGATGACCTCCTGCACGCTGACGCCCGGCGCTGTCTCGACCAGCACCAGGCCCGCGTCGGTGACGTCGATGACGGCGAGGTCGGTGATGATGCGGTGCACGACCGTGCGTCCGGTCAATGGCAACGAGCATTCATTCACGATCTTGGGCGAGCCGTCTTTCGCAACGTGCTCCATGAGGATGATCAGGCGCCGTGCGCCGTGGACGAGATCCATCGCGCCGCCGGGGCCCTTGACCATCTTGCCGGGGATCATCCAGTTTGCGAGGTCCCCGGCGGCCGACACCTGCATGGCGCCGAGAATCGCGGCGTCGATCTTGCCCGCGCGAATCATGCCGAAGCTGGTCGCAGAGTCGAAGAACGCCGTTCCCGGAAGGGTCGTGACCGTTTCCTTGCCCGCGTTGATCAGGTCAGGGTCAACCGCGTCTTCGGTCGGGTAGGGGCCGACGCCGAGGATGCCGTTCTCCGACTGCAGGACGACGTTGATACCGTCCGGCACGTAGTTGGGGACGAGGGTGGGCAGGCCGATGCCGAGGTTGACGTAGGAACCATCGCTGAGCTCGGCGGCGGCGCGTTCGGCCATCTGCTCGCGTGTCAGTGCCATCTCAGGCTCCTTCCTTCGTCGTGTGCGCTTGCGAGACGGTGCGGCGCTCGATGCGCTTTTCGATGTCGGTGCCGACCTCGACCATGCGATGCACGAAGACCCCCGGCAGGTGGATGCGGTCGGGGTCGATCTCTCCCGGCTCCACCAGCGTTTCGACCTGCGCGATGCAGATGCGCCCGGCCATGGCAGCGAGCGGGTTGAAGTTGCGTGCCGCCTTGTTGAAGACCAGGTTTCCGTGCCGGTCGCCGGCGACCGCGTGGACGAGCGAGAAGTCCGTGGCGATCGCCTCTTCGAGAGCGAACTCCTTGGGTGTGCCGTTCACGTCGAAGGTGCGGATGTCTTTCACGGGCGACGCCACGGCGATCGAGCCGTCCGGGTTGTAGCGACGCGGAAGGCCTCCTTCTGCCACCTGGGTGCCGACGCCGGTCTGGGTGTAGAACGCGGCGATACCGGAACCACCGGCGCGAAGCTTCTCCGCCAGCGTGCCCTGCGGGGTCAGTTCAAGCTCGAGCTCGCCCGAGAGGAACTGCCGTTCGAACTCCTTGTTCTCACCGACATACGACGAGGTCATCTTGCGGATGCGTTGCGCATTCAACAGCACGCCCAACCCCCAGTCATCGACGCCGCAGTTATTGCTGACGACGCTGAGGTCTGTCGTTCCCTGAGCGAGCAGCGCCTCGATCAGAGCAATCGGGTTTCCTGAGAGCCCGAACCCGCCCACAGCCAGCGAGGATCCATCCGGAATATCGGCGACGGCTTCCGCTGCCGATGCCCATTGTTTGTCGATCACCTAGCACTCCTTCGTATGACGTCTGTCTCCAGCATCCGCCTCGGAGCATCTGTGGGCTAACCCGGGTCTTGCGATGTGGACATCATCACCGATAGCGTCCACATTATGAACACGTCGGCTCGCACTGTTCCCGGCACCCAGGCGGTGGCGCGCGCTGCAAACCTGCTTCGGCTGGTGACGGCGGGCGGCGAGCATGGTGTGAGTCTGCGTGATCTTGCCCAGAGCGCCGAACTGTCACGATCCACCGCGCACCGCCTGCTCAGTGCTCTGCGCGCAGAGGGCCTTGTCGACCGCGACGAGACGAGCGCCCGGTGGATGCCCGGACCCGAGCTGTTTCTCATGGGATCCGTGGCCGCGACCCGGTACGACGTCACCGCCCTCGCCCGCGACATCGTTCGTTCACTCGCGGTGAAGACGGAGGAGAGCGCATTCCTTTCGGTGCGGCGCGCCGACCAGACCGTGTGTCTCCTGCGCGAGGAAGGCTCGTTCCCGATCCGCTCCTTCGTGCTCAGCGAGGGCGTTC
The DNA here is from genome assembly GCF_029263575.1 of Microbacterium sp. Classification (GTDB taxonomy): domain Bacteria; phylum Actinomycetota; class Actinomycetes; order Actinomycetales; family Microbacteriaceae; genus Microbacterium. Next base: position 76 of record NZ_JAJUFV010000144.1, on the reverse strand, counting down.
GATTTCCGCTCGGCGTCGCCAGCGCCGGACTCGCGATCCTGTCGTTTCTGCCCGACCACGATGTGGATGCCTATTT
>NZ_JAJUFV010000143.1 GCF_029263575.1 Microbacterium sp. | reverse complement strand
GTGCGTCGCTCATCACTTCATCGGCGGCAAAGACGATCAGTGGCACATCCACTATGCAGACGTCTACCGCCGCACACCCGAGGGGTGGCGTTTCGCTCGTCGTTCCTACACGGTGGATTCGATGCGCGTCATCGCTGTGCGGCATCCGGGGCCTGAGATGCCCGGCGAGTGAGCTGATCCCACAGCTCCAGCGCCCGGCGGGAGGTCTCGGCGCGATCCGCGTCGGTGCGCACGACGATATCCGCGATCGCGACGCGGTCGGTTTCCTCTCCTTGTGCGCGGATGCGGCGCCACGCTTCCGCGCTGTCGTATCCGCGAATGCGTGACAGGCGGTCAGCACGTTCGGCGGCATCGGCCTCCACAGTCACGATGACGTCGTACGTCCACGGTAGCGGCGAGCTGTGTGCGCTGAGCAGCGGAATCTCATGGACGATGATGCCTCCGCGGCACCGTTCGTCAGCGATACGACGGCCCACTTCGTCACGGATCGCGGGGTGGATCAGTCCGTTGTATGCACGTCGAAGCGCCTCATCCGCGAAGACCCGATCGGCGATCGCCTGCCGATCGAGAGATCCGTCGTCGTGCGTCACCCCATCGCCGAGCAACGCCGCAATCTGCTGCCGCAGATGCTCGGTTTCCGCTGACGGAGCGACGACGTCGCGCGCGACGCTGTCGGCATCGATCAACCGCGCTCCCGCGGATTCGAGGATCGCGGCGACCGTGCTCTTGCCCGCGCCGATGCCGCCGGTGAGCGCGACCAGAAGCGCTGATGCGGCAGGCACGCGAGCTCAGCGAACGAAGCGCACTTCGGTCAGCGTCTCGCCGAGGAACGGCTCGGTGTGCGTTGCGCCGTCGAGACGGAATCCGTTGCGCGTGTAGAAGCGGTGCGCGCGGGGGTTGTCTTCCGCGACCCACAGGTACAGCGGCTCATCCTTCTCGACGGCGGCGTCGAAGAGCCGCTGCCCGAGTCCGGTGGAGTGGTACTGGTGCAGCAGGTAGATGAAATACAGCTCTCGAATCGCGGGGGCGTCGCGGTCGCGCGCGGGACCCGAGCCGACAAAGCCGACGATCTCACCGTCGACGAGCGCGGCGCTCATGCGGAAATCGTCGCCCTGCGCGGCCCAGTTGGTCCACAGCTCAGCCATGCGACGGGGCGAGACGCGTTCGAGTGCTGCCTTGCTGACGAGGTGATCGTAGGTCTCGTGCCAGCACGTTGCGTGCACGCGACCCAGTGCTTCCGCATCGACATCACGGACCGGACGGACAATGACTTCGGGCTGGGCTTCGGCGCTCATGTCTGGACTCTACGCGCGCCCCGCGCGAAGGAGAAATCGAGGGGGGTTCCTGTCGGAGATCCACAACAGAGTTCGCTGTTCATGCGCCGAGGGCTACCATCGATCCTCGTGAATGTGATCTGGCGAACCCTGCTTGTGATGTGGCGTGCGCGCCGTCGAGTCCGCCGCGAGGGCCGCATCGCACCGACCGAGGTCAGCCGCGTCCGCGTGACCACGTTGCCGACCGACCTCGACATCCTGCGCCATATGAACAACGGCCGTTATCTGTCGCTGTTCGATCTCGGCCGCTGGGATCTGCTCGAGCGCACGGGCATGAGCGAGGTGATGCGGCGGTACGGCTGGTACGGAGTCGTCGCGGCCGAAACCGTCACGTTCCGCAAGTCGCTGGAGCTGTGGCAGCGCTTCGACATCGAGTCGCGCTTGCTCGGCCACGACGACAAGACGATCTATCTCGAGCACCGCGCCGTGGTCGATGGCGAGATCTATGCCCGCGCGATCATCCGCAGCCGCATGCTCAAGCGCGCCGGCGGCACGCTCTCGCACACCGAGTTGTTCGCTGCCGTCGGTCGGCCCGAAGGGCTTCCCGAGGTGGAGCCGTGGATGAAGGAATGGGCGGATGCCTCGGCGCTGCCTTCGACGAGAGCAGCAGCCCCCAGCACGTGGGTGTGATGTGGTGAACGCTCTGGCCGGTCGATAGGCTCGAAGACAGAGTCGGCGTGGGGGAAGCGTCGCCATGGCACTGGAGGAGAGCACATGTCCAACGAATCCGCGAATGGTGCTCCGGCACCGGGTCAGCCCGGTCCGGCCGCGCAGCCCCCGCAGACGCCTCCCGCGCAGCCGCCCTACGCCACGCCTCCGCAGCACGCCACGCCTCCGCACGAGCCGGCATCGCCGCCGTACGCAGCGCCGTCCCCGTACGGGTCGCCGTCTCCATACGGTGCGCCTCCGGTGCAACCGACGTACGGCGCGCCGCAGTATCCCGATCCCACCGTTGCTGCGCCGTACCCGGGCGCCCCGGCATCCGGCGGCGTCGCACCGCAGTACCCGACCTATGGTGGCCCGTCGGCCTACGCCCCGCCGACGCCGGGCAGCGGAGCCGGCGGGATGGCGATCGCCGCGCTGATCGTCGGCATCGTCGCGTTCGTCATGGGATGGATTCCGTTCTTCGGGCTGATCGTGGCCGCGGTCGGCATCGTCCTCAGCATCTTCGCGTTGCGTCAACCGCGCGGCAAGGGCTTCGGCATCGCCGGCGTCATCCTGTCGGGGCTCGCAGCGTTGACGGGCATCGGTATGCTCCTGTTGATCTTCGCGATCATCCCGGCTTCGCAGAGCTCGTTCTGACCGACTCCCGCGCTCTCGCGGGTGTCTCGGCCTGACGACGCTGTCGCGCTCGTAGGCTGAGCACATGTCAGAGTCTTCCGGTCCCGCTTTCGTCGCCGAGCAGTCGATCGAGCTGGCGCGACGCTGGATCCTCGAAGCCGCTGACACCGAAGTCGACTCGGCTGCGGCGCGTCTGGCCGATGTGCTGCAAGACAAGAACGGCCTGCCGTTCACCCTGGGGTTCGTCGACGGAGTCATGCGGCCGGAGAGTCTGTCGGCCGCGGCTGCGCAGCTGCAACGCATCGCGCCGATCGTTCCGGAGTTTCTGCCCTGGTACCTGCGTGGTGCCGTGCGGATCGGTGGCGGCATCGCGCCGGTGCTGCCCACACCCACGGTGCCGATCGCTCGACGGGTGCTGCGCGAGATGGTCGGTCACCTCGTCGTCGACGCGCGACCCGAGAAGCAGGGCCCGGCGCTGGCGAAGATCCGGGATGCCTCGCCTGATGCCGGTGGCGATGCAGCACCGGGCGCGCGGCTGAACCTCAACCTGCTCGGTGAGGCGGTGCTCGGCGAGGCCGAGGCGCGACGCCGGCTCGACGGCATCCACGATCTGATCAAGCGTGATGACGTCGACTATGTGTCGGTGAAAGTTTCGTCTGTCATCAGCCACATCTCGCTGTGGGCGTTCGATGAGATCGTCGATGCGGTCGTCGAACGGCTCACGCCGCTGTACATCACGGCCGCGAAGACCGGCACCTTCATCAACCTCGACATGGAGGAGTATCGCGATCTCGATCTGACGATCGCGGTGTTCACACGCATTCTGGAAGACCCGCGCCTCCCTCTGCTCGAGGCAGGCATCGTTCTGCAGGCTTATCTGCCCGACGCGCTCGCAGCACTGCGTGAGCTCACCGCCTGGGCGAAGACGCGCGTCGAGCACGGCGGTGCGAAGATCAAGATCCGCCTGGTCAAGGGCGCGAACCTGCCGATGGAGCGAGTGGATGCCGGGGTGCACGGCTGGCCGCTGGCCACCTACGACACCAAACTCGACACGGACGCCAACTATCTACGCCTGCTGGACGCGGCGCTGCGCCCCGAGAATACGGCGGCGGTGCGCATCGGCGTCGCCGGACACAACCTGTTCGGCGTCGCCTACGCGTGGCTGCTCGCCGGCGAGCGCGGGGTGCGGGCGGACCCTTCGACAGGCTCAGGGGCCGGGGGCGCAGGCTCAGGGGTCGAAGGCGCCGGGGGTGCGGACCCTTCGACGGGCTCCGGGCAGGCGACGTCCGCTCCCGCGGACGTCGAGTTCGAGATGCTGCTGGGGATGGCCCAGGGGCAGGTGCGGGCCGTCTCACGCGAGGTCGGCCCTGTGCTGCTGTACGTGCCCGTGGTGCGGCCGGATGAGTTCGACGTGGCGATCAGCTATCTCGTGCGCCGGTTGGACGAGAACGCTGAATCGGCCAACTTCCTCTCGGCGGCCTTTCACCTGCACGAGGATGAGGCCCTGTTCGAACGTGAGCGCGAGCGCTTTCTGCGGGCGTTCGAGCGCGCACGGGATCAGACGCTGCGGACCGTGCCGCATCGCGTCCAGAACCGCCAAGACCCGGTGCATGAGTCGCTGCGCCCAGCCGCTCCCGTCCCGGCGGCGGAAGAGGATCTCACCCGGGCCGTGCTCGACATCTCGCGCGGATCGGGCGGTTCTGGCGGTGAGGCTTTCGTCGAGACAGCGGTTTACTCTCGCCGTGAGGCCGATGTCGACTCGAGCGGCGCGCCCGGATTCACGAACACTCAGGACACCGACCCGGCCCTGTCGGCGAACCGCGAATGGGCCCACGACATCCGCGCTCGTATGACCGCCTCGACAGCGGGGGACGTGACGCTGCGCAGCGCCCGCATCGACGACGCCGCAGCGCTGGATGCGACGATCACCAGAGTGCAGCAGGCGGCATCGGCCTGGGGGGCACGGCCCGCGGTCGAGCGCGCCGAGGTGCTGCTCCGTGCCGCCGCCGCGCTGGAGTCGCGTCGAGCCGAGCTGATAGAGGTCGCCGCATCCGAGACCGGAAAGGTGCTCGCCGAAGCCGACGTCGAGGTGAGCGAGGCCGTTGACTTCGCCCGGTACTACGGCGCGAAGGCCCGCGAACTCGACACCATTGCCGGAGCGAGCTTCGAACCCGCCGCTGTCACGGTCGTCACTCCGCCGTGGAACTTCCCGATCGCCATTCCAGCCGGTGGTGTGCTCGCCGCGCTCGCTGCAGGATCGGGTGTCGTGTTCAAGCCGGCGCCGCAGGCGCGTCGGTGCGCGGCTGTCGTCGCGGAGGCGCTGTGGGAGGCCGGCGTCTCGCGTGATGTGCTCGCGCTGATCGACATCGACGACGGCGAGCTCGGCCACCAACTGGTGACGGCGCCGGCCGTCGATCGGGTGATTCTCACGGGTGGATGGGAGACGGCGCAGCTGTTCCGCTCGTGGCGACCCGATCTGCGGCTGCTCGCTGAGACGAGCGGCAAGAACGCCATGGTCATCACCGGGTCGGCTGATCTCGATCTCGCCGTCGCCGACGTGGTCAAAAGCGCATTCGGCCACGCCGGGCAGAAGTGCTCGGCGGCGTCGCTCGCGATTCTCGTCGGCCCGGTCGGCCGCTCCAAGCGTTTCGCGCGTCAGCTGGTCGATGCTGTGCGCTCCCTCCACGTCGGATGGCCCACAGACCCACGCACCGAGGTCGGACCGGTCATCGAACGGCCCCGGGGCAAGCTCGCATGGGCGTTGAGCGAGCTCGAGGGTGAAGAGCAGTGGCTGATCAAACCCGAGCCGGTGGCGGGAGATACAACCGGGCGGCTGTGGCGACCCGGCATCCGCGTGGGTGTGCAACCGGGCTCACGCTTCCACCGCGAGGAGTTCTTCGGACCGGTGCTCGGCATCATGCACGCCTCGACGCTGGGGAACGCGATCGACCTGCAGAACGCGGTCGAGTACGGACTCACGGCGGGCTTGCACACGCAGAATCCTGACGATCTCGGGCCGTGGTTGTCGCGCGTTCACGCCGGAAACCTCTACGTCAACCGTGGTATCACCGGCGCGATCGTGCAGCGGCAGCCCTTCGGCGGGTGGAAGCGATCGTCCGTCGGAGCCGGAGCGAAGGCGGGCGGGCCGAACTATCTGATCGGGTTGGGTTCGTGGCGATCGCGTGGGGGAGGGCCAGGGTCGAGCACGCTGCACCTGCGCGGGCTCGACACGCGCATCACGGCGTTGATCGAATCGGCCCAGTCATCGCTGGATTTCGACAGCTTCGAGTGGTTGCGACGCGCGGCGCTGTCGGATGCGATCGCCTGGGACCGCGAGTTCGGCCGGGTGCGCGACGTGTCGCGGTTGGGCGTGGAGCGCAACCTGTTCCGTTATCGGCCGGTGCCGGTGATGATCCGGGCGACGGGGGATGCCGCGTGGCACGAGCTGCTGCGCACGGTGGTCGCCGCGATCCGTGCCGGTACGCGATTCTTCTTGAGCACCCCGGTCGGGCTTCCCGCTGAGGTTCGCCGGGTGCTGTCTGAGTTGGATGTGCTCGTGGCGGTCGAGAGCGATGCGGAGTGGATCGAGCGGATGGCGGGCGCCGAGGAGGCCGCCCAGATCGGCGATGATCCCGCTCCTCGCGCGCAGCGCGTCCGGCTCGTCGGCACGCGCGACGCTGTCGCCCAGGTGCATCGGTCGCTGGCCGAGGCGGTCGCGGGCGACCCCGAGTTGGCGGTGTACGACGGAGAGGTCACCTCCGCCGGGCGCATCGAGCTGCTGCCGTTCGTGCACGAGCAGGCGATCAGCATCACCGCCCACCGCTTCGGAAACCCCGACGACTGGAGCGCCGCCGTGATCTGAGCCTGCATCGTGCGGATGAGATGCCACGGATTCCCGCGCATCTCATCCGCACAATGCAGTCTCGGGTGGATGGCCCCCGGGGTGTGTAAAACATTCTTGACATTGCCGATGTGCTCGCGGTAACGTCATCATGTCAAGAATCTTTTACATTGGAGCCGGCAATGGTTTATGCAGAACGCACCACCTGGGCGACCTTGATCGCCTCCGTCGTCATCGTCCCGATCTACGTCATCGTCGTGCTGCAGCAGGCGGGAGACGGGCCGCTGACGGATGTCGACTGGTTCCCGCTGATGCTCTGGACCGTCGGCATCGCCATCGCGGCGACCATCGTGCTCAGCATCCTCTGGGGCCTCATCGTCGGCATCCGTGATCGCGAAGCCGCGACCCGCTCAGACATCCGCGACCGCGACATCGAGCAGATGGGCGGCCGCGTCGAGCATTCGTTCCTCGTGCTCGTCGGGCTCGGAGTCATCGTGCTGTGCGCTGTCGGCGCCGATGTCTTCTGGATCGCGAACGCCATGTTCGTCGGCTTCGCTGTCTCGACCGTGCTCGGCGGCATCGCCCGCATCCTCGCCTACCGTCGGGGGCTCGTGTGATGGTCAAGCCCACTCTCGTCACCAACAGCATCCGCTCCCGTCGTGAGGATGCCGGCATCACGCAGGCAGACCTCGCCAGAACCATCGGCGTCACACGTCAGACGCTCATCGCCATCGAGCAGGGCAAGTACTCGCCCACGCTCGAACTCGCCTTCCAGATCGCCCGTGCCTTCGGAGTCGGCATCGACGATCTCTTCCAATACCCCCAGGAGTGATCATGACCCGTGGAGAGACTCAAAGACCGCCGAGCGACACAATGCCCGCCTGGCTGAACCGCGAATACGGCCCAGCCTGCGACACGAGCCAGGAAAGCGTGCCGACTCCTCAGCCCGGGCGCGGCGAGGCGCTGCTGCGCATCCG
>NZ_JAJUFV010000142.1 GCF_029263575.1 Microbacterium sp. | reverse complement strand
TGTCGAACCCGACTTTCTCGGTTGACAGCGCCAGCACCGCGACGCTGTTGTTCGACGTGACGAGCGTCGCGTACAGCGGCTTCCCGGCCACCGACGAGACGCAGATGCCGGTGGCGACCTTCGCGCTGGGAACCCCATCGGTGGATGCCGGGACCATCAGCTGGACCACCGGGCCGGGCACTCTGACCTCCGAGGCGCTGGTGATGTTCGGGGGCATGTACGACACGAACCCGTATGCGGACGCGTTGACCGTGACGCTCCCCTACAGCGTGCAGGCACCCGACCCCGTCGCCACGACGACGGCTCTCGCCGCTTCGCCCGAGTCGACCGCGCTCGCGGGCGACGAGGTGACGCTCAGCGCGACGGTCGACCCCGCCGCGGCCGGCACCGTCGAGTTCTTCGACGGCAGCACATCGCTCGGCACAGATGACGTCGCAGACGGTGCGGCGTCGCTGGCGACCAGCGCGCTCGAGAGCGGGGCACACAGCCTGACCGCTGCCTTCACCCCGGCTGATGCGACCGCTTTCGCCGCGTCGACCTCGGGGCCGGTCGCCTACACGATCACCGCGGCACCGGATTCCGATTCGGATGCGACGTCGACGACGCTGAGCGCTGCCCCCGAGACACGGGCGCTCCTGGGTGACGACGTCACGCTGACGGCCACCGTGGCGAACGAGTCGGGCTCTGCTGCTCCGCAGGGTTCTGTGGAGTTCTTCACCATCGCCGCCGGAGACACCGAGCGTGTGTCACTCGGCTCAGAAGACGCGGCCGACGGCGAAGCAGCATTGACCACATCAGAGCTCGCGGCTGGCGGACACGCTTTCACAGCCGTGTTCACGCCGACGGATGATTCCTTCGCCCCGTCAGCGGCCGACGTCACCGAGAACTTCGGAATCGTCGATCCGACCACCGTCGACATCGCAGCGCCGGAAGACGGCACGGCGATCTCGGACGTCTCGGCGACGTGGGCGTGGTCGGAGTACGCCGACGGCTGGACGAAGGCCGCATCGGGCGACGTCACGGTCGCAGACGGCTCGTTCGTCCTCACCGGCGGCACCGGAATCGTCTCGGACGAGGCCACGGTCGTCCAGTTCACCGGCGCGCTGCGCGTCGAGGCTTACGCGGGATTCTTCCCCCCGAACGGACAGTGGATCGAACTCGTCGATCCGGTTCTGACGATCTCTGCTGAGGGCGCGGACACGTGGAGTGGTGACGTGCGAACAGGCGTGGGAGCATACGATTCGAGCGCCTCGACGACCCACCTCGTGGTCGCCACGGCTTCCGGCATCGACGTCCCCGACTTCACCGCTGATGTCGACGCATCCGTCGCCTTCGACTACGAGGGCACGACAGCGCAGGGCACGTGGCACGCTGACTACGCCAACGCCTGGCCGAACGCCTTCGTGCTCGCAGTGCCGAGCGCCATCCAGGCGTTCTACTACCAGTCCAGCGAATCCGCGGCCAACGCCACCAAGCCGCCGGCACCGCTCTCGCTGAGCTGGACGGCTCCGGCAGAAGAGGAGCCCGAACCGGGTGTCGTCTCCGGCGCCACGCTCGAGTGGGGCCTGAAGGAGAGCTTCCGCAACTACATCTCCGGCCCGATCGCGCACGGTGAGATCAGCCTCGACGGGACAGCACGCAGCGACAGCGGCGAGTTCATCTGGTCGAACGGCTCGGGCACCTACGACGTTGCCAGCAACGCGGGCGAGGTCTCCTATTCCGGCTCGGTTCACTTCACCGGTCACGCCGGGGCGCTGGACATGACCATCTCCAATCCACGCGTCGCCGTCACAGGGCTGATGTCGGCGACGCTCTACGTGGATGTCGTCGCTGCCGGATATAACGGCACCGAGGACGTGAACGAGACCGGTGTCGCCTTCGCGACGTTGACTCTTCCGGCAGGTGTCGAGGCATCCGATGGCGAGTCGATCACCTGGAGCGGTGCCACCGCCGTGCTGACGGAGGATGGCGCTCGGGGCTTCGCGGGCTTCTACTCCGCCGGCACCGCACTCGACCCGGTGACGTTCACGTTCCCGCTGGTCGAGGATGCGCCGGTGACCCCGGTGCTGGCCCTCGACGGCAGCAGCACGGTCACGCAGGGCGGGCTGCTGTCGGTGAGCGGATCCGGTTTCGAGCCCGGCGAGAGACTCACGGCGGTCGTGCACTCTGACCCGATCGAGTTGGGAGCATTCACCGCTTCCGACGCGGGAACCGTGAATGTGCGCTGGACGATCCCGGCCGACTTCACCACGGGGGATCACTCGCTCGTCATCACCCGACCCGACGGCACCACGGCCACCGCGTACTTCACGGTCGCCCCGGCAGCGACCGGCGGCAGTGGAAGCGACGGCGGTGCACGCGGCGGCGATGCCGCCGCCAGCGAAAGCCCCGCCGCCGATGTGTGCACGGCGCAGGCGGTCTCGAACGCGAGCCTCTCGTGGGGTGTGAAGGAGTCGTTCCGAAGTTACATCGAGGGTCCGATCGCGCAGGGCACGATCGCCGGCGCCTGGGGCAGCGGCTCGGGCGCCTACAGCACCGGTAACGACAGCGGCTCGGTACGCTACGGCGGATCGATCCATTACACCGGTCACGGCGGCCTGCTCGACATCACCCTGTCGAATCCGCGGATCCAGGTGACCGGCGCTTCCATAGCGACCCTCTTCCTCGACGTGCGCTCGGCTGGATACGGCTCGCACGAGTCGGTCAATGCGAGCGGTGTCGCATTCGCGTCGCTGTCGCTGGGGGCAGCGACCGAGTCGTCGAGCCAGATCGCCTGGAGCGGGGCATCGGCGTCGCTGACCTCGGCGGGTGCTGCAGCGTTCATGGGCTTCTACGAGGCCGGCGAAGCGCTGGATGCGGTGAGCTTCACGTTCCCGCTGGGCGGGGAAGTTCCGTGCGACAGCACGACGAACGGCTCGCTGGCGGCGACGGGCGGCCCTGCACCGCTCGATGCCGTCTGGGCGGCAGGGCTCTTGCTCCTGCTCGGCGCCGGCGCATTCGCCTGGCGTCGCCGTCAAGCAGCGTGATTCGCTGACACATCTGACTGCACGAGGGGTGCGGCCCTGCCGGGGTCGCATCCCTCGTAGAGTTGCGTATAGAGCATGGAGAAGGAGCAATCTTGGCTGAAACCGATCGTCCGCGCCGACCGAAGCGTCCGCAGATCGTGCTGGAGGTGATCGAGCGCATCCGCCTGACGCCGCATCTGGTGCGCATCGTTGCCGGTGGCCCCGGCATCGCCGCTGTGGAAGACAACGGTTCCACCGATGCGTACACGAAGATGCTGTTCACGCCGGCCGGGGTGAACCTGACCCCGCCGTATGATCTGGAGAAGCTCCGTGAGGAGCTGCCGATCGAGCAGCTGCCGACGCGGCGCACCTACACGATCCGACGTTTCGACCTCGAGAACGGTCAGCTGTGGATCGATTTCGTCACGCACGGAGACGAGGGCGTCGCCGGTCCCTGGGCGGCGTCGGCCCAGCCCGGCGACCCGGTCGTTCTTGGCGGCATCGGCGGGGGATACGCGCCGGATGCTGCGGCAGACTGGCACCTGCTCGCCGGTGACGAGTCGGCGATTCCAGCGATCGCCTCGGCGCTGGAGGCGATGGATGCGGATGCCACGGGCGTGGCGTTCATCGAGGTGCAGAACGAGGCGGAGCAGCTGGAACTCGTCCACCCCGACGGTGTCCGTGTGCAGTGGCTGCATCGCGGCGACGCGGCCGCGGGCACGACCACACTGCTCGTCGACGCCGTGCGCGAGCTCGAATGGCGCGAGGGACGCGTGCAGGTCTTCGCGCACGGTGAGCGCGGTGCGATGAAGCAGCTGCGGCCGTTCCTGACAGATGAGCGGGGGCTCGAGCGCTCGCAGCTGTCGTTGTCGGCATACTGGGCGCTCGGCCGCAAGGAAGACGCCTTCCAGGCGGAGAAGCGCGAGCCCGTCGGCCAGATCTGACGCGCCGCGCACTTCGACGGGCTCAGCGAGCGGCTCTCGCGACCCGCCGCGGCATCCGCTCATAGACAGCCGTGGGACAATGGAGCTATGTCCGATCCCGAAACTGCCCACACCGTCGAGGCGACCGTTCGTCGCGTGCCACGGTACGGCGTGTTCATGGGAATCGGCGCCATCCTCGGCATCATCGCTGCCGGCATCCTGACGATGGTCGGTTCGTACGAGCCCTCGGAGACTCTTTCTGTCGTCTACCCACCTGGCCAGGTTTTCGGCTTCGCGCTGCTGTGGACGGTTCCGGCCGGGCTCGCGCTCGGCGGCATCGTCGCACTCGTGCTCGAGCGTGTCGCGCGTCGGCACGACCGGGTCGTGAAAGTGGGCCGCGAGACCATCATCGAGTCTGACTGAGTCGCCGCCCCGCCCTCGCCGAGCGCGGCGAGACCGGGGCGGGCGTTCTCAGCAGCTGGCGTAGAAGTACGCGCTGTCGCTGGGTGTGACCAGCTCGCGGTCGCGCAGGATGATCGGCCGTTCGTCGCCGTCTTTGTCGCAGATCCAGTCGAACGGCGTGCGGGGGTCGGTTTCGCCGTCGTGCACGACCGGTTCGTTCTCGTCGGTGTACTCGATCTCGAGCACGTGCGGGTCGTACACGTCTGTGTAGCTGTCGCACTCGAGGTAGCGCGCGCACTCCTCGGCGATCGCGAAGTCGAAGCCCTGCGCGGGGCTCACGGTGTCGACGAAGGTCTTGCCGATCGTGCCGTAGCCCTGCCCGGTCTCGCTGGTGTTCTTCTGCGCGATCGCCAGGCCCAGATCATGCACATTCGGAATGACGAGCTTCACGTACTCCTTGGTCTGGGCGAACGAGAGCTGGCCTTCCGAACGCAGGAAGACATCGAGGTTGTCGGGCTCGATCGCCTGGTATCCGTCGTCCTTGCAGTCGGCGAACCAGTCGTCTTGGATGGCGAGCAGCTGCTGGCGCTTGGCCGCCGTGCTGACGTCGAAGATCGCCTCGCTCCACTCGTCGTCGGCGATCAGGTCACCGTTCGCGTCTCGCAGCAGCAGGTTCGGGTGGTTGTTGATCCACCACTGCGTGGTGCCGTAGTCGGGGTTCGTCGGCGATTGGCCCTCATAGTCAGGCTGTGTCTGCAGCAGGTTGACGTAGCAGATGTTGTAGAAGCCAGCGCCGGCGGGGGCCTCGGTGCGGTCGCGGCTGACGATGTCGACGCCCGACTCGGGTGTGTAGGCGCCGCCCAGCTGGTACGAGAATCCACCATTGGCGGGCGGCAGCATGACGGTGGTACTGCCGCCGGAGCCGTCAGAGCTGGTCACCTGCAGCGACTCGTAGTCGACGTTCGCGGCATCCGACGAATTGTTCGCGCTCAACCGCACGCGGATGTCTCCCGAGCTGTTCACGAACGACGCGGCGTTCGCGGGGGAGTCGAAGCTCAGCTGCTTCCACGACCCCCACGAGGTGGCCGATGCGTTGGTGCCGACGGCGTTCCAGCTGCTCGCCGACCAGTCGTACAGTGACCATGTCCAGGTCTGCTCGGCAGCGGAGGGGCCGCGGTAGTTCGTCGTCACATCGATGGCGGTGACGTCTTCGGCGTCGACCCCGGCGGGAAGCGCATAGGTGCGGTAGCCCGCGTAGGCGCCGATGAACTCGACGTACCTGCTCCAGTCGTCCTGGCTGCCCGACTGGTCTTTGACGGCGAGGTGGGAGACGCTCTGTCCGCTGCCGATGCTGCCGGCTGTCGTCGTCAGCGAGTCAGGGGAAAGGGTGTCGGATGCCGCGGTCGCGGGCGTCGCGGTGAGCAACGCCGTCGTCGTCAGCGCCGCGACGCCGATCGCCGTCAGCGCGAGGCCGCGGGATGCCCGGCGCCTCGGAAGGATGGTGGAAAGCACGAATCGGTCTCCTCTCGTGCGCCGCGGGTGCGGCGCTTGGGGCGAAAGCTAGCGAGCGGATGAGCGTTCTGCGAGCTTTTGCCGTGAACTGCTCACCACGAACGCGCATTCGCTCACTGCCGCTGAGCGGTGCGGGCTCGGTTCAGACGACGACGACGGTCACCCCGGCGGCGCGCAGCTTGTCGAGCTCGCCCTCATCGGCCGAATCATCGGTGATGAGGATCGTGACGCTCGTGGTCTCGGCCATCTGAGCCAGGGCTGCTCCGCCGATCTTCGACCCGTCCGCGACGACGATCGTGCGCTGCGCCTTGGTGACCATGGCGTGGTTGGTGCGCGCTTCGGTCTCGTCGTGGGTGGTGACGCCAGCCTCGGCCGAGAATCCGTCGGCGCCGAGGATGGCGGTGCCGACGTTGACGGCGTTGAATGTGCCCTCGGCCAGGACGCCGACAAGCTCGAGCGACTGCGGGCGCAGGATGCCCCCGGTCATCACGACGCGCAGCCGCGGATACGGCGCGGCGAGTGAGGCGATCGAGAGCGAGTTGGTGACGATGGTGAGATCGGCGTGGTTGACCAGTTCGCGGGCGACGCCCGCGGTGGTGGTGCCGCCGCTGAGGGCGATGGCGTGGCGCTCGCGCGGGATGTGCGCGGCTGCGGCACGTGCGATGCGCCGTTTGGCGTCTTGGAATCGAGTGTCGCGCAAAGCTACGGGCAGTTCGGCGAGTGAGCCGGCGGCTTTCGCCCCGCCGTGGGTGCGGATGATGAGGCCCTGGTCGGCGAGGACGGTCAGGTCGCGCCGCAGCGTGGCCGCCGAGCTGTCGAAGAGGTCGGTCAGCTCTGCGAGCGAGATCTCGCCGCGTTCGGCGATCGTATCGAGGATCCCCGCCATGCGTCGCGAGCGTTTGGGTGAGCCACCGAGCTCGGCGACGGTGCTGGTGCTGTGCGCAGTGACCATGGCAAGTGAGCATGACAGATGAGCGAATGAGTGTCAATATGCGCATTTGCTTGCGCGGAATAAGCATTTCTCTCAGAATCAAGAACATGCCAACGATCACTTTCCTCGGCGCCGGAAGCGTTGTCTTCACGCGCCAGCTGATTACCGACCTGCTGCGGTTCCCCGATCTGCCCGTGCTCGATATCGCGCTGCACGACATCGACGACGCGCGCCTCGAGGTTGCCAGGCTCACCGCGATCAACGTCGCGCAGCAGCTCGGGCGCGAGGTGCATGTGACAGCCTCGCTCGATCGGCGCACGGCGCTGGAAGGGGCCGACTTCGTCATCAACATGATCCAGGTGGGCGGCATCGACGCCACCCGCATCGACCTCGAGGTGCCAGCGGCGAAGGGCCTGCGTCAGACGATCGGTGACACCACCGGCGTCGGCGGGGTCTTCCGGGCGCTTCGCACCTTCCCCGTGCTCACGGGCATCGCGCGCGATATGCAGCAAGTATGCCCCGACGCCTGGTTCCTCAACTACACGAACCCGATGGCGATGAACATCTGGTGGATGTCTGTCGTCGCCCCCGAGATCAAAGCCGTGGGCCTGTGCCACAGCGTCTACTGGACCGTCAACGACCTGTGCGAGCTCATCGGCGTACCGCTCGAGGGCACGCACTACCGAGCCGCCGGTGTCAATCACCAGGCGTGGCTGACCGAGTGG
>NZ_JAJUFV010000141.1 GCF_029263575.1 Microbacterium sp. | reverse complement strand
GCGACGAACTCGTCGAGGTTCTCGACGCGTGCCTCGTCTTGCGGATCACGACTCGCGCGCAGCGTGTCGAGGTAGCCGCTCTTGGCGAGCAGCAGGGTGAGCCCGTCGGCGACAGCCGTGGGCGGGGGCACCTCGCCGGACGCCGGAACCATCAGTTCTGTTGCCTCTGTCAACACGGCATCGAGCTGACCGATCGCCGCCTGGATCTTCGGCCCGACACCGAGCTGGGCCGGCGTCGACAGGGCATCACGGAAGCTGATGCCGTTCTCTTCGGCGAAGCGCGCGATGGCTGTCTCGGTGACATCGCCGATGCCACGGCGAGGCTTGTTCAGGATACGTCGCACAGACATCTCATCGGCCGGGTTGGCGACCGAGATGAGGTAGGCCAGGGCGTCTTTGATCTCGGCGCGCTCGTAGAACTTCGTGCCGCCCATGATCTTGTATGGCACCGCCGAGCGGATGAAGATCTCTTCCAGCGCACGTGACTGCGAGTTCGTGCGGTAGAACACCGCGATCTCGGAGTACGGCATGCCCGCACGGTGCATCGCTTCGACCTCGTCGGCGACGAACTGTGCCTCGTCGTGCTGCGAGTACCCGGTGAACCCGACGATCTTGTCGCCATCGCCCCGGTCACTCCACAGCTTCTTGTCTTTGCGGTCGAAGTTGTTGCCGATCACGGCGTTGGCCGCCGAGAGGATGTTCTGGGTCGAGCGGTAGTTCTGCTCGAGCAGCACGACCTTCGCGCCAGGAAAATCGCGCTCGAACTCGCTGATGTTGCGAATGTCGGCGCCACGGAACGCGTAGATCGACTGGTCGGAGTCACCGACGACCGTGAGCGATGCTCCCTCGGATGCCGAATCGGCCGCCGTCGGCTCGGGCTCGAAGATCATTATGCCGTTCGACTCGAACCCGGCACCTGTCGACGCATCCGATGTGGGCCTGGTCAGCTCATGGATGAGCGCGTACTGCGCGTGGTTGGTGTCTTGGTACTCGTCGACGAGAATGTGGCGGAACCGGCGCCGGTAGGTGTCGGCGACCTGGGGGAACGCACGGAACAGATACACCGTCTGGCCGATGAGGTCGTCGAAGTCGAAGGCGTTCGCCTTGCGCAGGTTGCGCTGATAGTCAGAGAAGACCTCGACGAACTTCTGCTCTGCCGGGTCGCTCATGTTCGCATCACGCGCGTATGACTCGGCGTCTTGCAGTTCGTTCTTCAGCTTCGAGATGCGCGACTGCACCGCCGCGGGGGTGAGGCCGTACGCATCGGCCTCATGGTCTTTCACGAGGCGTTTGAGCAGCGCCCGCGAGTCGCCGGAATCGTAGATCGTGAAGGATTTCGTGAACCCGAACTGCTCGGCCTCGCGGCGCAGGATCCGCACGCACGCCGAGTGGAACGTCGAGATCCACATGCCGCGCGATGCCTCGCCGACGAGATCGGCGACGCGCTCACGCATCTCGCCCGCCGCTTTGTTCGTGAAGGTGATCGCGAGGATCTGGCTCGGCCACGCCTCGCGCCCGCGCAGCAGCGAGGCGATGCGCCGGGTGAGGACGCTCGTCTTGCCGGAGCCCGCGCCCGCGACGATGAGCAGAGCGGAGCCGCGATAGGTGACGGCCTCGAGTTGCTGCGGGTTGAGCCCGGCGAGCAGGTCGTCGCGGTCGTCTGACCCGCTGGGGCCGGCGGTGGAGGGAACGATGAGTGGCGCTTCGGTCATGGCGCTACGAGTCTAAGCCGAGCCACGGACGCTCGAGGGCGCGTGCGGGTTCACCCGGCACGCGCCCTCGATGAAATCGGATGCTACGACATCCGTGTCCGTCGCCGAACCGCCACGGCGAGAGCACCGCCGAGCAGCATCATGACCGCCAGAGCGATCATGCCGGTCGGCGTCTGCGCACCGGTTGCAGCGAGCCCAGCGCCGTCAGCACCGCCGGTGACCTCGATGCCGACCCAGCCCAGCAGTTCGCCGTCTGCGGCATACACCGCGATGCGGTGGGCACCGGCTACGGCATCCGTCGGAATCGTGACCGTGATCGCACCGGCCGCGTTCAGCGTGCCGGCGGCGAGGAAGGTCGGCTCGGAGTACATCCAGACCTCGACGTCCGCTCCGGCGTGCCGTGCACCGAGCGTGAGCGTCAGCTGGTCACCGGGGGCGACGGTCGATGCGCTCGCGGTCATGCCGCCGCGGTTGTCGTCGATCAGCGCCGTGTCCGGCAGCGGGGTGACCTGCGGGCCGGAGTCGCCCCCGCCCCCGCCAGAACCGTCGCCGGAACCGTCGCCCTCGCCGGAATCGTCGCCGTCACCACCGCCGGGGCCCTCGCCGGAGTCGTCAGCAGCAGGCCGAGTTCCCACGCGCAGCGACTCGGATTCGAATCCGTCAGCAAACCACCAGACCGGGCGTTGGCCGTCCTGTGACAGCGAGGCCGGCGCCGTGGCGAAGCCCTCGTTGTTGATGTCGGGCAGACCGGCTGGTGGCGCGAAGTGCGCGACCTCGGGCTGGTCGGTGCCGTTGAGCGTCAGCTCGGCCGTCTTGCCACTGCATCCGTCATCGCACATAGCCCACAGCGAGCCACGGACGGTGTCGTAGTCGAGACCCATGACGCCGGGCAGGCCCGGATCGAGAGTCGACACGAGCGTGGCGAATCCGCCCTGCTCCAGCGAGAAGGCGTACACCCCGCCGTTGTCCTCGACCGCGACGAGGAACAACCCGTCGCCGGGGTACGAGGCCGCGACGTAGGGAGCCCGCGTGTTGTCGTCGTAGAGCGCGCCGGCGAGCGCCGCATCCGACACCCACTCGACAGCCTCGACGCCGACGTTCGCGGCCACGTCGGGCAGCAGCGCCGTCAGGTCCCATTCGTTCGCGGCCACGAGGTCGCCGTCCGCGGCATCCGGGTCGACCTGGAGGATCTTGTTCTGGTTGACCGCCTTGTCGGAGTTGTCCCGCTCGGATGCGACGTAGACCAGGCCGTTGTCGTCGAGGGTGATCCCCTCGGTGTCGGGACCGGCGGCGCTCGGGTCGTCGGCATCCTTCTGGAAGCGCACCCGCTTGCCGTCTGTCCATCCTTCGGCCGCCTCGATCGATCCGTCAGCCGAGGCCGTCATCTTCCAGATCGTGCCGGTGCCGTTGTCGACGGCCCACAGGAACGTGCCCTCATCGGTGACCTGGACGTCGAGTCCGGAGCTGTCTTCGAGAAACGTCGGCACGGTATCGAGCACACGCACATCCGCGGAGCCGGGCCAGGTGCCGACCGGAATCTCGCCGACGCAGATGTTCGCGGCGCCGGGAGTGGACTCGGCCGTCGCGGCGAATACGCCGTCGGTGTCGGGGCAGCGACCCCAGGTGGGCACGGCGTGCTCTTCACCCAGCTGCGTTGCATCGACGAGCTGGTCACCGTCGAAGACACGAACCTGGTCGCCGCCGCCGATGCCGAAGCCGAGGTCGTCGATGACGAGGTGACCGCGGGCGGGGATGCTGGTATCCGCAGGGATCTCGTATGCGTGGCTGTCATCGTCGTCCTTCACGATGAGGCCCGAGACGTCGAGCTCCGAGCCGGTCGGGTTGACGAGCTCGACCCAGTCGGGGTCGCCGTCGGAAAAGACCTCGTTGATGCGCACGGGGTTGCCGCAGGCGTTACGCATCCCTGGCGTCTTGACGGCGACGTCGACGAAGTCGCCTGTGCCGTCTTCGCATCGCGCCCAGAAGCCCTCGGCGTGGTCCGGGTAGGTGTGCTCAGCGACCGTCACCCCGCTGGCACCACGGATCGTGACGGTGTCGCCACCGCCGAGCCCGAAGGTGAAGTGATCAGCGCCGTTGAAGACGAAGTAGGCGCCGGGCTCGAGAATCGTGCCGTCGGCCAGCGGGGTCACGTCGGCGGCGTGGCCGATGGGGTCGTCGTCCATCAGCGTCCAGCCCGAGATGTCGACCGGCGCTGTGCCGGTGTTGACGATCTCGGCCCAGTCGGGTGCCCCGCCCGAGTCGATCTCGTTGATGGCGACCGTCGGGGGAACGCACTCGTTGGCCGCGCCCTTTGTCGCGTAGGCGAGCACGAAGTCGCCGGTGCCGTCTGGACAGCGCGCGAGCGTGGCAGCGGCGGCGTCGCCGTCGATGTTCGCGTGCCCCTCCCACGCACCACTGCGGTCGACGAGAACACCTGCGGCGTCGAACAGGCGAATCTCATCCGTGCTGCCGATGCCGATCGCAGCGTCAAAACGTGACTGCTCGCCGTCGACCAGGCCGATGGCGTCGGCCTCGACCACGAGGAATTCGCCGCCGGCGATCGAGGTGTCCGCGAGGAACGACCAGCGGTGGTCGTCGGAGTTGTCGCGCAATTCAAAGCCCGAGAGATCGAACGGCTCCGTGCCCGGGTTGTACAGTTCCACCCAGTCGGACGGCTGCGAGTCGATCTCGTTCAGCACGACAGAGCCGGGAACCGGGGCGAGGGCGCAGTTGTTCGCCGCACCGAGTGTCACCTCGGTCGCGTGCGCCCAGTCGCCGGTTCCGTCGGGGCAGCGCGCCCACACCGCGATCGGAGCGGTGTTCTCGTAGGCGTACTCGTCGACGGTCGCGCCCGTGCCGTCTTTCAGGACGACGGCGTCGCCCTTGCCAAGGCCGAATTCGAAGTCGGTGCCGTTCTCGACGACGAGGTATTCGCCGGGAGCGAGCTCGGTGCCGGCCGCGAAGATGCCGAACTCCTCGTTCTTGTCGTCGGTGTAGGTCCAACCCGCGATGCTGACGCTCTCATCGCCCTTGTTGAAGAACTCGATGCTGTCGGTGGGGATGCCCGAGATGTCGTCGTAGACGATCTCGTTGATCACGATGTCGGATGAGAATGCGGGTTCGTTGATGCGGATGCCGAGCGGCTCTTCAGCGGCAGTGGCTGGGGCGGCGATCAGCACGGCTGCGCTCATCGCGCACACCGCCGTCGTCGCAAGCCCACGATGCAGGCGAGACATGTGACTCCAGAGTCAAGAGGGAACGGGTTGCGTTCAGCCCATCGAGTCGCGCTGAAGGTCCGACGTCGAAAAGATGTCCGCCAGGTGAACGATCGATGGCCACCCGCCCCGCACCCCGAGGCTCCCCCGCCCCCCGAGATTGCATTCTGCGGATGAAACAGTCGGCATTCCGCGCGAAGTCATCCGCACAATGCAGTTTCACACGGCACGCCCGCGGATCGGGCAGGCTCAGGGGCGAAAGAAGCCGACGCCGAGATCGGGATGGTCGACGAAGACGCCGTCGACACCCGTACGCGCGAGCGCCCCCCATTCGGCTTCGTAGTCGCCGTAGGCTGTGCGGTCCCCACTCCCGCGGAAGCGTTTCGCGAGGAACGCGTTCTCGGGTCGCGCTGTCCAGGTGAAAACCTGAAGCCCGCGCGCATGCGCGTCTGCCACGATCGAGCTGTCTTTTGCGAGCAGCATCCGCTTGTTGACGCTGATGCCGTCGACGGCGCCGGTCAGCGCGTCGAGCCCACGCGGCGTCACTGTTTCGCGATACGTCGGAGCCTGACGACCGTGCACGATGACCTGGTCGTAGGGCCGGCCGGATGCCTCGATCAGATACACGTACGACGCGGCGATGCCCTCCGCCCGCAGTTGCGCGAGCACGGTGGATTCGAAGGCTTCGATGATCAGCGGCAGCTCGCCGTCTGCCCATCCGGCATCCGTCACTTCACGCACGATGAGCGGAACCAGATCGAGCCCGATGCTCGCAAAATACGTCGCGTGCTAGATCTCCAGCACCACGCCGATCTCGCGCCCGTGCTCGAGCGATGCGGCGCGCACGATGTCGAGCACGTCCATCAGGCGCAGCACGCCTTGCGCGTCGTCGAAGCTGGCGCTCGACGTGCGCAATTCGGGGAGTCGCTCACGGGATCGCAGGGTCGAGAGCTCGTTCCACGTGAAGTCCTCGGTGAACCAGCCGGTCAGAGCCTGCCCGTCGATGCGCTTGGTGGTCTTGCGGGCGGCGAACTCCGGGCGATCGGCGACATCGGTCGTCGTGGAGATCTCGTTCTCGTGCCGCACGACGAGCACACCGTCCTTCGACGCGACGATGTCGGGCTCGACGGCATCCACTCCCAGCGCCAGTGCGAGCTCATAGGAAGACCGCGTGTGCTCGGGACGATAGCCCGGGGCGCCCCGGTGACCGATGACGAGCGGAAACTTCCTGGGCATGATCTCAGGTTAGAACACCCCATCCATAGAATTCGCCCGGTATCGTAGAGGAAAGCGACCTTCAAACCACCTCTGGAGTAAGGCCCAACATGAGCAACTTCGCATTCAACGACCCGGCATTCAAAGCGCAGGATCCGCGCAATGTCGCGACCTACCCCGGCGGCCCGCAGGCCGGCGCTCAGACCGCTTCATTCCAGCACGGTGCGGTGGATGCCGCCTCGAACGCGCACCTCGAAGGCATGTATGCCGCTCCGTCGGCCGGTGCCATCGAGACCGACCGCATGAGCGTCGAAGACACCGTCTGGAAGACAGCCGGCCTGTTCGGCGTCCTTCTCGTCACCGCCGTCATCAGCTGGGTCTGGACCCTCGGCGGTAGCTTGCAGGCCGTGTATGGCGCACCCAGCACGATGGTTCCGATGATCGTCGGCGCGCTCGGTGGCTTCGTCCTCGCACTCGTCGTCATCTTCACGTCGCGCAAGAAGGTGCGCCCGGCGCTCATCTTCGCCTACGCCGCCTTCGAGGGGCTCTTCATCGGTGGCATCTCGGCGTTCTTCGAGACCATGTACCCCGGCATCGTCATGCAGGCGACACTCGCGACCGTCGCGGTCGTCGGCGTGACCCTCGCCCTCTTCGCCAGCGGCAAGATCCGCGCCTCCAAGAAGATGACGAAGGTCTTCATGATCGCGATGATCGGTTATCTCGTCTTCTCCCTGCTGAACATGGTGCTCATGTGGACGGGTGTCGTCGACGGCGCCTTTGGCCTCCGCAGCGCGACGATCATGGGAATCCCGCTCGGCCTCATCATCGGCGTGCTCGTGGTCTTCATGGCCGCCTACTCGCTCGTGCTCGACTTCGACCAGATCCAGCAGGGCGTGCGCAACGGCGCCCCGCGCAAGCTCGGGTGGATGGGCGCCTTCGGCATCATGGTCACCGTCGTGTGGCTGTACGTCGAGATCCTGCGCATCATCGCCATCGCTCGCGGCGATTAGTTCGCACCCGGTTCCAGAAAAGGGCTCGTTTCCTCGGAAACGAGCCCTTTTTGCATATTCGAGGCACGATCACAAGGGTCTGGCGAATTCTCATGAACAGGAGCATTCTTATCTCACCGCTACAGAGAAGGAGCACACATCATGGGTTTCTTGGCATTTCTCATCCTCGGATTGATCGCCGGCGCGATCGCCAAGCTGATCCTGCCCGGCAAGCAGGGCGGCGGCTGGATCATGACACTCATCCTCGGCGTCGTCGGAGCCATTCTCGGCGGCTGGCTCGGCGGCCTGATCTTCGGCGTCGGTCTCAACGAGTTCTGGAGCCTGTCGACCTGGGCCCTCGCCATCGGCGGCGCGATCATCGTGCTGCTGATCTACGGTCTGATCGTCGGCCGCGGCAACAAGGTTCGCGACTAGACCGGTTGCCCCGAGGCCTTGG
>NZ_JAJUFV010000140.1 GCF_029263575.1 Microbacterium sp. | reverse complement strand
CGGTGCTTCGACATGCTTTCAGCATGTGACCTATGTCGCGACTCATGAGCGACCTATCACCTGTGACCTATGTCGTGAACCCAGACACCCTTAGGTCCACCGTGTGATGTCTCGCGACATCCGTCTCCTATGTCGCGAGACATCAGCGACGTATCACCTGTGACGTATGTCGTGAACCCAGACACCCTCAGATCCACCGCAAGCGCGCATCTTTCCTAGATAGCTCAGCGCGTCTCGAATCCTGCCGGGCGCTTGTCGTGGAACGCCGTCATACCCTGCGTGCTCTCGGGGCTGCGCAGCGCGTCGGCGAAGCCGGCCTGTTCGGCTGCTAGCCCTTCGGCGACGGGGCGGTTATAGGACTCTTGGACGACGCGCTTGCTGATCGCCACTGCGTTCGGCGAGCGCGTCGCGATCAGGCGCAAGGTGTCTTCGGCTGCGCTGAACAGTGACTCGGCGTCGGGAAGCACAG
The DNA here is from genome assembly GCF_029263575.1 of Microbacterium sp. GTDB lineage: Bacteria > Actinomycetota > Actinomycetes > Actinomycetales > Microbacteriaceae > Microbacterium. The sequence goes on along the minus strand of NZ_JAJUFV010000140.1, from coordinate 7,285 downwards.
CGGCGGCGAGACCGTAGGTGAGAGCTTCCTGTGCGGTGAGGCTCTTGCCCGTGTAGAGCATCTCTTTTGCCCGCGCGGGTCCGACCAGGTGCGCCAGGCGCACACAACCACCGAACGTCGCGATCAGACCCAGACTGACCTCTGGCTGACTGAAGCGTGCAGCCTCGGTCGCGTAGATGAAGTCGCAGGCCATCGCCAACTCGCATCCGCCGCCGAAGGCGAAGCCGTCGACGCAGGCGATGACAGGAAAAGGAGCGTCCTCGATCCGCGTGGTGGCCTCCTGGCCGAGGCGGGCGAAATCGGCACCTTCTTCGGGACTCATGCGCGCCATCTCGGCGATATCGGCACCCGCCGCGAACGCCCGGCCTCCTGCACCGGCGAGAATCGCGCCGCGAACAGCGCCGAGAGGCTCGTCAGCGAGCGAGGCGAACGTATCGTCGATGGACGTGAGCACCTCGGCCGAGAGCGCATTCAGCTTCGCGGGCCGATCGATCGTCACCCGCACGAAATGCCCGGAGCGCTCTACTCGTACTGTTTCGGATGCCATGTCAGTTCTGCCTTTCATGAATCCCAGATCGCGCCGAAGGCGGGAATGCCTCGACTCTCCAGGCCGTACACGACCTCCCAGGTCAGTTTGCGGTTGGAGATGCAGATAACAGCTTCGGCGCCGCTTTCGACATAAGCCTGGTAGGCCAGTCGCACCATGTCGGGCTTGCCGTCAACCTGCGTGTTCCAGATGACGGCATCCGGCTGCACAGAAAGGATCTCTTCGACCAATTCGTCTCCGTACGTGACCCGCGGGTCGCGGGTCGACCACACCAGATGCGCGGGCACCTCTTGCTTGAGCAGATGCGGCAGGCACGGGCCGATGCCGCTGCCGGTCGCGATCCACAGCACCTTATGGAACAGCGTCTCGATGTTGCCGACGCCGGCCGTCGGAATGCCCTTGACCCAGATGTGCTCCGGGGCATCCGAGATGAATGATCCGGTCCAGTCGCCGGCGCGCGAGATGGTGAGGCGGAAGCCCTCTCGGTCGGGGGAGGGCACGTTCGCGAACGAGTGCCACTCGAGCAGCGGACTGCGGCTGAGCTCGGTGGACGAACCCGCGAACGGCGTCACCCCGTGGTCGAAGTCGGCGATCGCGACGTGCCCTGACGGTCGATGGATGTCCACCGGCACGCGGCGCAGGCGCAGCCACGGCAGAATGACGCTGAGCGTGATCAGCGCGAGCACGAGGTACTGCGGGTGCAGCAGAGTGAAGGCCTCGCCCTCCGGCGTCAGAATGAGCGCCGTGAGCACCCAGAACAGCGGCAGCGATGCCCACGTGCCGAAGCGCGCGACCCGCTCGAAGAGGTCGTGTCGAGGGTAGCGGATCGCCGGCAGCGACGTGATGATCATCGCCAGGAGAACCAGCAGCAGCGTCGTGCCGATCACGAGCACGGAGACGGCGGCCGATTCCAGATACCACCGCACAACCAGGGCCCCCAACAGCAGCGTGCCGACGAAGAATCCTCCGACGTGCAGACCGCCGAAGTGATACACCTTGCCGGCTGTCCACCGCACGCTCAGCGGCCAGTGCTTCGGCACGCGCGTTGCCAGCCAGAAGAAGAGATTGATCACTCGCTGCTGACGCACCACGAACGCAACAGCGAAGTTGCCCAGCATGAGGTCGGCGAGGGCCGACGTGGGAAGACCGACCAGCGATGTGTCGACGTTCGCCATCATCACCACGATGATGATCACGTTAGTCAACACGACAGCGACAGCCAGGCGCCAGTAATGCATCAAGAGCGGATGCCGCCACATGCGTCGTAGCACGTGGTGCTGGGGAGGCAGAGTGACCTCCTGCAGGGCGCGTTCGTTCACGCGTCGAGGCTCCCTTCGACGACGAAGTCGTGCTTCGCGGTCGGGTCGAGGTTTTCGGCATGGCGGGTGGCGTACGCCAACAGGGCATTCTTGTCGATCTTTCCCCGACTCGTGCGGGGGAACTCGTCGATGGCGAAGAGCAGCCATGGTTCACAGTAATAGGCGAGGCGCAGGTTCACTGCCTGTCGGGCAACCGACAGGTCGACCGTGCTGGGGTGCACGAAGGCGATGAGCGAGCGGGCGTCGAGTTTGAGGGTGACCGCCTGTACGCACTGTGGGGCACACTCGAGCGCACCGGAGACGGCGTCGAGCTCGACCCGAAAACCTCGCACCTTGACCTGATCGTCTGTGCGCCCGTGGTGCTCGAGCTCACCGTTGTTGTTCCAGCGGCCGAGATCGCGGGTGCGGAACATCATCCGTCCATCCCCTCGGAACGGATCGGGGCGATAGCGCTCTGCCGTCAGGATATCGTTGCCGAGATAGCCGGCCGTCACGCCGTCTCCGCCGGCCCACATCTCGCCGATCTCGCCTATTGCACACGGATTCAGATCAGCATCCAGCACGTAGACGGAGTTGTTGGGCGTCGGGCCGCCGATTGAGAACTCGACGCCCGGCCGCACGCGGTGCATGGTGTTGACGATGGTCGTCTCAGTGGGGCCGCAGGAGTTGTAGAACGTGGCGAACTCGGCCCATTTCATAGCGAGCGAATGAGGGCAGGGTTCACCAGCGACCGCGACCGTGCGCACGTTGCGGCAGCGATCCGCGTCGAAAGAGCTGAGGATGCTCGGCGTCGCGATCACGACATCGGCACAGCGCACGACCTCTTCCAGGTCGTCGCCGCGGATCAGAAGCGTGCCGCCGTGCGACAGGCACCCGAGAATCTCCCAGGCGGCCATGTCGAACGCGATGCTCAAGATCTGCGAGACCTTGGTTCCTGATCGGATGCCGAGATCTCCCGGCGCCGTGAGTACGATGTTGCACACGTTGCGATGCGTGACGCGCACGCCGTTGGGCACGCCTGTCGTTCCCGATGTGAACAGCACGAAGCAGAGGTCGTCGTCGGCGGCTTCCGTCTGAGCGGGCTGACCGCGGTCGATCGTCGAGCGTGCCGGTATCGTGTCATCGGCGATCACCTGCTCGATCGCTACGACCTCATCGAATGCGGCTGACTCGAGCACCGGCAGTATCTTCTGCAGCGTCAGTACCACCGAGATGCCGGCAATGTGCGCGACCTGTTCGAGCTGGCTGACTGGATCGATGCCGACGTGGCGAGGAACGTAGGCCGCGCCGGCCTTGAGAATGCCGAGGATGCCGACCAGCATCGGGATGGAGCGTTCGAGGAAGAGCCCGACCCTGTCGCCGTGCTGCACACCACGGGCGCGCAGGGCATCCGCGAGCAGCTCGGCCTGTCTGTTCAGCTCGCCATAGCTGATAGCATCGCCGCGGTGCTCTGCGGCGATGGCCTCTGGGCGCTGGTGGGCCTGCGCCTCGAAAGCTTCGTGTATGCGCGTCCACGTCGGCTGCTGGACCGGTCCGTGCGCGTAATTCTTTATGAGTGTCGCATGGCTCGATGCAGAATGCGCACTGACAATGGCCGCTTCCGCTTCCGCAGGCGCTGCGGTCGCGCACGAAGCGGTCTCGAGTCGCATGATCCATATCTCCTTGTACTACGGGCGCTGGCCGAGCCCCGTTGATCGTGTACTAGCGTCAGCGCCCTGATTGCGTTTCGTCGTTGGCTTGTGGCACTCACTTAATACGTATTGGTCGTCAGTAGACAGCGGCAACTAGAGATGTTTCCTCACCCCCGGAATCGGTCACGAGGCGTTCAGCTGAACAGCAGTCAACTTTGGCGTCCGGCATCCCGGATAACCTGCGCCACCACGTCGGCATCCAGATGGAACACGACCTCGACGGGGGTCAACGGCTCGGTAAAGGGCACCGTACGCACGTGATCGCCGTCGATCTCGATGTACGTACCGCCGAAGGCGTCGAGCGCCGATTCTTCGTTCGGATCCTCGAATGCCCTCGCGACATTCGTCACGCCCGGGGCGACGACGACTGGCACACCGGCGACGACCTCGACGATCGGGTGGTGGTAGTGCCCCGACAGCACGACGCGCACATCACTGGCCCGGACGACCTCGATGAAATCACGGGCGTCGTACTCGTCGAGCGCGAGAGCCTGCAGCAGATCGGTCTGTGCCCGAACCGGCGGATGATGCACGATAACGATCGTGCCGTGAGCAGATGGCGCAGCGATGGCATCGCGCAGAAACTGCAACTGCTCCGGCTCCAGCGTGCCGTAACCGGCTCCGGGCACTGAACTGTCGAGCACCACGACCCGCCATCCGTCGTGTTCGGCGACCGACGCAACCGGACGCGCCGGGTCGTCGCCTCCGAGCACGGTCTCGTCGGCACCGGGCTGACCGCCACCGAGCACCGCACGAAAGCCCGCGCGATCGTCATGGTTTCCCATCGCGAACACCGCACGGGCGCCATGCCCTGCGGCCCAGCCGGTCACGGCATCCTGAATCTGACGGTATGACTCCTCCGAGCCGTCGTCGCTGACATCGCCGGAGACGACGACGAGGTCGATGTTCAACCGCTGGACGTGTGCGAGCGCACGCTGGAGGTGCTCAGCGGTGTCGACGACGCCGTAGTGGCGGCCGCCGTCGCCGGCGACGTGCGTGTCGCTGAGGTGGAGGATGCGAAGTGCGCTCATACCCTCACTCTGCCAAACACGTGTGGTCTCACCCCAGCAGCAGCGTCACCCCGATCAGCACCGGGATGCAGCCCACCGTTGTGATGAACACGGTGTCTCGCGAGAGGGCTTCGGCGATGTCATAGCGCTGCGAGTAGTTGAAGACGTTCTGTGCGGTCGGCAGAGCGGCCAGCACCACCACGATCAACACCTCGTGCGTCGAAAGGCCGAACAAGAACTCGGCGACGACCCATGCGATCGTGGGCATGACCAACAGCTTCAGCGTGCTCGCCAGCAGCACGTCACGCCGGTGTCCCGAGGTGCCGAGCACGCGCTGTCCGAACAGTGAGATGCCGTAGCTGATCAGCAGTACGGGAACACACGCGTTCGCCAGTAGGGTGGCCGGTTCCATCACGATCGGCGGGAGCTCGATGCCCAGAACCGACACGAGTGTGCCGAGGGCAGAGCCCAGGATGATCGGGTTCGTCGTGGTGCGGACGAAGGTGCGCCAGGGCGAAGCCCGCCCGCTCGTGACCGTATCGAGGATCGTCAGCGAGATCGGCGTGAACACCAGCAACTGCATGAGGATGACGGGCGCCGGGTAGGCCGCGCTGCCGAGCAGGTACAGCGACAGCGGGATGCCGATGTTGTTCGAGTTCACCTGCCCGGCGGCCAGCGCGCCGATGACGGTGTCTCCGACGCTGCGCTTCCACATCAGTTTCGCCACCAGCGCATACACCGCGATGACAGCGACCGCGGCGACGGCCGACACCGGCAGCAGAGCCGAGAACAATACCCGTGCGTCGGCCTGCGCGAGCACCGTGAACAGCAGAAACGGACTCAACACGAAGAAAGTCAGACGTCCGAGCACGTACCGGGCGTGCTGTCCGAGCAGATCGATGCGCCCGATGATGTAGCCGACGGCGATAGCGAGGCCAACCACGGCGAATCCGGTGAGAGTCTCGAGCACCCTTCGAGCGTAGTCGTCAGCGCAGGCGCCGCTGCAGTTCCTGGGCCGCCTCGACGACAGCGGTCGCGGCATCCGTCCCGCTCGGTCCGGTGCCACGCGACCAGGTGACGGCGACCGCGGCGATGGGCCACCCGGATGCATCGAGAACCGTCGCGCCTACCGAGCGCGTGCCGTCGGTGACCTCGCCGTCTTCGCAGGCGTATCCTGCCGCGCGGATGCTGCGCAGCAGCTCACGCAACTCCCCGGGTCTGCCGGGGCCGATGCCGGTGCGCGTGGAGAACGCCGAGCTGCCCGGATACAGCGCTCGCACCTGCTCACGGGGGAGAGCGGCGAGCATCGCACGGCCCGTCGCCGTCAGGTGCGCGGGCAGACGCACGCCGACGTCGGTGACCAGAGCCGGCCGGCGCGGAGCGCGCTCTTCGACGATGTAGACGACATCCGATCCGCTCAGCACGCCCAGGTGTGTGCTCTCGCCCAGCCGGTCGGCGAGGGCGGCAACGAGCGGGCGGCCCAGACGCGCGAGAGGCTGCTGGCGGGCGAAGCCTCCGGCGAGCTCCGAGGCAGCGGTACCCAACGCCCAGCGCCGCGCCTCGCGCAGGTGCAGCACGAACCCGTGATCGGCGAGTGTGCTCAGCAGGTGGTAGACGGTCGAACGGGGCAGGTCGAGATCGCGAGCGATGGCGGATGCCGCGACCGGCGCCGGGCGCGTCGCCAGATGGCGCAGAATCCGTAGCGTCTGATCGGCCGCGGGCACCTGCGGTCGAGACGCGTCATGATTGTCTGAGATCACAGACACAGGATGCCACGCGCCACTGGTCGCCGCCACGCCAAGGGTGTGGAATCGAGCCATGACCCAACCCATTCGTATCGGCGCCGCCACACTCACGGCCGCCGATGTCGTCGCGGTCGCACGTGACGGAGCCCCGATCGAAATCGCCAGCGCGGCGCTCGACCGCATCGCCGAGACCCGTGGCGTGATCGATGCCCTCGCAGCCGACCCGCATCCGCACTACGGCGTCTCGACCGGTTTCGGCGCGCTCGCGACGACCTTCATCGCATCCGACCGGCGACGCCAGCTGCAGGCGAGCCTCATCCGCTCGCACGCCGCCGGCACCGGCGCTGAAGTCGAGACCGAGGTCGTTCGCGCCCTGCAGCTGCTGCGCCTGCAGACTCTCGCCACCGGACGCACAGGCGTGCGGCCTGTCGTCGCCGAGACCTATGCCGCCATGCTCAACGCCGGAATCACCCCGATCGTCCGCGAGTACGGATCGCTCGGATGCTCCGGCGACCTCGCCCCGCTGTCGCACATCGCGCTCGCCGCGATGGGAGAGGGCGAGGTGCGCGTGGGCGGCCCCTCGACCGTCGAAGCATCCGAAGCGCTCGCTGCCGCCGGCATCGAGCCCCTGGTCCTCGAAGAGAAAGAGGGGCTGGCCCTCATCAACGGCACCGACGGCATGCTCGGCATGCTGCTGCTCGCACTGCATGACCTCGAGACGCTCGTCACCACCGCCGATCTCGCAGCCGCCATGTCGGTCGAGAGCCAGCTCGGCACGGATGCCGTGTTCGCCGCCGACCTCATGGCGCTGCGTCCGCAGGACGGGCAAGCCGCGTCCGCCGCGAACCTCCGTGCCTTTCTCACGGACTCGCCCATGGTCGCCAGCCATCGCGGACCGGAGGACGGTCGCGTGCAGGACGCCTATTCGCTGCGCTGCTCGCCGCAGGTGCACGGCACCGCACGCGACACCATG
>NZ_JAJUFV010000139.1 GCF_029263575.1 Microbacterium sp. | reverse complement strand
GAAGAAGACCGGCATGATCGGCGACCGCATGGACACCGACATCGTCGCCGGCATCGAGGCGGGCCTGCACACCGTGCTCGTTCTGACCGGCATCAGCGATCAGGCTGAGATCGAGAAGTATCCGTTCCGCCCCAGCGAGATTGTCGACTCGGTCGCTGACCTGCTTCCCGAGCCGACCGCCGGCTGAGCATGGGCGTTCTCGACGAGGGCGAGCGCATCGAGCGGGCGGATGCCGCGGCCTGGCGCACCTGGCTTGAGAAGAACCACGCCGAATCCACCGGCGTATGGTTGCTGAATGTGCGCGGCGCATCCGCGACGATGCTCTACGACGACGCCGTTCGACAGGCGCTGTGCTTCGGCTGGATCGACGGGCCGACCCGCACCTTCCCCGAGGGCAACGGTCAGTGGTTCTCACCGCGACGACCGTCGAGCGGGTGGGCGGCGACCAACAAGGCGCGCATCGCGTCGCTCGAGGCGGACGGGCTGCTCGCTCCGGCTGGCATCCGCGCGATCGAGATCGCCAAGGCGAATGGCACGTGGGAGATGCTCGACGGCCCCGAAGCAGGCATCGAGCCCGCCGAACTCACCGCCGCACTGGATGCCGCGCCCGTCGCCCGCGCCAACTGGGATGCCTTCCCGAAGTCAGCGAAGAAGGTCGGCCTCACCCACATCGCCACGGCGAAGCGACCTGAGACCACGGCGGCGCGCATCGCGAAGATCGTGGCTGACGCCGCCGAAGGGAGAAGGCCATGAGCGAGCGCGACATCTGGTTCCTCGTGACGATCCTGATCGGACTGTCGACGCTCACGCTGTTCGTCGTGCAGTTCGTCCGTTCTCGCCGACGTGGCGACGACGACGGCCGCTCGGGCAACTGGTGGGAAGGCCCCTGGGACGACGACCGACGCTGACCCGCGATTCGAACGGCGGCGGCTTACCCCCGGTGCTCGCGGTAGTAGGCCAGCAGCGCCTGGGTCGAGGCATCCTGCGCCTCAATAGCCGCGGCATCGCCCTCGATCGCCGGCGCGATCTGCAGGGCGAGCTGCTTGCCGAGCTCGACGCCCCACTGGTCGAAGGAGTTGATGCCCCAGATCACACCCTGGGTGAACGTGATGTGCTCATAGAGCGCGATCAGCTCGCCGAGCACCCGCGGGGTGAGCGCGGGTGCGAAGATCGACGTCGTCGGGCGGTTGCCGCTGAAGGTGCGTGCGGCGACGAGAGCTCCGGTCGTCCCCTCGGCCTCGACCTCCTCGGCGGTCTTGCCGAAGGCGAGCGCCTTGGTCTGCGCGAGGAAGTTCGCCAGGAACAGTCCGTGCACGTCGCGCCCGTCGTCCGTCAGCGGATACGCCGGGTTGACGAAAGCGATGAAGTCGGCCGGGATCAGGCGGGTACCCTGGTGGATCAGCTGATAGAACGCGTGCTGGCCGTTCGTGCCCGGCTCGCCCCAGAAGATCTCGCCCGTGTCCGTCGTGACAGGCGAGCCGTCCCAGCGCACCGACTTGCCGTTGGACTCCATCGTCAGCTGCTGCAGATACGCCGCGAAGCGGCTGAGCTGCTGGGCATAGGGAAGCACGGCGTGCGACTGTGCGCCGAGGAAGTTCGTGTACCAGACGTTGAGCAGCCCCATCAGGACGGGAACGTTGCGATCGAGCGGAGCGGATGCCACGTGCTCGTCTACCGCGTGAAAACCGCCGAGCAGCTCGCTGAACGCCTCCGGTCCCACCTCGATCATCACCGACAGCCCGATGGCGGAGTCGACCGAGTAACGACCGCCGACCCAATCCCAGAAGCCGAACGCGTTGTCGGTGTCGATGCCGAAGTCGGCCACCTTGTCGAGCGCAGTCGACACAGCCGCGAAGTGATGGGCCACGGCATCCGTCTTGGCTTGTGCGGTGTCTTCGATCGCACCGGCGGCGACGAGACCCGACCACAGCCAGTCACGGGCGAGACGGGCGTTGGTGAGCGTCTCGAGCGTCGTGAAGGTCTTGGATGCCACGATGAACAGCGTGGTCTCGGGGTCGAGGTCCTTCGTCTTCTCAGCGATATCGAAAGGGTCGATGTTCGACACGAAGCGCGCCTGGATTCCGGCGGTGGCGTAGGGCTCGAGGGCCGCCGAGATCATGACCGGCCCGAGGTCGCTGCCGCCGATGCCGATGTTCACGACGTGCGTGACCTTCTTGCCGGTCACGCCCTGCCACTGGCCCGAGCGCACCCGCTCGGCGAAGGCGGTCATGGCGGTGAGCACCTCGTGCACATCGTGGTCGATGTCTTGCCCGTCGACGGTGAGTGCCGACTGTGCACCAGCGGGGCGGCGGAGGGCCGTGTGCAGCACGGCGCGATCCTCGGTCGTGTTGATGTGCTCACCGCGCTGCATGGCGGCGAAGCGCTCGGCCACGCCGGTCTGCTCGGCCAGCTTCACCAGCGACGCCAGGATGCCGTCATCGATCAGGTTCTTCGACAGGTCGACGCGCAGGTCAGCGAGATCGAAGCTCAGCCGCTCGACACGACCGGGGTCGCTGTCGAACCAGCCGCGCAGGTCGGGGGTGAAGCCGCTCTTGTGCGCGGTGAGTTCGGCCCAGGCGGAAGTCGTGGTGGCGTCGATGGGAGTGGTCACGATGTCAAAACTACCCTCTCGGCATCGATCACGCGCTGGCGTATTACGACGGCCGCGTTCAGCGCAGCACGAGCGCAGCCGCACCGATCAGCGGGCCCTCGTCCCCCAGACCCGAACGCACGACGCGCGCCCGGCGTGAGTAGTCGTGGGCCGCGCTGTCCGTGAGCGCCTGCTGCACCAGGTCGATGTAGTCGTCCGAGACGCGGGAGAAACCGCCGCCGATCGCGATCAGGTCGAGGTCGACAAGGGTCGCGGCATCCGCCAGCGCCTGGCCCACCTCACGTGCGGAACGCTCGATGGCAGCGCGCGCGATACGGTCACCGGATGCGGCATCGCGGGCGAGGTCTTCGCCGGTCGACCCCGTCCAACCCTGCTCCTGCGCCCACGCAGCGCTGGCTGGCCCCGAGGCGATCTGCTCCAGTGTCAGCCCGCTCTCCCGGCGCACCTGGCCGAGGTGGCCGGCGTTTCCCGACGCTCCGGCGATGTACTGCCCCCCGACGACGAAGCCGCCGCCCACCCCGGTGGAGACGACGATCGACAGGGACGACTTCGCCTCTCGGGTGGAGCCGAGCCATGCTTCGGCGAGCGCGAGCGCTCCGCCGTCGTGCCCGAAGACCGTTCGCACGTCGTGGTCGAGAATGTCGGATGCCGCGCGGCGCACCGCATCCGCCAATGCGTATCCGAGCGCCTCGGGCATGTTGACCGGGAAGATGCAGCCGGAGTCACGCTCGATCGGTCCGGCGCTGCCGATGCCGGCGCCGACGAGCTCAGCCCCTTCTGGCAGGCGCGACAGGGCATGCTCGACGACCTGCTGCACGGCGGCATCGAGGGACGCGGCGGTTGCGTTGCGCCCCGTCGCGCTGCGAGATCGGCTGCCGTCGACCAGCACACCGTCGTCCGTGACGAGGGCTGTCTCCATCTTCGTGCCGCCGACATCGACGGCGAGAGCATAGCGGGTCACTGTGCGTCGAGTCCGAGGTCGTCGAGGTCGAAGGCTGCGAGCCACTGCAGGCCTTCGGCTTCGATGGCGGCCTGTGCACCGGTTTTGCGATCGACGATCACGGCGACGGCGACGACCTCGGCTCCCTCGCGGCGAAGAACCTCGACCGCTTTCAACGCGGACTGGCCGGTGGTCGACGTGTCTTCGAGCACGACCACGCGCTTGCCAGCGACATCAGCGCCTTCGATCTGGCGACCACGGCCGTGGTCCTTCGGCTCTTTGCGCACGACGAAGGCGTCGACCGGGCGACCGGCCTCGACCGAGGCGTGCAGCACCGCATTGGCGATGGGGTCGGCGCCGAGTGTCAATCCGCCCACCGCCACGGCGTCCAGGCCGTCGACGAGGTCGAGCATGACGCGCCCGATCGCGGGGGCTGCGCGGTGGTCGAGGGTCAGCTTGCGCATATCGACGTAGTACGTCGCCTTCTTACCGCTGGACAGCGTGAAATCACCGTGGAACACCGCCTCGTCTTCTATGAGGGCGAGCAGGGATCGGCGGTCTGCGTCGAGAGTCACGGCAACCAGTGTATTGCGCCGTCGCCGTGCATAACTCCGCAAAACTGGGTGCGATCGGGCTGTTCGCACCCCGCCCTCGACGAATCACCGTGTTCTTTGCTGAGTTATGCATGTCATCCGTTGTCGCTATCGTGGCCGGAGACGTCACTCGAAGGAGGCCACATGCTCTCGTACGATCCCTACGCCGAACTCGCGACGCTGCGTGACTTCGCACCGCTCGAGCTCACCAGCCCCGACTTCACAGCGGGTGCGGCGCTGCCGCTGTTCGCCTGGTCGTCCGACCGCGGCGGTGAAGATCGCTCGCCCGCACTGCAGTGGTCGCCCGGCCCCGCCGGCACGAAGAGCTATGCCGTGTCATGCTTCGACCCGGATGCTCCGACCGGATCGGGCTTCTGGCATTGGGCCGCATACAATCTGCCCGCCGACACCACGGTGCTCGCCTCCGGCACCGGTACGGCGGCCTCTCTGCCCCAGGGCACCGTCGTGCTCCCGAACGAGGCACGACTGGAGAAGTTCATCGGAGCCGCCCCGCCCGAGGGCACGGGGGTGCACCGCTACTTCTTCGTCGTGGACGCCCTCGATGTGGAGAGCCTCGACCTCGATGCCGGCGCGACGCCCGCCGTACTCGGCTTCAATCGCCACTTCCACTCCTTGGCGCGCGGCGTACTGGTCGGCACAGCTGACCCTGCGACGCGCTCAGGGACCGCCGAGCGTTAGCAGAACGGCTGACGTCCCCGACCACCCGTAGGCTTGAGCCATGCGCCTGGCCACCTGGAATGTCAACTCCATCCGCACTCGCGTCACTCGCACGGTCGACTTCGCCGTGCGGGAAGACATCGACGTGCTCGCGATGCAAGAGGTCAAGTGCAAGCCGGAGCAGTTTCCGTACGAGCCCTTTGAAGAGGCCGGCTACCACGTCGAGGTGCACGGGCTGAATCAGTGGAACGGCGTCGCCATCGCCAGTCGCCTACCCGTCACCGATGTCGAGACGGCGTTCACCGGTATGCCGGGGTTCGCGAAGGACGCTTCGACAGGCTCAGCGACCCACGGCCCGGATGCTCCGCTCGAGGCCCGCGCTCTGGGCGCCACGATCGACGGCGTGAAGATCTGGAGTCTGTACGTACCCAATGGCCGTTCGCTCCACGACCCGCACCTTCAGTACAAACTGCACTGGCTTGAAGCCTTGCGCCAGCACGCGGCGGGTGAGCTGCAGAAGAACCCCGAGCTGCCTCTCGCCCTGGTCGGCGACTTCAATATCATCCCCTTCGACCACGACAACGGTGACCCCGACATCGTCGAGGGCCGCTCGACACACGTCTCACCCGAAGAGCGCGCGGCTTTCTTCGCCTTGGGCAACGCGGGCCTCACCGATGTCGTTCGCCCGCTGATCCCCGAGGGCTTCACGTACTGGGACTATCAGCGGCTGAAGTTCCCTCGCAACGAGGGCATCCGCATCGACTTCGTGCTCGGTTCGAAAGCTCTGGCCGATGCGGTCAGCGGCGCCGCCATTCACCGCGATGAGCGCAAGGGCGTCCAGCCCAGCGACCATGTGCCGGTGGTCGTCGATCTCGCACTGGGGGCAGACGACGACGATGACGATCTGCCGATGATCTTTTCCTAACGCTTCCACCGGCCCAGCGAGCGAGGCACGGCCGACGAGCGAAATCCACCGCAGGACGGATGCCACGGCATCCGCTCCCCCGTAACGTGGGGGCATGTCCACATCCCGTCGCGCGCTGACGGCGCGCCAACGACAAGCCGATGTGCTGCTGGCGGTGGTCGTCTTCGTCGCCGGCGTCATCAGCGCGGCGCTCTCGGCGATCTCTGAGATCTACGGGGATGAGCAGGCGCCGCTGTGGCAGGCGCTGATCTATCTGGCCGTCGTCGCCATCCCGCTGGCCTGGCGCCGAGTCTGGCCCGCACACGTCGCCATCATCGTCTCCATCGCGTACTTCATCGCGGTCACGCTGCGCATTCCGGAGCTGTATGCGGGCAATATCGCCATGTTCATCGCGCTGTACACAGTCGGCGCCTGGATGCACGACCGTCGCGCGGCGATGCTCACGCGCGTGGGAATCATCATCGCCATGTTCGTCTGGCTGTTCATCACGATGTACCGCGACGCCATCGACACTGCCAATGATGCAGAGATCATCGCGGGGGCGATGTCTCCGTACCTCGCGTTCATGATGCTGCAGCTGCTCCTGAACGCGCTCTACTTCGGCGGCGCCTACTACTTCGGCGAACGCACCTGGAAAGCGACGCTGCAACGGCATGCTCTCGAACAGCGCACCGCAGACCTCGAGCGTGAACGCGAGGTGACGGCTGCTCAGGCCGTCGCGCTCGATCGGGTGCGCATCGCCCGCGAGTTGCACGACGTGGTCGCCCACCACGTCTCGGTGATGGGCGTGCAGGCCGGCGCCGCCCGCATGGTGATCGGTCAGGATCCCGACAGGTCGGCACAGATCCTCACCGGCATCGAAGAGTCCGCCCGCACCGCGATCAGCGAGCTGCGCCATCTGCTGGAGACGCTGCGGTCGTCGGACGCTGACGTCGACGACTCCTCCACGCTCGGCCTCGCCGACATCCCCCAGCTGGTCGCGTCGGCGAATGACGCGGGTATGCCGACCGAGTTCACCGTCGTCGGCGATGAGCATCCTGTGCCGTCTGTTGTGCAGGTGAATCTGTACCGCATCGCGCAGGAGTCGCTCACGAACGCTCGCCGTCACGCTGGTGCCGATGCCGTCGCTGATGTGCGCTTGCGCTACACCCACGAGAACATCGAACTGGAAGTCGTGAACACGGGCCGTCCTGTGCTCGCGCCGCGAAGCGGCATGGGCCAGCTGGGCATGCGTGAGCGCACACTCGCCTCCGGCGGCACGATCGAATCTGCGCCCCGTGAGCGTGGGGGCTGGCGGGTACGCGTGCAGGTTCCGCTGTCTGAAACCGCCGAGCTGACAGGAACAGTTGCATGAGCGATCCGATCCGCGTCCTCCTCGTCGACGACCACGCGATGCTGCGCGCCGGGTTTCGCACGATCCTCGACCTGCAGCCCGACATCACCGTCGTCGGAGAGGCGTCGACGGGCGCAGAGGCCGTGGCCGCGGCATCCGCTCTGCAACCCGATGTCATCAGCATGGACGTGCAGATGCCCGATATGGACGGCATCGAGGCGACCCGCCGCATCGTCGCCGACCCCGCGGTGCACGCCGCGATCGCGATCGTGACGACCTTCGACCGCGACGACTATCTCTTCGATGCGTTGGATGCCGGTGCCAGCGGATTCCTGCTCAAGAACAGCGGACCCGAGGATCTCGTCGCGGCCGTGCGCGTGCTGGCCGCAGGCGACGGGATGCTGGCGCCCGAGGTGACCCGCCGCGTCGTGCGACGCTATGCCACTGCCGCTGACGGCGCGGGTCGCGCCGAGGCATCCGTTCCTGCACTGACGCTGGCCGAGCCATTCACCGATCGCGAGGCCGAGGTGCTCGCGCTCATGACCGAGGCGATGAGCAACGCTGAGATCGCCGCCCGGCTGTACATCGGCGAGGCGACCGTGAAGACGCATGTCTCACGGATCCTGCAGAAGCTCGGCGCGCGCGACCGCGTGCAGGCGATCGTGCTCGCGCTGCG
>NZ_JAJUFV010000138.1 GCF_029263575.1 Microbacterium sp. | reverse complement strand
GGGGAACAGCCGGTCGGTGTCGATTCCGAGCACGAGCGTGGTGGCGGTCACGGCCTGGAGGGCCTCTTCGACGCCGCCGCGTCCGCGGCCGACATCGTGCGAGCTCATGGCCTCGACGACCGTGATGTAGCTGTTGGCGTCGAAGCGGCGCGTGAACTTGTTGCCGTGGAAGTCGAGGTAGCTCTCGACGGCGAAACGCCCACCCTGCCCGAGCGGTGAGAGCCCGGACTGCCAGGAGCGCTGGAAGCGCTGATTCAGCTCGATCGGACTGCGGTAGTTCAGCAGCGCCATGCGGCGCGCCAGTGCCAGGCCGCGGTGGGGGCCCTCTCCGTCGGAGAGGTCGTAGTACTCGCCGCCCTGATAGCTCGGGTCGATGCGGATGGCCTCCAGCTGCACCGAGTTCAGAGCGATCTGGTCTGCCGTGTTGACCGGGGGAGACGACAGCACAGCCAGCCGCTCGACCCGCTCGGGGTGGGTGACGGCCCACTCCAGCGCGTGCATGCCGCCCATCGAGCCGCCCACGACCGCCGAGAAGCGCTCGATTCCCAGCGAATCTGCCAACAGCACCTGGGCCGCCACTTGATCACGGATCGTGAGGTACGGAAAGCGCGAAGCCCATTCGTAGCCGTCGGGGGCGATGCTGGCAGGGCCGGTGGAGCCCTGGCATCCGCCGAGCATGTTCGGCGCGATCACGCACCAGCGGTCGGTGTCGAGCGCCGCGCCCGGGCCGACGATGTCGTTCCACCATCCGGCTGTGGGGTGCCCCGCTCCGGCCTCACCGCGCACGTGGCTGTCGCCGGTGAGCGCATGCAGCACGAGGATCGCATTGTCACGGGCCTCGTTGAGTTCGCCCCACGTCTCATACGCCACCCGGATGTGGGGAAGCTCGACGCCGTTCTCGGTGCGGAACGGGCCGAAACGGGCGAACTTTCTGCCGCCGACCGGATCGCCGTCGCGCCAGGCGCCGGTGACCGGAGGGCGCGCGCGCAGCAGTCGAGCATCAGCCGCCGTCACCCGGGCCGAGGGCACGGTGTCTTCGGAGGTGCTCTGCCAGTCCATGCCTCCATTGTCGCCTGTCGCGCGCGCTCATGGGCGCACGTTACATGTGCGCTCCGCTGAGATTGCATTGTGCGGATGAAACGCCGCGGAAAGCGACGGGTCTCGCCCGCACAATGCAATCTCGCTGTCGAGAACCGAATGCTCAGGCGCGAGCGGCCTCCGAGACGCGACGTGCTGCAGCCAGAGCCTGCTCGAGGTCGGTCTTGAGGTCGTCGATGTTCTCCAGACCCACCGAGAGGCGCACCAGGCCCGGGGTGACACCCGCGGTGAGCTGCTGCTCGGGCGAGAGCTGCGAGTGCGTCGTCGACGCGGGGTGGATGACGAGCGAGCGCACATCGCCGATGTTGGCGAGGTGACTGAACAGCGACAGGCTGTTGACGAACTCGCGGCCGGCTTCGACGCCCCCCTTGAGCTCGAACGACAGCACCGCGCCGACGCCGCTCGGCAGGTACTCGTTGGCCTTGGCGTACCACGGCGACGAGGGCAGACCCGAGTAGTTCACCGATGCCACGTCATCGTTGTTCTCGAGCCATTCGGCGATCTCCTGCGCGTTCTGCACGTGACGCTCGACGCGCAGCGACAGCGTCTCGATGCCCTGGATGAGGTTCCAGGCGCTCTGCGGCGAGATAGCGGAGCCGAGGTCACGCAGCAGCTGCACGCGCGCCTTGATGATGTAGGCGAGCGGGTCGCCGACGGCGGTCGTGTAGCTGGCGCCGTGGTACGAGGGATCGGGCTCAGTGAGGCCGGGGAACTTCTCGACGTTCTTCGACCACTCGAACGTGCCGCCGTCGATGACAGCGCCGCCGATCGTGGTGCCGTGGCCACCGAGGAACTTCGTGACCGAATGCACGACGATGTCGGCGCCGTGCTCGAACGGGCGTAGCAGGAACGGCGTCGCGATCGTGTTGTCGACGATGAGCGGAACGCCGTTCTCGTGTGCGATGTCGGCGATCGTGCGGATGTCGAGGACGTTGATGCGGGGGTTGCCGATCGTCTCGCCGAACAGCAGCTTGGTGTTCGGGCGGATGGCGGCGCGCCACTCGTCGGGGTCGTCCTGATTCTCGACGAAGGTGACCTCGATGCCGAGCTTGGCGAGGGTGTACTTGAACAGGTTGTACGTTCCGCCGTAGATCGAGCTGGATGCGACGAAGTGGTCGCCGGCCTCGGCGATGTTCAGGATCGCGAAGGTCGAAGCCGCCTGACCGCTCGAGAGCACCAGTGCGCCCGTGCCGCCCTCTAGCGCGGCCAGACGCTGTTCCAGGACGTCCTGGGTCGGGTTCTGGATGCGCGTGTAGATGTTGCCGAACTCGGCCAGGGCGAACAGGTTCGCGGCGTGGTCGGCGTTGTCGAAGACATACGACGTGGTCTGGTAGATCGGCGTGGCGCGCGACTTGGTGACAGGGTCGGGCGCGGCGCCGGAGTGGATCTGCTTGGTCTCGAAACGCCAGGTTTCCGGTGCGGACATGTTGTTCCCCCTGGAACGAATTGAAGTCGGGTATGGCGGATGCCGTTGGTGCGACTGTACGCAGAGCACGCACGTGTCAACAAGCGTCGGGAAATGTTACGTAATATCGGCCGACGCGGAGATCATGCGAAAAGGTCGTACGGTGGAGGCATGACGATCAGACGTGCAGTGGTCACAGGTGCGAGTTCCGGTATCGGCGCAGCGACTGTTCGCGGACTTCGCTCGCGCGGGTGGGAGGTGGTCGGCGTCGCCAGACGCGCGGATCGCCTGCAAGAGGTTGTGAACGAGACCGGCGCGGCGGCCGTCTCGTGCGATCTCACCGATGCGGATGCCGTCGCCGCTCTGGTCGCCGAGCTGGAGGAAACCGGCCCCGTGCACGCGCTCGTGCAGGTCGCCGGCGGTGCGCGCGGCACAGACCGTGTCGAAGACGGCAGCACCGACGACTGGCAGTGGATGTACGACGTGAACGTGCTCGCCACGCAGCGTCTCGTGGCGGCTCTGCTGCCCGCGCTGCGGGCTGCCGCTGAGGCCGACGGGCACGCAGACCTCGTGTTCGTCACCTCGACGGCGGCGCAGGTCGCCTATCCGGGCGGTGGCGGCTACAACGCGGCCAAGGCGGCTGAGTCGATGATCGTGCATGCCCTGCGTCAGGAGCTCAACGGCGAGCCGCTGCGCGTGGTCGAGGTGGCCCCGGGACTGGTGCATACCGAGGAGTTCACCCTCAACCGCCTCGGCGGAGACCGGGTGGCCGCAGACTCCGTCTACGCCGGTGTCGAAGAACCCCTCATCGCCGATGACGTCGCCGATGTGATCGGCTACGCTCTCGAGACGCCCGGGCGGGTGAATCTCGACCTGATCACCATGCGGCCCGTCGCCCAGTCGGCACAGCACCTGCTCGCGCGCGGCCCCCTGCGTGTTCGCGGTGACGACGACTGAGACTCCGGTGCTGATCCGTCCGCTGCCCGAGCTGGCAGAGGAGGGGCTGATCGACCGCGACTGGGCGCAGGCGCTGGCACCTCTCGCCGACGAGATCGGCGAGATCGGCGAACGGCTGCGTCACGACCCCGAGGGTTTTCTTCCGGCCGAGCATCAAGTTCTGCGGGCGTTTCAGAGGCCGCTCGGTGATGTGCGCGTGCTCATCACCGGTCAAGATCCCTACCCGACGCCAGGGCATCCGGTCGGTCTCTCCTTCGCGGTCGATCGCAGCGTGCGACCGGTGCCGCGGAGCCTGGCGAACATGTACCGCGAGCGCGAGAGCGATCTCGGCATACCGCCGGCTTCGCACGGCGATCTCACAGCGTGGAGCGAGCAGGGGGTTATGCTGCTGAATCGGGTGCTCACGGTGCGCCCCGGCGCGGCAGGATCCCACCGCGGCTGGGGGTGGGAGCAGGTGACCGAGCTGGCCATCAGGACCTTGGCGGCACGCGAAGCCCCGCTGGTCGCGATCCTCTGGGGTCGCGATGCCGCCGGCCTCGCCCCGCTGCTGGGCGAAACTCCGATCATCGCGTCGGCGCATCCGTCACCGCTGTCGGCACGGCGCGGGTTCTTCGGCTCGCGGCCGTTCTCCCGCGTCAATGAGCTGTTGGCTGCGCAGCAGGCCTCGCCGATCGACTGGCGCGTCGATGGCGACGATGCGCATGCTGTGGCCCAGCCGACACTATTCTGACTCCATGCAATTCGAGCCCGGCGACCGCAGACGACGATTGCCGCGCCACCTGCGCGCCCCGGCACCGGCCCCCGACGTCTTCGCGTACACGATCCGTCCGGCTCGTGCCGGCGATCTGCCCGATGTGCGCGAGATCTACAACCACTACGTCGCGAACTCGGTGGTCACCTTCGACGAGAAACGCAGCACGCACCGCGCATGGCGGCAGAAGCTCGCACAGCTGTCGACGGTGAAGCTGCCGTTCCTCGTCGCGGTGACACCGTCGAACCAGGTGATCGGCTATGCGCTCGTGCAGCCGTGGGCGTCGAAATCCGCGTTTCGGTACACAGCCGAGCTCTCGATCTATCTGGGCCCGGGGGCTGGCGGCAAGGGATTGGGGACGGCGCTCATGCAAGCGCTCATCGACGCCTGCGAGCAGGCTCGACTGCGGGAGATCGTGGCCGTCATCAGCGATACCGGTGCTGAGGCATCCATCCGCCTGCACGAGAAGTTCGGTTTCGTCGAGGTGGGGCGAATGGGCCGGGTGGGATTCAAGTTCGGCCGGTCGCTGGGAACGGTTTACCTGCAGAAGTCGCTCACTCCGCGTCCGCGCCGTCGCTCGTCGCGTCGGGGATGACCGGAATCGCCGCGAGGAGCGTGCGCGTGTAGTCGTGCTGCGGATTCAGCAGCACGTCGTCCGTCGAACCGCGTTCGACGATCCGGCCGTCCTTCATCACGGCCACGGTCGTGCAGAGATTCTGCACGACGCCGATATCGTGCGAGACGATGATCAGCGTGAGCTGCTCTTGTTCGAGCAATTGCTGGAGCAGCTCGAGAATCTGCGCCCGCACGGTGACATCGAGGGCGGAGAGCGGCTCATCACCGACGAGGATTCGTGGCCGATGCGCGATCGCACGGGCGATGGCGACGCGCTGGCGCTGGCCGCCGGAGAACTCGTGCGGGTAGCGATCTGCCATCTCGGGCTCCAGGCCCACCTGGATCAGCACCTCGCGCACGCGGGCATCATGATCGCCCTCGGTGCCGAGGGCCCAGAGGGGCTCGCGGATGAGCTGCGCCGCGCTCATCCGTGGATCCAGCGAGGCATAGGGATCTTGAAAGACGATCCCGGTCTGTCGCCGTAGCCAGTGCAGCCGCTTGGCCGACTGCGACACGTCGACGGTTCGTCCGTCGATTGAGACGGTGCCGGAAGTCGGGCGGTCCAGCCCCAGCAGCAATCGAACGAGGGTGGACTTGCCCGAACCGGACTCGCCGATCAGGCCGACCGCCTCACCGGCGGCGATGTCGAGGTCGGTGGGATGCAGCGCTGTCTGCGCGCTCGCGCGTTCGAACAGCGTGCGCCGCGGCAGCGGAAATGCACGACTCAGCCCGCGCGCCTGGATGAGGCTCATGCGCCGCCGCCTTCCCCGCGCGGACGCCAGAGCGTCGCGGTCGCATCACGCAGAAGCGCCTGCGTGATGGGCGATGTCGGAGCCGTCAGCAGCGTCGAGACGGGCGCGCTCTCGATCACCCGTCCCTCATCGAGCACGATGCCGTGCGTGGCGACCTGCGCGAGCACGGCGAGATCGTGTGTGATGAACATCATCGACATGCCGTGCTCGTCGGTGAGCGACAGCAGAAGTCTCAGGATCTCGGCCTGGATCGTCACATCCAGCGCCGTCGTCGGTTCGTCCGCGATGAGCAGGCGCGGGCGGCAGGCGAGGGCCATCGCGATCGCGACGCGCTGGCGCTGGCCGCCGGAGAGCTGGTGCGGGTATTTCCGCACGATCGATTCCGGATCGCTCAGGTGCACGCGCCCGGCCTCGACGATGGCGCGCTCGTGCGCTTCGCGGCGTCTCGCCCCGGTGTGGATGCGCACGGATTCGGCGATCTGCCTGCCGACGGTCCTGATCGGGTTCAGCGCCGTGCGCGGCTCCTGAAAGATGATGCCGATGTCGTCGCCGCGGAAGCGGGCGAGTTCGCGGTCGGGCATGCCGATCAGCTCGATGTCATTCCATCGGATGCTGCCGCTGGCGCGCGCGCCGTCAGGAAGCAGGCCGAGAACGGCCAGAGCCGTCAGAGATTTTCCGGAGCCGGATTCGCCGATGAGCCCGACTCTGGCGCCGTCGGGCACCTCGAAGGAGACCCCGTCGACCACGCGACGTCCATTGATGTCGACCACGAGGTCGGTGACGATGAGGCTCACGCGACCACCGCCGGGGTGTGCAGCTCAGCCGAGCGCTGTTGCAGGGTCGGGTCGGTCGCCTCCCGCAGTGCGTCGCCGAGGAGGTTCAGTGCGAGCACCGTGATGGTGATGGCTGCGCCCGGCCAGATCACCGAGAGCGGATGGATGCTGATGTACCGCTGCAGATCGGCCAGGAGGATCCCCCACGACGGTTCGACGATGGACGCCCCGAAGCCGAGGTAGGAGAAACCGGCTTCGGCGAGAACGGCTACGGCCATCGACCACGACAGCTGCACGATGAACACGGGGGCGACGTTGGGAAGCAGATGCCGAAGCAGGTTCTGCGACGTCGTGAGCCCGGCAGCCTTCCCCGCGAGCACGAAGTCACTCTGCTGCACACGCCGCAGCTCGGGCCGCGTCACGCGGGCGATATTGACGCCGAAGCCGATTCCGACAGCCCAGATCACGACCCACAGCGACCCGCCCCACACCGAGGAGATCATCATGGCGATGATCAGCACAGGGAAGGCGATGAGGATGTCGACGAGCACGGCCACGCTTTCGCGCATCCAGCGTGCGGTGAGTGCGCCGAGCGCTGCGAGCGCGATGCCGACGATGGTGGCGACGATGCCGGCACCGACGCTGACGAAGACGGTTGTGCGGGCGCCCGCCATGATGAGGCTCAGGATGTCGCGGCCCGTGCCGTCGGTTCCGAGCAGGTGCGGCCAGCCCGGCGCTCCCCAGCGGTTCGGGATATCGGTGTTGAGCGGATCGAAGGGCGTCCAGAACCCGGCGACAGCGGCGACGGCGGCGATCACGATGACCGTAATCAGGCCGAAGCGGCCGGTCGAGCTCTGCCAGAGCGAACGCAGCCAGCGGGGCATCAGGCGGCCTCCCTCTGCCGAGGATCAACGATGTGATGGATGAGATCGACGATGAAGCCGACCACGAGCACAAGACCGGTGAGCACGAGCAGCTCGCTCTGCACCTTCACCAGATCGCGCGTACCGACATCGGCTACCAGCATCCGTCCGATGCCGGGCAGGGTGAACAGCTGCTCGATGATGACGGAGCCGACGATGATGCCGGCGACCTGCAGGCCGAGGACGGTCACGATCGACAGGCCGACGGCGGGGATGCCGTGCTGGATGAGGGCGCGGTTGCGGCTGAGTCCCTTGGCGGCTGCGGTGCGTACGAAGTCCTGGCCGCGGGCCTGCAGGGTCGCGCTGCGAACGAAGCGCAGCAGCATCGCCCCCTCGACGATCCCGATCGTCAGCGCCGGAAGCAGCAATGACCTGAAGGCCTGCCAGGGCTGATCCCACCCGCCGCGCGGGAATCCCTGGGCCGGCAGCCAGCCGAGCCACACCGAGAAGACGACGATGAGCATCATGCCGGCCCAGATCACCGGCACGGCCGCGAGCGTCTGCGCTGTGACGTTGAGGGCAGTTCCGCCGGAGCGGCCGCGCAGCACGGCGGACACGATCCCGAAGGGGACGGCGATCAGCAGAGCGATCACGAGCG
>NZ_JAJUFV010000137.1 GCF_029263575.1 Microbacterium sp. | reverse complement strand
TATCCGATCGTCGAGACGGTGCAGCGCGATGGTGTCTGCGCCGAGGCGATCGCTCCGGCTCCCGGCGCGGGGGAGCGCCTGGCGCACATCACGGAAGACATCGGCCGGCAGATCGCTGAGGGGCTCGGTGTCACCGGGATGCTGGCTGTCGAGCTGTTCGAGACCGATGACGAGCGCGTTCTCGTGAACGAGCTGGCGATGCGTCCGCACAACAGCGGCCACTGGAGCCAGGATGGCGCTGTCACGAGCCAGTTCGAACAGCACCTGCGTGCGGTCACGGATCTTCCGCTGGGCGACGCCCAGCCGCGTGCTGCCTGGTCGATGATGGTGAACATTCTCGGCGGCCCCGCCGAAGGCACGTTCGAAGACCGCTTCGACGCGGTCATGGCGCAGCACCCCGCGGCCAAGATCCACACGTATGGCAAGACGGCGCGTCCCGGACGCAAGGTCGGGCACGTGAATGTGGCGGGCGACGACCTCGACGATGTCGCCTACACGGCGCGTGCCGCAGCCGAGCACTTCGCCTGACCAAACGCCCGCCGCTCAGCGAAGCGCCCCTGCACCTCTTGCCGAGGTGCAGGGGCGCTTCGCGTCCGTCCCGATCAGCTGTCGAGCATCATCCGACGTCGACGGATCATCAGCACGGCACCCAGCACGAGCAACAGTGCGGCGCCACCGGCGGCCCAGCTCACCCAGTTGAGCTCGCCACCGGTCTGCGGCAGCTCACCCGAGATGTTCTCGTTCGGATCGGTCACCGAGCCCGAACCGTCGCCGCCTCCGGAGCCGCCGCCCGACCCATCACCGTTCGCGGTGACGAGGATCTGCGCCGATGCGATGACGGTGTCGCCGTCCAGAACGACGACCTCGTGCACCCCGCCGGTGACGGATGCCGGGATCGTCGCCGCCCGGGTGAACGCCCCGTCGGCGTCGGTCGTGACGCTCCCGAGCGCCACGGGGTCGGAGTGCAGCTCGAGTGCGTACTCGGTATCGGCACCGAAGCCCGATCCGGTCACGGTGATCTCGCCGCCCGGTGTGAAATCACCGCTGACCGCGATGCTCGGCGACGGCTCCTCATCGCCGGTGAGAGTGACCTCGACCGGAGCCGATAGCTCTGACCAGCCAGCCGCGTTCTCGGCGCGCACGCTCGCCGCATGGGTGCCTGCGGCGAGCCCGCCGACCTCGGTCGACAGGACCGACCCGCCGACGCTCGTGGTCTGATCGCCGACCGTGACCTCGTAGCGCGTGATCGCCGATCCACCGTCGTCCTGCGGGGGAGTCCAGCTCACCCGAACGCTGTCAGCGCCAGCAGCCGTCGCGGTGACGTTCTGCGGAGCGCTCGGGCGATCGACGCCTGCGCCTGCGACCGTGAACACCGACACGGGCGAGCGCGTCGCGTTGCCTGCGGCATCCACCAGGTCGGCGTACCACTCGTACTCGACGCCGGGCACAGCACCCGAGAGCACCATCGCGATCTGCTCGTCGCCCACACTCGTGACAGTCTCGCCGACCTGCACCGGCTCGCCAACCGAGAACGACAGCGACGAGGTCGACACGGTGCGTGTGGTCACGCCGCCGAGGTCGAGTTCGAGTACGAAGTTCTCCGAGTCGGATCCGTGGAATCCCGGAATCGCCTGCGCGTCGATGTCCTGGTGCCACGGGCCGTCCGAGCTGGTCGCGTCGAGCAGCGGAGAGTAGGTGTTCGAGTACAGAAGTCCGTTCTCGGCGTCGATCGACAGGTGGCGCAAGAACTCCTGACTGCCGTAGACGCGGCCCTGGTAATCGGTGAGGATGCCGTGGGCAACCGAGCCGTCGCCGCGCGTGTACGAGGCCACACCCGTTCCGGTGATGTGCCCGCCCAGCACGAGCTTGACGTTCGAGTACGGCGCGACCAGCCGGTTGGTGATGTTGCCGTTCGACCAGCCGTTGGTTCCGGTGTTCACCGAGTTGTGCATCGCCAGGATCACCGTGTGGTCGGGGTGGGCGGCGATGACATCTGCCGCCCAGTCGAGTCCGGCATCGGAGGCGTTGTCTGACGAGAAGAACCCGAGAGTCAGCATCAGCAGGTTCGCTCCGTCGACCTCACCCGTGTAGTAGTAGTTGTCGATGTTCTGGCTGCCGCCGAACGTCCACTCGCTGCCTTCCAGACTCTGAGCGAAGCGCTCCATCGGGTAGTACTTCGGCAGCATCACACGGTTGTTGCGCGGGTCGGAGTAGTCGTGGTTACCCCACGAGATCAGATACGGCAGGTCGGCATCTTCGATCAGCTGCACGGCCTCCTCGGCGTTCTTCCACTGGTACTCCTGCGACAGGTACTCGCGGTTGACGAGGTCACCCGATTGCACGACGATGCGGGTGCCCCGCTCCTCGGCGCGGTCGACCACGTAGCCGAACTGGTCAACCATGAGCTCAGGGGTCGCCTGCGAGTACAGCTGGGTGTCCGGCACGTGGTCCATACCCCAGTCGTAGTCGGCGCGCTCGGGCTCGACCGTGTAGTCGGTGCCCTCCGCGTACGGCGACGATGCGAGCCCGCGCCAGATCAGCAGCGAGACGGTGTTGTCAGCCGAGATCGCGTTCTGCGCGGCATCCGCCGTGATATCGAGGGCGAACTCGCCACCATCGGCATCCGATCCGGTGTCCTCCAGCACCCACGATTCCGCCTCGGTGTCCCACAGGTAGGCCGAGACACGGCGATCATCACCCGAGCCGGTCCACGAAAAGTGCAGCTGTTCTTGCGCTGCCTGCTCGTCGGTGAGGGTGATCTCGTACGTCTGGAAGGGATTCTCGTCATCGCCGACGGTCGTCGGAAGCAGATCCGCCGTGACCGTACCGCTGTCAGGCCGCAGAGCCTCTGGCGTGCGGTGGGTGCTCGAGCCGGTGCGCACGACGGTGTTCTCTGCGGTCAGCGGCACCGTGGCGTTCGCGTGGAACGTCGTTTGCAGCCTCTCGCGGTCATCCGAATCGGGCGCAACCGTCAGCGTGACGTCGGCATCCTCACCCTGCGCATCAGCGGAATCATCGCTGACAGCCGGTGTCTTCGGCGCCTGTGTGTCAGCGACATCGAGAGCGATGCTCGCCTCATCCGACGAGCCCGTGCTCTCAGCACGCACGGTGAGCGTCTGCTCGCCGAGCGCGTTGACCGGCACCGAGACCGTGAAGGCACCGGCATCCTGCATCGTGCGCGACACCTCGTCACCATCGACCACGGCGACGATCTCAGCGCGCTGCGAGAGCGTGCCGGTGACGTCGACGAGTCCGGCCTCGAGCGCGCTCCCTGCCGCGGGGCTTTCGACCACGAGCGTCACCGGCTCACCGGTGCGCGAGACGACGTCGCTGTACGCGACGGCATCGCCGAGGTAGTTCTCGTACCGGAATCGCTCGAAGTCGGGCGTGAACGCGACGCCAGCGATCTGCACGTCAGACACAGCCCCCGTGAACGGTGAGCTCAGGGTGTCATCGCCGGTGTAATAGTCGCCGATCGTCGTCAGCACGCTCGGGTCGCCGTACGTCGAGCGGTACTCGACCATCTGCGAGCGCACCTCTTCGCCGTCGATGAAGACCGAGTACGTCATGCCGTCGTAGGTCTGGGTGACGAGGTGCTTCTCACCGTCGGCGGCGAAGTCGAATCGGTTGTTCACATCGACCGTGCCGAACTCGAAGCTGTTTCCGGCGAGGCGGGTGCCCACCTGGCCGTTGGAGGCGACGATTCCCTGCCAGAAGGTCGTGAGACCATCGGCGCCCTTGGGCTCTTTCGCGACGATCGGCGCGTTGTCTGCCAGCGCGGCGAGCTGATCGGCTGTGAGCGAGACCAGCGAGCTGATCGCGATCTGATCGTGCTGGCCTCCGACGTCGCCCGCGTACTGCAGGCGGCCGGCACCGAGCTGCGCGACGGCGTCGCCACTGTCGTCGATCGTGACCGTCGGGGCGTCGCCGACGAGCTTGCCATGGCGCGTGCCGGTTGAGTCGACGAGCGGTTCGTCCGCGGTCGGCGCCGTTCCGAAGTGCTCGACCAGAGAGTAGTCCTCGGCCCACACGGCGCTGGGGTCGTTCTCGCCCTCATCCGTGCCGTAGTAGGCCCAGATGGTGGTTGCACCCGAGGCGACCTCGGGCAGGCGCACCCACACGACAGAGGTGCCGGCGGGGTTCCACGATTCGACCTCGAAGGGCACCGGAACACCGTCCGCGGTCGAGAACGCGATACGCGTCGGGTCGGATTCACCCGTGTTGGTCAGCTCCAGTCGCACCGGAATGTCGGTGAACGATGAGCGTGTGCTGTTGGTGACTGTGACAGCCTGACGGCGCTGGGCATCGGTCGCAGACCAGGCGATCTCCGAACCGTCGGTGGCGACGGCTCCGGTCAGCTCCCGCATCCGTGCCTCACGCGCCAGCAAGTCCTCGAGGTGCACGAGCCCGCTCTGCTGAGCAGACGTGAGAGCATCGACGCTCGTGCGCACATCAGCGACAGCATCCGCGTCGCCAGCCGTGAGAGCGTCCACGCCGGGAAGAGCCTCGATCTGCGCGTCGACCGGCGTGATCTCGCGGTCGATGCCGAAGCTCTCGAACAGGCGCGGCTGTCCCTTGTCACGAATGTCGTACACGTCAACCGTCAGGCGACCGTCGGCGACGTCGACCGCGACGAAGTTCTCGGTGCCCTGGTCGCCGGTGCGGTCGAACAGCTGCAGGTATGCCTCCAGGTCGATGCCGCCCGAGACCGACGTGGCCTGACGGTAGTGCTTGGCGCCGGAGGTGTTCGGCAGGAAGTAGATCGTTCCCTCGGGGTCGACCGTGTACTCGGTGCGCTTGCCGCCGACGATCTCGGTGATCACATCGGTCTCGACGACCGCGGCGTTCTCGACGCCATCGGGGTCAGAGATGAGCTGCTTCGAACGGCTCATCACGTGGTCGTGGCCCTGCAGCACCAGGTCGATGTCGAGTTCATCGATCAGCGGCACGAGCGCATCGCGCATGGCGATGATGTCACCATCGTCGAGGTGGTTGGCGGTCGTGTACATGCCCTTGTGCATGGTCACGATGATCCACTTCGCACCGTTCTCGCGCGCGGCCGTGACGTCGTCGCGCAGCCAGGCGATCTGCGCATCCGAAACGGCCTGTCCGCGATCCTCGTTCGTGTTGAGCATCGCGAAGTGCGCGTCGTTGTAGTCGAACGAGTAGTACGCGCCCGTCGAGGTGTTCTGCCCGTTCGGCGCTTCGAGAGCGAAGTGGTCGACGAAGGCGTTCGTCGCCTCGTCGTGGTTTCCGGACACCGGAGCGATGGTCGTCGCCAGCAGCGTCGACTGCGCCGAGTTGAGCAGATCGATCCAGTCCTGCTCGCGGTCGCCGTGCTCGACGACGTCACCGTTGTGCATGAGGAACTGTGCATCGGGAATCGTGGCCAGCGCCTTGCTCATGGTCGCGGCTGACAGCTCGGCTTCGGCGATGTTCTGCGACTGCGAGTCGGTGAGGTCGATGAACGTGAAGTCTGACTCGCCGTCGCTCGTGACGAACGTGCCGATGTTGCTCCACGTCTGCGATGCCGCATCGCCCAGGCGGTAGAAGTAGCGCTCGCCGGGTTCGAGGTCGCCGGCGACGGCCTGGTAGAAGGTCTCGCCGTCTTGGCTGGTCTTGCGGTCGGCGTCGACGGTCACGGCATCCGCGAGGTCGCGCGAGGTCGACAGCTCGACCGTGCCGCTCTCGCCGAGCTTCGAGTACCACGTGAAGGCGCGCTGCGTGCGCGAGTCGCCGTGGAAGGTGGTGGTGATGCGGTCGGGAAGGTCGCCGGGGTGCACGAACTTGGGCACCGGGTGGCCGAGGGCCTCGTCGAAGGTCCAGTCCTGCGCGAAGTCCCAGCCGATCTCTTCGTAGGTGGCCTGTTCGCCGAGCGCTGCGGCGGTGGTGTCGGCGCCGTGCTGATCGGTCGCGGTGCCGGTCACGGTGTTGCCGCCGACGGTGATCTCGGCGTTTGCCAGGTTCTTCGACAGCGTCGGTACGCGGTAGGCACCGCTGGTCTGGTAGTAGCCGAGGATGCGGCCGGCGAAGCCAGCGACGGTGCCGACGTAGTCGACGGTGCCGGAGAATGCCACGTTTCCGCTGATCTCGATGTCGTTGCCGCTGCCCGGGTAGGCGACGACGAGCGCGGCATCGATGCCGCGGGTGCCCGAGCCGCCGTCGGCTGCGCCGATCACGGACACCGAGAGCAGGTTCTCGCGAATGACAGTGGAGTTGTGTGCGTACGAGCTGATGCCGGCGGGCATCTTCTTGGCGCTGATGGTGCCATCGATCCAGTTGTTCTGGATGCGGGTCGCACCGCGCGCCTCTGCGGCGACCCCGGCGACCTTCTCAGCACCGGTAGCGACGATGTCGGCGCCGATGACGCTGACGCCCTCGATGCGCGCATCGGTCGCGATCACGGCGATGGCGGAGGCGTAGTCACCCTCGGAGGTGCTGTCGCTGTGCGCGGTCACACCGTCGAGGATGAGGTTCTGGATGCTGCCGCCGTTCAGCGCGCGGACGAGACCGAGCCGTGCCGACCCGGCGCTGGGGCCGTAGACGATGTTCGAGATCGTGTGGCCCTGACCCTCGAACACGGCGGTGAACTCGTCGATTCCGACGAACGGCTCGCGTCCGGCGAAGTCGAGGTCTGCGGTGAGGGTGAAGTGTGTGGCGTCGACGTAGCGAGGGTTGTCGGCGTTGAGCTCTTCGGCGAGGAATTCAAGATCGGATGCCGTGGCGATCTGGAACGGGGCATCCGAGGTGCCGGCTCCTGTGAGCGCGTAGGAGTACTTCGGCACGGGGTGACCGAGCACGCTGTCGAAGCTCCAGTAGTTGGCGAAGTCCCAGCCCAGCGCCTCGTAGGTGGCCTGGTTGGCGAGATCTGCTGGGCTCGTGTCGGTGCCGTGCTGGTTCTTCGTGCCGGGGCCGGAGACGGGCGAGCCCGAGATGGTGATGTCGGTGCTGGCGAGGTTGTCGGATGCCGTCCAGCCGTCGTAGGCGGTGTAGCCGAGGATGCGGCCGACGAATCCGTCGATCTTGCCCTCGTAGGCGATCGAACCCGACAGGGCGACGTTCGCGGTGAAGCTGCTCGAGTTCGGCGTACCGGGGTAGCCGACGACCATGCCGGCGTTGTTGCCCTTCTCGCCGTTGTTCCCGCTGGGCTGCGCCATGGTGATGTCGGCGCTGACGAGGTTGCGGGTGATGGTGGTGGCGTTCTTCGCATACGCGGCGATGCCAGCTGGCATCTCACCGGCGGCCAGGGTCGCGTCGACGAAGTTGTCTGAGATCACGCCGCCGTCGGCCTCGGCGACCAGCCCGCCCACCTTCTCAGCTGAGGTGGCGCTGAGGTCCGCGTCGAGGATCGTGTTGCCCGTGATGGTGCCGCCGACCGAGTAGATCGCGATGCCGGCGGCAAACCCGGTGCTGGTGGCGTTGTCGGCGCTCAAGCCGTTCAGGGTGAGGTTGGCGACCGTGCCGCCCTCGAGGCGTTGGATGAGGCTGAGGCGACCGTTGCTCGTGTCGCGGTCACCGTAGACGAGGCCGGAAATGGTGTGACCCTGGCCGTCGAGCACGCCGGTGAAGGTGTCGATTCCGCGCAGTGGCGCTTCGCCCGACATGTCGATGTCTGCTGTGAGGTCGATGTGCGATCCGGCGCGCGATCCGGAATCGGCGTTGATCCACTCGGTCAGTGCGCGAAGGTCGGCGGCGGAGTCGATCTCGTAGGGGGCCGCTGCGATGCCCTCGCCGTCGATGCCTGCCGGTGCCGCGGCGACGGCGGCGGTGGGAATCATCGGAGCCACGAGGGCTCCGGTCACGGCTGCCGCGAGGGCGAGAGATCCGAGGTGGTGTCTTTTCTTGCGCTGCTCAGTACGAGACATCAGGCGAGTCGCCT
>NZ_JAJUFV010000136.1 GCF_029263575.1 Microbacterium sp. | reverse complement strand
GACATCCTCCCCGTCGAACGTGATCGTGCCGCCGGTGACGATGTACTTCGGGTGACCGGCAATCGTGTAGGCGAGCGTCGACTTGCCCGAGCCGTTGGGGCCCATGATGGCGTGGGTCTCCCCTGTCTTCATGGTGAGGTTGACGCCGTTGAGGATGGGGGTGGCGCCGGCTTCGGTCTCGACGGAGACGTGCAGGTCGCGGATTTCAAGAACAGACATTTCGGATTTCCTTCGTCAGGTGAAAGCTGGTCGAACGCAGAGCGTGTCTATGACACGTCTTTCGTGACAGTCGGATCGATGAGCACGTCGTCGCCATCGATCTCGACGACGTAGACCGGGACGGGCTCATAAGCGGGGAGATTCTGCGGCACACCGGTACGCAACGAGAACGCCGACCCGTGGGCCCAGCATTCCAATGTGTCGCCTTCGACGAATCCCTCGGACAGCGAGATCTCGCCGTGTGTGCAGGTGTCGCCGATCGCGTGAATCTCGTCGTTCGAATCACGCACGATCGCGATCGGAACGCCGTCGAGCTCGACGCGCAGGGGCGTGTCTTGTTCAAGCTCGCTCGCACTGCAGGCCCGTTGGGCACTCATGCCTCGGCCTCGGCCAACTCGGCCTCGATCGCTGCGAGAAGCTCGGTTTCCAGGTCGGGGATGCCGAGACGCTGCACGACATCGCTGAGGAAACCGAGCACAACCAGACGCCGCGCCTCTTCCTCATCGATTCCACGAGCCTGCAGGTAGAAGAGCTGCTCGTCGTCGAATCGGCCGGTCGCACTCGCGTGACCGGCGCCCTGGATGTCGCCCGTCTTGATCTCGAGGTTCGGGATCGAGTCGGCGCGCGCCCCCTCGGTGAGCACGAGGTTGCGGTTCGCTTCGTATGAGTCGGTGCCGGTGGCGTCCGCCCCGATAAGCACATCGCCGATCCACACGCTGTGCGCGCTCTCACCCTGCAGCGCGCCCTTGTAGAGCACGTCGCCGGTGGTGTTTGCGCCCTTGTGATGCAGGTACACCTGGCTCTCCAGGTGCTGACCCGCATCGGCGTAGGAGAGGCCGTACATGCGCCCCTCCGAACCGGTGCCCGCAAGCTCGAGGTTGGGATTGACGCGCACGACACCGCCGCCGAAGCTGATGACGAAATGCTTCAGCAGCGCGTCCTTGTCGACGCGCGCCTGATGCGATGCGGCGTGAACGGCGTCATCGTCCCAGCGCTGCACCGAGATCACGGTGAGGCGAGACCCCGGACGAGCGATGATCTCGACGTTCTGCGCGTACTGCGCGGACCCGACGTGACGCAGCACGACCGTCGCGGAGCTGTTCTCCAACGCCTCTACGACGATGTGCGCATCCGAGCGCTTATCGGCGCCCAGCCCCGTGATGGTCACGAGAACCGGATCGGCGACCTCTTCATCACGCGGGATACGCACGTGCATCCCGTCGGTCGTCCCCTGCCATGCAACCGCCGCGATGATGTCTTCTGGGACGAAGAACTCGCCGCGGGGGCTCTGACCGGCGGCCAGCGATGCGGCGACGTACTGCTCGCCGCTTTCGACCTGGTACGCCACGCCGTCGTTCTGCTCTGCCGGTGTGAACATCGCCGTCAGCTGCGCGACCGGCGTGTGCTTCCAGTTGACCTCACGACCGGTCGGCGTGCCGAAGTCAGCCGGCTCGAATGAACGCGGACGCTCAGAGCGGGTCTGAACCGGCACGAAGCCGGCGTCGGCGACCTGAGCCGCCGGGTCGATGTGCGCGTTCGTGTGCTGCGTCTCGCTGGACGCTGTCGTCTGGGCCGCCATTTAGCCGACCGATCCTTCCATGCCCATCTCGATGAGCTTGTTCAATTCCATCGCGTACTCCATCGGCAGCTCGCGCGCGATGGGCTCGATGAAGCCGCGCACGATCATCGACATAGCGTCGGTCTCTTCCATGCCGCGGCTCATCAGATAGAACAGCTGCTCTTCGCTGACTTTGGAGACCGTAGCCTCGTGGCCGAGCTGCACGTCATCGACGCGGATGTCGATAGCCGGGTACGTGTCGGAGCGCGACTGCGTGTCGACCAGCAGGGCGTCGCAGATGACGGAGTTCGACGAGTGATGCGCAACCGGATCGACACGCACTTCCCCGCGGTAGCCGGCGCGACCGCCGCCGCGAGCGATCGACTTGGATACGATCGACGACTGCGTGTACGGCGCCATGTGCACCATCTTGGCGCCGGCGTCCTGGTGCTGACCGGGACCGGCGAAAGCCACCGAAAGCGTCTCACCCTTGGCGTGCTCGCCCATCAGATAGATCGACGGATACTTCATCGTGACCTTGGAGCCGATGTTGCCGTCGACCCATTCCATCGTGGCGCCCTCGTGGGCGACAGCGCGCTTGGTGACGAGGTTGTAGACGTTGTTCGACCAGTTCTGGATCGTCGTATAGCGAACGCGTGCGTTCTTCTTCACGATGATCTCGACGACCGCCGAGTGCAGCGAGTCCGACTTGTAGATCGGGGCCGTGCAGCCTTCGATGTAGTGAACGTAGCTGCCCTCGTCGGCGATGATCAGCGTCCGCTCGAACTGGCCCATGTTCTCGGTGTTGATGCGGAAGTAGGCCTGCAGCGGGATCTCGACGTGCACGCCCTTGGGCACGTACACGAACGACCCACCTGACCAGACGGCCGTGTTGAGAGCGGCGAACTTGTTGTCTCCGGCGGGAATGACCGTGCCGAAGTATTCTTCGAAGAACTCGGGGTGTTCCCGCAGGGCCGTGTCAGTGTCCATGAAG
Source organism: Microbacterium sp. (assembly GCF_029263575.1). Lineage (GTDB taxonomy): Bacteria > Actinomycetota > Actinomycetes > Actinomycetales > Microbacteriaceae > Microbacterium. The sequence goes on along the minus strand of NZ_JAJUFV010000136.1, from coordinate 5,127 downwards.
ATGACGCCCTGCGCCTCAAGGTCTTCGCGGATCTGGTGGTACACGACCTCGGACTCGTACTGCGCGGCGACGCCCGCGACGAGGCGCTGACGCTCAGCCTCGGGAATGCCGAGCTTCTCGTACGTGTCGCGGATCTCCTGCGGCAGGTCTTCCCACGACTGCGCCTGCTTCTCGGTCGAGCGGACGAAGTACTTGATGTTGTCGAAGTCGATGCCGCTGAGGTCGGCACCCCAGGTCGGCATGGGTTTGCGCCCGAAGAGCTGATACCCCTTGAGACGGGTCTTCAGCATCCATTCGGGCTCGCTCTTCAGCGACGAGATATCGCGCACGACGGCGTCAGAGATGCCGCGCTTCGCGCTCGCACCGGCCGTGTCGCCGTCGTGCCAGCCGAACTCGTACACCCCCAGACCATCGAGCTCCGGGCGGTCGATCAGAACATCCGACATCACACTCTCCTTGTTGGGCCGCAACGGTATCAGCCGCCCCGACACGCCACAGCCCCGTCGAGTAGTCGAGGGTATGGGTGCCGCTGGTGGGCCTCATCACAAGCGCAGTCTTCGCGCCTAAACTGTTGATGATGCATTTCGCGCACAGCGCCTACATCACAACAATCCGATTCTACAGGTTCCCCCTGACATCCGGGTCGCTCCCGGTGCCCCGGCGCGAACCGGAGGACTTATGCCCGAAACCAGCGCGCCTGTCGATCCCGCCCCTCGCACCGGGAACGACGAAATCGCACCCGTCACCCTCACCCGTCCCCTGCGCGTGCTGGCTTGGCTCTCGTTCCTCGCCGAGGTCATCATCATCGGCACCGGCGGAGCGGTTCGGTTGACCGGCTCTGGGCTCGGCTGCTCGGAGTGGCCGCTGTGCACGGCCGAATCGCTCGTACCGACCGCAGAACAGGGCATCCACGGAATCATCGAGTTCGGCAATCGCACGATGACGGGCGTCGTCGGCCTTCTCGCGATCGCCGTGCTCCTGCTCACGCTGCACGCTGTCGGCTCGTCGCGCCTGCTCAAGGCCGCACTCTGGTTCGCCCTGGGCTCGATCGCAGCGGGCGTGTGCTCCTACGCGGTCGCGCTTTTCTTCACCGACGAGGCATTCTCCTTTTTCGCGCTGGGGCTGCTGGTCGGCACCATCGCCGGCGCCATCCATTCGCTACGCGCAGCCTCGACGCGGCGAGATCTCGTCGCTCTGGCGTGGATCGTCCTCATCGGCGTGGTCGCGCAGGCCTTCGTCGGCGGCATCACCGTGCTCACCGGACTGAACCCGTGGATCGTCGGGTTCCACTACGCATCTTCCCTGCTGCTGGTGTGCGTGACAGCCGCGTTCCTGGCTCGCTTGAATGCGCCTGGCATGCCCCGACAGCGCGCCGTGCCAGGCTGGTTCGCCGGCCTCTCCCACATCACCGGCCTCGCACTGGCCGTCACGATCTTCTTCGGCGTGCTCACGACCGGATCCGGCCCGCACTCGGGCGATATCGACGTGATCCGCGAGGGTTTCGACGCGACCTTCCTCGCCCACGTGCATTCGTGGCCCGGCTATATTCTCGGCGCCCTCGTGCTGATCGTGACGACCATCGCATGGATACTGCATCTCCAGCCTGCGCGATGGCTCTCGGTGCTCGCCCTTGCCGTACTCGTGCAGATCGCTGTCGGCGTCTGGCAGGCGCGAGAAGGGTTGCCCCCGCTGCTCGTCGGAATCCACATGGTGCTCGCCGCGCTGTCGGCGGCCGCGTATACCGTGGCCGTGCTGCGCCTCAAGAAACCCGTCGAGGCAAACCCCTGAGGCCATACACCTCGCACATCACCGGCGCATAGCGCGCGCATGGGTTCATCGACGAACGTGTGCGCATGAACGCAACATCACTGTCACGCAGCACGTCCTTCTGGCTGCTCCTCATCCTGTCCGTCGCCGCGACCGCCCTCGGCGGATGGCTGGTGTGGGACAGCACCACCACGATGCTCACGACGATTCTGGATGGCACCGCCACCAACGTCGAGGTATACGTCGGTCAAGCCTGGATCACCTCGGGTGCCGCGCTGCTCGCTGCCGGGCTCGTGGGAATCTTCCTGTCACTCGTCGTGAACGCGGCGAAGGCGCTCATCCCCCGCGTCGCTGTCGTCGCCGCCGATGCTTCGAGCACGACCCCGTCGACAGGCTCAGCGACCGTCAGCGCGACACGGATCGAACCGGATGCGGAGATCGAACCGGATGCGGCAGACGAACCGGACGGAGCGACCGAAAGCGACCCAGCGACCCTCGAGGATCAGAACGGCAGCAGCGGATCGATCGCAACCGCGACGAACAACAGCGTCAGGTAGCTGATCGAAGCGTGGAACACCCGCATCGGTCGCGGGGCGTGTCCACGCACGGCCTGGTTGTAGAGCCGGTGTGATTCGTAGATGAACCATCCGCCGAAAACGGCGGCGGACACGCTGTAGACGATGCCCATTTCGCCGACGGGAATCAGCAGCAACGAGCACGCCACGGTCGCCCAAGCGTAGAGAATGACCTGAAGCCCGACCTGGGAGGCATTGCGTGTGACACCGAGCATCGGCACGTCAGCGCCGGAGTAGTCGTCGCGATATTTCATGGACAACGGCCAGTAGTGAGCCGGAGTCCACAGGAAGATCAGCACGAAGAGCACGACGGCTGGCCACGCGATGTCTCCCGTGACGGCCGACCAGCCGATCAGGACCGGGAAGCATCCGGCGATGCCACCCCAGATGATGTTCTGCTCGGTGCGTCGTTTGAGGATCATCGTGTAAATCACGACGTAGAAGAAGATCGCCGAGACCGACAGAACGGTGGCGACCCAGTTGGTCGTCAGAAAGAGCCAGACGGTGGATGCCACGGCGAGCACCCACGAGAAGATCAAAGCGGCGCGCGGCGATACCTGACCGGTGATGATCGGGCGATCTTCGGTGCGGCGCATGTGCGCGTCCATGTCGCGGTCGAGATACATGTTGAATGAAGCCGCCGAGCCAGCGCTCATCGCGCCGCCGATCACGGTTGCGAACACAAGCCACAGGTTCGGCATCCCGCCCTCGGCGAGGAACATGACCGGCACGGTCGAGACGAGCAGCAATTCGAGAACGCGGGGTTTCGTAAGGGCGACGTACGCCTTGATGGTCTGACCGATCGGCCGCTTCACCGCCGTCGCGTGCGACATGGTCGAGATATCGATCGCCTCCTCCGAGCACACTCCGACAACCCTCTCATTCTAGTCCCAGGCGCGAGAGTGTCTCACACCGTAAGAGTCGTTTCGTCATCCCCTTCACACCGCTAAGCTGAAACTCACTCGCGCGCCCGGCGCTGTGCCCTCCCGTGACGTTGCGGAAGCGCTCGTGGAATCCGGGCGCCCCCGATGTTGTTGGAAAGGGCATGACCGTGACGGAACTCCAGTGGGCTGAAATCGATCGACGCGCGGTGGACACCGCGCGAATTCTGGCGGCGGATGCTGTCGAAAAGGTCGGTAACGGTCACCCCGGCACTGCGATGAGCCTGGCGCCGGCGGCGTACCTGCTCTACCAGCGGGTGATGCGCCACGACCCGACAGATACCGATTGGCTGGGCCGCGACCGTTTCATTCTCTCGGTCGGCCACTCCTCGCTCACCCAGTACGTTCAGCTCTACCTGGGTGGCTTCGGACTCGAGCTCGACGACCTCAAGTCACTGCGCACGTGGGGTTCCAAGACACCGGGTCACCCGGAGTACGGACACACCCAGGGCGTTGAGATCACGACCGGACCGCTCGGTCAGGGCCTTGCTTCCGCCGTCGGCTTCGCATACGCAGCTCGCTACGAGCGCGGGCTCTTCGACCCCGATGCCGCGGCAGGCACGAGCCCGTTCGACCACTTCGTCTACGTCATCGCCGGCGACGGCGACCTGCAAGAGGGTGTAACCAGCGAAGCGAGCTCGCTGGCTGGCCACCAGCAGCTGGGCAACCTCATCACGATCTACGATTCAAACCAGATCTCGATCGAGGACGACACCGACATCTCCTACTCCGAGGATGTCGCCAAGCGCTACGAGGCATACGGTTGGCACGTGCAGACCGTCGACTGGAAGAAGACCGGAGAGTACGTCGAGGACATCGAGGCGCTTCACTCGGCGATCGAGGCGGCCAAGGGCGAGACCGACAAGCCCTCGCTCATCATCTTGAAGACGATCATCGGCTGGCCTTCACCCGGTAAGCAGAACTCCGGCAAGATCCACGGCTCGGCACTCGGCGCCGACGAGCTGGCCGCGACGAAGAAGGTGCTGGGCTTTGACCCTGACCAGAACTTCGTCATCGCCGACGACGTCATCGCGCACACCCGCGGACTCGCCGACCGCGCCGCTCAGCAGCGCGCCGCCTGGCAGGAGTCGTTCGATGCCTGGGCCACCGCGAACCCCGAGCGCAAGGCGCTGCTCGACCGGCTCGAGGCAGGCGAGCTGCCGGAGGACATCGCCTCTGCCCTCCCCGTGTTCGAGTCGGGCAAGGATGTCTCGACACGTGCGGCTTCCGGACAGGTCATCAACGCCCTCGCCGCTGAGCTGCCCGAGCTGTGGGGCGGCTCGGCCGACCTCGCCGAGTCGAACCTCACCACGATCAAGGACTCGCCGTCGTTCATTCCGACCGAGTGGTCGACGCAGGAATGGAAGGGCAACCCGTTCGGTCGGGTGCTGCACTTCGGAATCCGTGAGCACGCGATGGGCGCGATCGTGAACGGCATCGTGCTACACGGCCCGACCCGCGCGTTCGGCGGCACGTTCCTGATCTTCAGCGACTACATGCGCCCCGCCGTGCGTCTGGCAGCGCTCATGAACGTTCCGAGCCTGTTCGTCTGGACGCATGACTCCGTCGCTCTCGGCGAAGACGGCCCGACCCACCAGCCGATCGAGCAGCTTGCCTCCCTGCGCGCGATCCCGAACCTCACGGTGGTGCGCCCGGCCGACGCCAACGAGACCTCGATCGTGTGGCTTGAGCTGCTGCGTCGGCAGGCAGGCCCTGCCGGCCTCGCTTTGACGCGTCAGAACATTCCGGTGTTCGAACGCGGTGAGGGCGCGGCTTCCGGCGACACGCTCGCCTCGGCCGACAACGCGACCAAGGGCGCCTACGTGCTCGCGGAGGCCCCGGGT
>NZ_JAJUFV010000135.1 GCF_029263575.1 Microbacterium sp. | reverse complement strand
CTCGACCGCGCTGGTCACGCGGCCGGCGTCCTCGCGGAGCCCGAGATGGTCGAGCCGGAGCGCTGCGGACAGGATCGCCGCCGTGGGGTCGGCTTTGTGCTGGCCTGCGATGTCGGGCGCCGAACCATGACCGGGCTCGAACATCGAGGGGAACGTGCCGTCGGGGTTGATGTTTCCCGATGCAGCAAGGCCGATGCCGCCGGTGACAGCACCTGCCAGGTCTGTGAGGATATCGCCGAAGAGGTTGTCGGTGACGATCACGTCGAAGCGCGAAGGGTTCGTGACCAGGAAGATCGTCGCCGCGTCGACGTGAAGATAGTCTACGACCACATCCGGATGCTCGGCAGCCACCTCGTTCACGATGCGCTGCCACATTCCTCCGGCGTGGACGAGCACGTTGGTCTTGTGCACCAGTGTCAACTTCCGACGGCGGCGCTCGGCGAGCGCGAACGCCGCACGCACGACGCGGTCGACACCATACGCGGTGTTGACGCTTGTCTCATTGGCCACCTCATGCGGTGTACCCGGGCGGATGGCACCGCCGTTGCCGACGTATGGCCCCTCCGTACCCTCGCGCACGACGACGAAATCCACCTCGCCGGGGTCGGCGAGCGGCCCCGGGGCGCCGGTGAACAGCTTCGACGGACGCAGGTTGACGTAGTGGTCGAGGGTGAAGCGCAGCTTCAGCAGCAACCCGCGTTCGATATTCGCATCCTTCAACCGCGGGTCGCCGGGCATTCCGCCGACGGCGCCGAGAAGGATCGCATCATGTGCGCTGATCGCGGCGAGGTCGTCATCGGTGAGCGTGTCACCCGTTGCGAGATAACGGTCGGCGCCGAGCGAGAACCGTGTCTTCTCGAATGTCACGTCGCTTTCTGCGGTGACGGCGTCAAGCACCTTCTCTGCTTCGGCGACGACTTCGGGACCGATGCCATCACCGGGGATGACGGCCAGTTTCACGACACGCGACATGCTTCTCCTTGCACCGGGAAAACCCGCGACGGACTGCCTGAGCGGGTACCCCTAGCGTACTGGTCGGCGCGGACGCGACGTACGTAGCGTGACAGCGGCGATCACGCCGGCCAACACGACGAGAGCGGCGCCGATGAGCGATGTGATGGTGACGCCGGCTTCAAACGCGGATGCCGCAGCATCCCACAGTTGCGCTCCCAACGCCCCAGGCAGCTGATGCGCCGTCGTGTACGCGCCGGCCAGGGTCTCTCGCGCCGTCTGCGCGGCCTCCCCGGAGATGCCCTCGGGAATCACGAGCGCACCACGGTAGAACGCGGTGAGGATGCCGCCGAGCACAGCCGTTCCCAGCACGGCGCCGAGCTCATACGCGGTCTCGGACACGGCACTGGCGGCACCGGCCTTGGACGCGGGCGCGCTCGACAGAATGAGCTCGTTCGAGATCGTCTCTGCCGCGCCGATTCCGATTCCGAGCACAGCGAAGGCCAGCGCCAATGGCAGCACCCCGTGCCCTTCGGTCGTGAAGGCGACCAGAAGGTAGCCGATAACGGTGAATACGAGTGCCGACGGCACGACGAGGTGCGGTGCGATGCGGCGTGAGATCGGAACGACGCAGAGTCCGGCCACGATCACAGCCAGCATGCCCGGAACCAGCGCGACGCCCGCCAGCATCGGCGACATGCCCAGCACCAGTTGCAGATACTGCGGAACGAAATACAGAAAACCGACCAGAGCGACGACGCTCAACAGGTTCACGAGAATCGCGCCTGAGAACGTCCCTCGCCGAAACAGTGCCATGTCGAGCATCGGTGACGCCGAGCGCAGCTGCCGTCGGACGAACAGCACCCCCATCGCCGCACCGACGACGACCCAGATCACGGCGAAAAGGGTCGGCCCATCGACAGCGAAGGATTTGATCGCGTACACGATCGGAATCATCGTGGCCATCGACAGAGCGATGCTCACCGGATCGATCTTGCCTGGGGCGGGGTCGCGGCTTTCCGGTACCAGCAGCGGTGCGCCGATCAGCAGCGGGATGAGCACGGGGACGGCGATCAGGAACACCGAACCCCAGGCGAAGTGCTCGAGCAGGAAACCACCGACGATCGGACCGAGCGCAGAGCCGGCGGAGAAGGCCGACGCCCAGACAGCAATCGCCAGACGACGCTGATCGCGGTTCAGGAAGATCGAGCGCAGGAGCGACAGCGTCGACGGCATCAGCATCGCGCCGAAGAATCCCAGCAGCGCACGGGCCGCGATCAACAACGCAGCTGTCGGGGCGAATGCCGCCACGACAGAAACCGCCGCGAACCCGGTCGACCCGATCAGAAGCATCTTGCGGCGACCGAACCGATCGCCCAGCGTCCCCATCGTGACGAGCAGGCTCGCGAGCACGAGCGGATAGGCATCGATGATCCACAGCTGCTCAGCGCCGCTCGGCGACAGCGCCAGTGCGATCTCCGGCAACGCGAAACTCAGCACGGTGTTATCGACCGAGATCAACAGCACCGGCAGCATGAGCACGACGAGCGCGAACCAGCCGCGCACGCCAGCACGTGGGGCGTTGATACCACTGGTCTCGATGGAGCCGGTGTGAGCCATCACAAATCTTCCTTAACATGCACGACGACGATTACTGAACCGTCCAGATGGTATAGTAACACCATGTCACGACCACCACACGCCCGAGAGAAGGTTCTCGACGCCTTCGAGGCGATCCTGATCGACGACGGCGAACGATCGGCCACGCTGGATGCCACCGCCAAGGCCGCCCGCGTCTCCAAGGGCGGTCTGCTCTACCACTTCGCCAGCCGAGACGATCTCATCGCCGGCCTGATCGAGCGCCTCGAAACTCTCGCCGACGCGGATCGCGACCGCATGCGCACGGCGCCCGACGGACCGGTGTCCTACTACGTGCGCACGTCCGTCGTGGAAGATGCCGCTCTCGCCCGTGCGCTCGTTGCCGCCTCCCGTGTGGCTCAGGGTGGATCGACAGCGGCCTCAGACGCACTGCATCGCGTGCGCGACGCCTGGGCAGAGCTGCTGCGGCCGCACGTGCGCGATGACACCGCGCTCGATCTGGTGATGCTCGTCGGAGACGGTCTGTACTACAACCACACCCTCGGCTTCGCTGGCGCCGCGGCACCGGAGTCGTCCGGTCCGATGCCCACCGGCGAACAGCTACGGAAACTCATCGAGCTCACCGTGCGCGCCACGTCGTGACGCGGCATCCGTCCGGATATCAGACCTCGGTGATCTCCACCGGGCTGATCATCGTCGCCTCGATGGCCTCGCAGACCTGCGCAAGCAGCTCTTCCGGCACACGCGAGTCGACCGTCAGAACCGTGAGGGCCTGCCCGCCGGCCTCACGGCGCGCGACCTGCATACCAGCGATGTTGATGCCTGCCTCGCCGAACTTCTGTCCGTAGACCGCGACGATACCCGGGCGATCGGTGTAGCTCATCACGATGTGGTGCTCAGCGATCGGCACTTCGAGGTCGTGGCCGTTGATTCCGACGATCTTCTGCACCATGCGTGTACCGGCCAGCGTGCCAGAAACGCTCAGCACCGAGCCGTCGGTGAATGCGCCGCGGAGCGTTGTGAGGTTTCGGTACTCGGGACTTTCCTTCTCGACGATCAGTCGGGTCTCGATGCCACGATCCTCGGCGAACAGCGGGGCGTTCACATAGGACACGTTCTCGCTGACGACGTTCGAAAGCACGCCCTTCAACGCCGCCAGGCGATAGACGCTCACGTCGTAATCGGCCAGCTCGCCTCGAACTTCGACATCGAGGCTCGTCAACGCCGCTGTGCTCAGGGCGCTGAAGATCTGACCGATCTTCTCCACGAGCGCGATCCCCGGGCGCACGAACGGGTCGATGATGCCACCGGCGACGTTGACGGCGTCGGGAACAAGGTCGCCCTCGAGTGCGAGCTTGACCGAGCGCGCCACGGAGACTCCCGCTTTCTCCTGCGCCTCATCGGTCGACGCACCGAGGTGAGGTGTGACGACGACGTTCGGCAGGTTCAGCAGAGCGTGGGCGGAGCCGCCTTCGGCGGGCGGCTCGGAGGTGAACACGTCGAGTCCCGCACCGGCGATCTCCCCCGCGACAAGAGCGTCGCGAAGCGCCTCTTCATCGATCAGACCGCCGCGAGCCACATTGATGACATACGCCGTCTTCTTCATCGCCGCGAACTGCTCGGAACTGATCATGCCGGTCGTCTCCGGCGTCTTCGGCATGTGAATCGTCAGGAAGTCGACCTCAGCGACGAGCTCGTCCAGCGTGCGAAGTTCAACGCCGAGCTGTTGCGCTCGCGCACTCGTGACGTAGGGGTCATAGGCGACGACCTTCATCCCGAAGCTCTGCATACGGGCGGCGACAAGCGCGCCGATACGACCCAGCCCGACGATTCCCAGCGTCTTCTCGAAGAGCTCTGTGCCGGTGTACGAGCTGCGCTTCCACTGTCCTGCCGCAAGCGATGCGTGTGCCGCCGGAACGTGGCGGGCAAGGCTCAGAATGTGCGAACAGGTGAGCTCTGCTGCCGAGATGATGTTCGACGTCGGCGCGTTGACGACCATGACACCCGCTTTTGTGGATGCCGGGATGTCGACGTTGTCGAGACCGACACCTGCACGCGCGATTACCTTGAGGTGCGGGGCGTGACTCAGCGCCTCGGCGTCGATCTTGGTCGCCGACCGCACAAGCACGGCGTTGGCATCTGCCAGCGACTCGAACAGTGCGGGCCTATCTGTGCCGTCGACCTGACGCACGTCGAAATCAGGACCGAGAGCTTCGATCGTTGCGGGCGAGAGAACTTCGGCGAGGAGCACGACGGGCTTGGGCACAGAGGATCCTTCAGGACATTCGACACAGCGCGGATGGGACCGATGCGCCGCACACCGTCGGGGGCGCGATCGCCTCCCACCTTACCGGAGCGGATTCGATGCTCCGTTCTGTGTTTCCTCGTGTTCAGGCGCTCAGAAACGACGTCGTGAGCATGCTCAACGCGGCCACGTTCATCCAGAAAACCGCGACGAGACCGAGCCCGGCGACGAGGGTGATGGCCAACTCAGCCTTGGAACGGCGCCGACCGAGCGCGAGAGCGATCACGAACACGAGCACGGGAAACAGCACCGAGAAGATCAGCACGAACCAGCCGTATGCGTTGATGCCCGCGGGCGCCACCGTGAGCAGATAGGCCACCGCATTCCACACGGCGTACGCGTAGAAGAGACCAGCGAAACCGATGATGATGCTTCTGCCGAGGCCGAGCCCTGCCGACGCGGCCGCCGTGTTCTCGCTCATGCGCCCCCCGCCCCGGTCATCACGAACGGCCACGGGATGAGCAGCAGGATGCCCCCGATCATAGCGAGCACGCGCACCCACGCCCGTGACCGCCTCGTCAGGTGCCAGACAGCCGCGAACCAGATGGCTGGCGTAAGCACGGCCGTCCAGAACGCGACCTGGTACATCACCTCGGGAATGAGGAAAATCGCGCTGCCGTGGAGATTCAGCCCGCCGATGATCCAGCCGACCGTATACAGCAGGTAGACGCCGCCGACGATACCGATGAACAGGAGCATGGGAGTGCTGAGCGGCTGAGGCTCGCCGGGTTCGGTGATCGTTCCGTCTTCAGCGATGCGCCCGATCGTCTCGCTGTCTTTGCCTACGGCATTCCACCCCTCCGGCAGGGCACGATTCTCCGGCCGGGCGGGCTCTTCCGTCCGGGCGCTCTTCTCCGGCCGGGAACGCTTCGATGACGTTATGTCTTCGTCTCCTTCCCAGGAGAGAGCCTCATCAGCATCCGATGTCATAGTCCCAGCGTAGCGATGCCGCTGCCCTCCCGATATGCTCAGGTCGATCACTTCACGAGGGGAACCCACGGTGGCGAAGATCGAGAGCACGTCCGCGTCTGACAGAGCGTGGACTCCCACGCCCGAATCGAAGAAGAAGGCGACGACGTTCCGGTGGATCGCCGCCGCGCTGTGGGCGATCGCTATCGCAGCAGAGGCCGTCGCTGTCTTCTGGCTGCTGCGTCAGCGTGAATTCGTCGGACAGGATGGCGCACTCGTCCGTGACGGCGAGACGGGCCTGCTTGAGTCGCAGAACGCGACCGCGACGTTCCCGCAGTGGGCCTTCATCGCCCTCATCGTGGCGCTCGTCGTCATCGCCGCACTGTCGATCACGGGCTCGCTGCTATGGAAGAAGGCGAACCGCCTCGACCCTGCCCAGAAGGCCGACAAAGTCCGCTTCTTCGTGCAGAACCAACTCGGCGCGATCATCGCGGTCATCGCATTCCTGCCGCTGATCATCCTGATCTTCCTGAACAAGGATATGGACAGGGGACAGAAGGCCACCGCCGGGATCATCGGCATCGTGCTGGCCGCGGTGGCGGTGGTGTTCGGCATTGACTACGACCCAGCCTCGGTCGAGGAGTACACCGCCGATCAGTCAACGGTGATTCAACTGCTCGGACAGGACGAAGTCGTCTGGGTCGAGGGCGGAAGGGTCTACCACGTCTGCGATCGGGTCTCTGATATTCAGACCGGCAGTGAGATCCTCACCGGAACGACGGCTGAAGCGGTCGAGGCAGGAAAGACACGACTCACGCTCGAATTCGCGTCTGAATTGCGCACGTGCAACCTCGCCGTGCCCGAGAACTCCGACGAGATCGTCGAAGCGTTGCGGGCGATCCGCGACGGCAGGACAGACACCATGCTTCCCGCTCCGGTGTGGGCGAATCCCACTGACGCACCGATAGAGATCGACGACGCCCCCGCCGAGTGACCCCGCACGTCGCCCGGACGTTTCCCCGAACGCCGAGACCCCGTCGTATCGCCGAGCCCCGGTCGTATTCACGAATATACGACCGGGGCTCGATGCGAAGACGGGGTCTCGGCGAGGTGAAACGGGCGTCGGCGTCGGCGTCAGCGCGCAGCGCCGCCGTCGACCCACGCCGCGCAGCGGCCAGAAGACACAGCCCTCCGGACGGCGTCGACGTCAGCGCGCAGCGCTGCCGTCGACGTAGTCCTCGTCCTGCTGCTTCCAGGCGAACAGCGAACGCAGTTCCTTACCCGTGGTCTCGATCGGGTGCTGCTCTTCTTTCGCGCGCAGTTCCTGGAACTCCGTGGCTCCGTTGTCCTGATCGTCGATGAAGCGCTTCGCGAACGATCCGTTCTGGATGTCGGCGAGTACGGCCTTCATGTTCTCCTTCACGCGGGCATCGACGACGCGAGGCCCGGAGACGTAGTCGCCGTACTCCGCCGTGTCGGAGATCGACCAGCGCTGCTTGGCGATGCCGCCCTCCCACATGAGGTCGACGATGAGCTTGAGCTCGTGCAGCACCTCGAAGTACGCGATCTGCGGCTGGTAGCCGGCCTCGGTGAGCGTCTCGAAGCCGGCCTGCACGAGGTGGCTCATGCCACCGCACAGCACGGCCTGCTCGCCGAAGAGGTCGGTTTCGGTCTCTTCGGTGAAGGTCGTCTTGATGACACCGGCACGGGTGCCGCCGATGGCCTTGGCGTACGAGAGTGCGAGGGCCCAGGCCTGGCCGGATGCATCCTTCTCGACGGCGATGATGTCGGGGATGCCACGACCGGCGACAAACTCACGACGGACGGTGTGTCCGGGAGCCTTCGGGGCGACGAGGATGACGTCAACTCCCTCAGGTGCGTCGATGTAACCGAAGCGGATGTTGAAGCCGTGTGCGAAGGCCAGTGTCTTGCCCTCGGCCAGGTTCGGCGCGATCGACTCGGAGTAGATCGTGCGCTGGTGCTGGTCGGGAGCGAGAATCATGATGACATCGGCCCATGCCGTCGCGTCCGCGACGGACTTGACCGGGAAGCCGGCCTCTTCCGCCTTGGCTGCGGACTTCGAGCCGTCTTTGAGTGCGATCGCGACCTCGACACCCGAGTCGCGCAGATTCTGCGCGTGGGCGTGGCCCTGCGAGCCGTAGCCCACGATCGCAACCTTCTTGCTCT
>NZ_JAJUFV010000134.1 GCF_029263575.1 Microbacterium sp. | reverse complement strand
GGCGTGACCGTCTACACCGCGTTCAAAACGAACGCGGATGGTACCCGCGAGGAGATCGGCGACATTATCGAGTCGGTCGCCAACGCGGACGGCAAGACCGCGCAAGTCCTGATCGATGCGGAGGATGGTCCCTATTGGGCGACGATCGACCTTGCGACCGGCGAAATCTTCGATGCACAGATCGAAGTGAACGCTGAGGCGGGGCAGACGTTCACGCTGTTCGAGCGCATCAACAACGGGCTGGAAGCGATGAAGGCACAGGCAGAGGCATCCGGCCTCGGCTTCGCTGTGCCGATCATCAACGGGCTGCAGAAGGTCGTCGGTGTCGTCGGGCAAGCGTGGGGCGTGATCTCGCCGTTCGTCGATCGATTCAAGGCCCAGTTCCAGAGCCTCAACCTGATCTTCAATCCGATCAGTGCCGGGTTGATCGCGATCACGCGCGCCATGAGCACGATCGACTTCGGGCCGCTGCAGGGCGTCGCGGATGCGGTCATGGCGGCATTCGAGAATCTGGGCTACGGCATCCAGCGCATCGGTGAGGGCGCGCGTGAAGTGATCAGCGCAATCGCTGCGCTGTGGCAAGGCAACTTCTCCGACGCGATGCAGCACGCACGCAACGCGCTCGACCTGTTCGGGGAAGGCTTCGGGCGACTCTCGCAAGCAGCGAGCGCGGTCGGCAGCGCGGTGCAGCAGGGACTCGGGCTTGCCGCGCAGTACGTCGAACAGCTCGGGCAGCGCTTCCCGATTATCGGGCGAAGCGCGCAGACGGTCGCGAATCTCATGCGCAGCGCCGGGAAGGTCGCGGCAACCGCATGGGGCGCGGTCGCGAAGCTGCTCTCCGGCGATCTCCGGGGCGCGCTCAGCAAGCTGGGCGATCTCGTCGGTGACGTTGGCGAGATGATGAACGATGCCTTCCAAGCGGTGGGCGACGTGATCAGCGATCTCGCGAACATCATCCAGTCCGGCCTCGCGTGGGCGTTCGATTCGCTGCGCAGCCGGTTCAGCAGCTTCTCCAATACGTTCGATCGCGTGCAGGGCATTCTCTCGAACATCGTCGGGGTCGTCGGCAATCTCGCGAGCGCGTTCGCGTCACTGATGCGCGGCGACATCAGCGGGTTCTTCTCCAAGATCGGGGATGCCGTGCTCGATGCGCTGCAGGTGATCGCGAACGCCGCGATCCTCATCCCGACGATGCTGTGGGACGCGTTCCAAGCGATCGATTGGGGCGCGATCAAGTCGTGGATTGCTGACAACGCGCGCGACGCGATCAACGCGCTGATCGACATGTTCCGCAGCATCGACTGGCAGGGCCTGTTCGAAGGACTCAAGAGCGCGGTCGCGGCGATCCCCGGCATGCTGGGCGATCTCGCGAGCGTCGTCATGGCGTGGATCAGCAGCGCAGCCGGAGCGATCAGCTGGGACAGCTTGTGGGAGGGCGCGAAGAACATCGCCAGCAAGGTGATGAGCGCAGCCGGTGATCTCGCGCAAGCCGTCATGAGCTGGATCGCGTCGCACGTCGGCGGCATCAGCTGGGACGGCATCTGGGAAGGCGCGAAGGACATCGCCGGGAAGGTGATCAGCGTAGCTGGCAACCTGCTCAGCGCGATTACGTCGTGGATCGCGTCGCACGTGCCGGGAGCTGAGTCGTGGGCGAAGCTGTGGCAGAACGCGAAGGATGTCGTCGGCACGATCGTCGAGGGCTTCGGCAACCTGCTCACCGCGATCGGCAGCTGGATCGCGAGCCACATTCCGGGCAAGGGCGTGTGGAGCGTCTTGTGGCAGCATGCCGCGAACATCGTGGGCGAGATCGTCGAGGGCTTCGGGAACCTGCTCAGCGCGATCGGGTCGTGGGTTGCGAGTCACATTCCGGGCAAGGGTGTCTGGACGCTGCTGTGGCAGAACGCAGCCGACATCGTGGGCGATCTCGTGTCCGGCTTCGGCGACCTGCTGAAAGCGATCAAGGACTGGATCAGCGGGAACGTGCCGAGCCTCGATGACATTCTCGGCGCGCTCGGTGACTTCGGTTCGAACATCGCCAGCGCGGTCATGGAGAAGGTCGATGCGGCGTGGGACACGCTGAAGAGCTGGGCGACCGGTTTGTGGGACAAGCTGTTCGGCTGGCTCGGTGGCGGCGGCGATGAGGTCGAGGGCGTGCCGCAGGAAGCGGCTGACGCGATCGAGGGCGCGAGCGGCAGCGTTGTTGTGAGCATGAGCGGCCTCGCGGAGAAGATCACGACCGCGCTCGGCACCGCGCTCGGTGAAGCTGACACGAGCGAGATCGAACGCGGCGTCGCGGTCCTGATCGGCAAGGCGGCTGACTACTTCGAAGCCGGACATCTCGACATGGCCGCGCAGCAGGTCGGCGAAAAGTTCGCGGAACAGTTCAGCACCTACGCGGAAGGCACGAGCGGCCAGACAATCGGCAGCGCGCTCGTGTCGATGTTCGACAACGCGGCTGGCTGGGTGCCGCAGGGCAACCTGAGCGGCGCGGCGCAGGACATCGGTGAAACGTTCGCTGAGAGCTTCAAGAGCTACGCGGGTGGGACGTCCGGCGCGAGCATCGGCGACGGCATCTCGACCATGTTCGAGCAAGCCGGTGGACACGTGAGCGAAGGCGACTTCGCGACAGTCTCGCAAGACATTGGCGAAACGTTCGCTGAGAGCTTCAAGAGCTACGCGGGAGACACGAGCGGCACGGCGATCGGTGAGGGCATCGGTGAGATGTTCGAACAGGCGTCGGGCAGCATCGAGGCGACCGCGTTCGAAACCGTCGCGGATGAGATTGCGAACCTGCTCGCGGAAGCGGTCACGACGGCGCTCGGTGAAGCTGGCGAGACCGCTGACATTGGACCGGCACTCGAAACGTGGATCAGCAATGCCGCGCAGGGCATCGGTGACGCCGGGGCTGAGGGCGTCGGGCTTGCTGTTGCGCGCAGCATCGATACCGCAGTGACGGCTGGACTCGGCGGGTTGAGCGGCGAATCGCTCGCCGGGGCGATCAGCTCGTGGATCGGGCGTGCTGCAACGAGCATCGGCAGCGCTGGCAGCGAGGGCGTCGGCATGGCGGTCGCGCGCTCGCTCGATATGGCTGTGACGTCCGGCATCGGTGCGCTGAGCGGTGAGTCACTGAGCAGCGCGATCAGCTCGTGGGTCGATCGCGCGCAGGGCATTGCCGCCGCTGCGATCGACATGACGACGCTCGCGAACGGCATCGCGACGGACCTGCAGAGCGCGCTGGACCCGGCGCTGTCGCGCATCGTCACGAGCTTCGACACGTTCGCGAACAACATCCGCAGCACCATGCAGGGACTCAATCGCGACGCGACGAGCGAAGCGAACAAGATGCAGCAGGACGTGAGCCGCGCGTTCACGACGATGCAGAACAACGTGAGCCGTGACGCGGCGAACATGAGCCGCGACGCGCGCACCGAGTTCCAGAACATGGCACGCGAGGTCGCGAATCAGGCGCGAAACGCTGAGCGCGACGTGAGCACCGCGTTCAGCTCGATGAGCCGTGCCGTGAGGAGCAGCCTCTCCGACATGGTGAGCAATACGCGCACGTCCATGCGCGATCTCGTCACGTCGGTATCGAACGGCATGAGTGACGCGAGCAGCGCGATCCGCAACAGCGCGAGCAGCTGGCCGGGAATCATCAGCGGCTACTCGGGGCAGATGAGCGCTGCCGGACGCAGCGTCGGTGCCGCAGCCGGTGAGGGCGTGGCTGCTGGACTCCGGGGCGCGCTGGGAAGTGTCCGGGCGGCCGCAAACGAGATTGTGGCGGAGGTGGACCGGGCGATGCGCAAGGCCGCGGAGGTTCGGTCGCCGTCGAGGATGACCCGCCGTATCGCGGAGTTCATGGGCGAGGGCGTCGTGGTCGGGTTGCTCAACCTGATCCGCGACGTGGCACGCGCTGCGAAGCAGCTCGCGCTCGCGGCGACACCGCCGCTCTCTCCGGTCACGACGATGCTCGACACGAGCGCGCTGACGCGCGCGACCGCGACGTTCGGCAGTCTCACGACGACCGCAGGGGCCGGTGTCGTGATCAACAACACATTGCACGTGACACAGCAGCCGGGTGAAAGCAGCGAAGCGTTCGCTGAGCGCGCGGTCGAGCTGCTGACGACGGCGTACATGGATGGAGGGTCGCTGTAATGCCGATCTTCGGACGAAAACCGGGCAGTCTCGACGGCGGCTGGGGCTACATCTACGGTGGCAGCAGTCGCGGCTCGATCATGGGGAAGCCGGGGAGCAACGGTTGGGCGTATCGTGCAGCCGGTCGCATGGGCTACAACACCGGCTCCGGCACCAACATGCAGATCGCGGTGTACTCGGTCAGCGGCAGCTCGATCGCGTCGCGACTTGCCCTAACCTCGACGTTCTACGTCAACACGTACATGGCGGATCGCGCGAGCGGTGCTGATCACGGTGCGAACCTGACGGCACCGCTGCAGATATTCGCCAACACCAACTATGCGCTCGCGCTGGGCGCGCACGGATCAGCGCGTAACGTGTTCGGGCAGGACATGAGCGGTCACCCGATGCACGACAAGGACGGCTCGATCCTGCCAGTGACGTATGCCGCGAACCGGGTCGCGCCCGAGGGCAAGATGTCCCTGTGGCTCGAATACGAGGCGAACGTGAAACCGGACACGCCGAGCGGTTTCGCCCCGGCGCACAACAGCATCATCACGAGCAGCCAGCCGACGCTCGCGGTGAACTTTCGCGACGCGAACGAAGCGGTGCCGGGGTTCTCGGTCGGGCAAGCTGACAAGCTGAAGAAGTACCGGTTCCAAGTGCTCAACAGCGCGCAGACGAGCGTGCTACGAGACAGCGGCATCGTCAACGCGAGCAGCGCTCAGCAGACCGCGCGACGCGCGAGCTGGACCGTGCCGACCGCGCTTCCGGCAGGGCGCTACGTTGCGCGCGCGACTGTCTATGACATGTTCGATACGCCGAGCACGACCGCGAGCTGGGCGTTCACGATCAACGCGGGTGGCGCGATGGTCGATGTGGACGTGGCACAGAATGCCTACGAGCCACACTGGGCAGATGCGTCGCGGCGACTGCTGGGGCAGACGACGACCGTGATCGGCGGCACGTGGACGCACTCGGACAACCTGAACGCGAACGCGATCCAACTCGTACTGCATGACGAGAATGGCGTGATCGTCGGTGCTGTCTCGGACGTGTTCAGCGTCACGCTCGCACCGAACGAATGGGTGGGGCGCTGGACGACCCTCGCCGGGATGAACATGCCCGAGCTGGAACGCGGCAGAATGTATCGCGTTGGCATGCGTGCTCGCGACACGACCGGGCTGTGGAGCAGCTGGTCGTATAGCAGCATGTTCACCGTCAACTCGTTCCCCGACATCCCGACGAGTCTGCAGCCGGGACCGAATGCGGTCACGAGCGTCCGGCCCGAGCTGAGCGCGATCATGACCGACAGCACGGACAGCAGCGCATCGCTCGACAGCGGGTTCTATATCCGCAAGCAGGGCGACACCGGCAACGGCATTTTCGTTCCGGGCGAGCGTCGCTGGTTCGCGAACGGGCGACACTACGCGCAGCCGGATCACAATGAGATGCCGGACCATGACGTGTACGAGTGGCGATGCCGCGCGTCTGATCCGCACGGGCTGGTCGGTGACTGGTCGAGCTGGCAGAAGGTCACCTATGCGCTCGCGCCGGAGCTGACGATCACGGAGCCGGACGGCACGATCGATGTCGGCACGCCGCAAGTGATCTTCACCAGCGATAAGTCGCTGACCAAGTTCACGGTAACGATTCGCGAGGACGGCGGCGGCGTCGTGCATGAGAGTGGCGAGATCACCGTGAGCGGTCCCGGTGGCGACTATCTCGTGCCAGCCGGTGTGCTGCGCAACGAAACCGGGTACACGATCGAAGTGATCGGCACGGATACGGTCGGGTTGACCGGCAGCGCGACCACGAGCATTTACGTCAGCTACACCGCGCCGGAAGCACTCGACTGGATCACCGTAGAAAAGACGCCGGGGCCATACGAGTATCAGCACGTGCCCGACGAGTGGAGCCGCATCGCGATCAGCTGGGCGCAAGCGTTGCCCGAGATCGTGTCGGACGAGGACTTTGCCGGGTACCTGCTCGAACGTGAGAATACCGCGACCGGAGAGCGCAAGATCGTCGCGCACTTCCTGACGCGAGGCGAAACCGTGTTCATCGACAAGACGGTAGCCAGCAGGGTTTCATATCGCTATCGGCTTCGCTACCTGATGGTCGTCAACGGTATCGATATTGTGGAGAGCGAAGTGGTTGAGGGCACCGGCAGCGTGTCACTGATGCATACGACGATCACGAGCATGGACGCGGATGATCTCGGCGCGCCGCTGCGCTACTGGAAGAAGCGCAAGCCGAAGTGGGTCACCGATGTCGAGATCGTGCCGAGCTGGGGGCCGGAGCCGATCGGCTTCATGGGCACGAGCGATTCGCTGAAGATTGACGGCGACTTTGCGGTGCTCGATGCCGAGGACGGATCGTTCACTGCGCTAGAGATCATCCGCGACGTGCGCGCAATGGCGACGCCGATTCGCACCGGGGAGCGCAGCATCGCCCCGCGCCAAATCTTCTACCGCGATCCGCGAGGGCGCGCATTCTTCGCGATGATTCGCGACGGTGACGAGGACGACGAGCACCGCGAGGACATCGGGCGCATGAGCCTGACGATCACGCAGATCGCCGGAGAGGAGGGCGCGCTGTGAGTCTGAGAGGACTTCCCAAGCCAACACTGCTGCTCTCGCCGCACGGGAGCCATGACCGCAACGGGCCGGTGGAGCCGGATATTCAGGGCGGGGCGATCATCGTGCCGGGGCTGCGTGGTCCGGCGTGGCAGGTGGCCGAGGCGACGACGAACTACGTTCGGAACCCGCGTTGCGCGCATGACACGACCGGCTGGGCGACCGGATCCAATCGCGAGATCACGCGCAGGGATGATCTGCCAACGGGGATTCCGGCAGGGGTGCGCACCGGCTTGCGCGTGCGCGCGACATCGACGATCAGCGGCGGGTTTACCGGCGCGGCGACAGCGATCACGTACAACAATGCGGGTGATTACACCGGCAGCATGTACGTGTACGTACCGAGCAGCTACAGCAGCGGCGACCTGATCGTGCAGCTCGTCGTGAGCGGCAGCTCGCGCAGCTCGCTCGTGGATATGAGTATTCGCGACGAATGGCAGCGCGTCGTGACACCGACCTTTGAGGACGTTGCGGCCGCCGCGACCGGCTCGATCCAGATCGCGCATCTCAGCGGCACGTGGAACGCCGACGACGAGTTCTATATCTCGTGCGCGCAAGTCGAGCCGAAGGCGTATGCCACCCCGTACTGCGATGGGGCGCTGGGGGCGGGGCACGCATGGACCGGCACGCCGCACGACAGCACGAGCACCCGGGCCGGGGCGATGGTCCGGACGCCGAGCGCGGGGAGGCTGGACGCCACGCAGGGCGAGGTCCAGATACGGCTGCACACGCTGCCGGACTTCTTCCCCGGATCAGGCCGTTACAACGATATCTGGCGAGCGCAAGCAATCGGCAACCATTTCCTGATCTTCGCCTCGGGCACGCACAGCCTGACTTTCGGGGCGGGGGCGACCGCGCAGCACCACAACCCGGACCTGATCCCGCCGCAGCCGCTTACGCTGGGCATGGCGTGGAAGATCGGGGAGCGGTCACGCTATTTCGTCAACGGGGAGGAGGTGACGACGAGCGCCGTCCTCAACGCCCCGCTCCAACTGTCGTCCGTTATGTCCCTCGGAGCCGGGAACGATGCCGACAAGTTCCTCGCCGAGAGCCTGATCGTATTCGACCGGCCGCTGACCGAGCGGGAGCGCCGGTCGCTGATAGAGCACCCGCGCGCGTGGAGCTGGTACGAGCTGACCGCGCCGGGACTGGTCACCAACGTGCCCCGGCCTCGCGGTGTGTTTTCGATACAGGCTGAGCTGTGGCGCGCTGATCGCTACGGCAACCTGCTCGAACGCGTGCCG
>NZ_JAJUFV010000133.1 GCF_029263575.1 Microbacterium sp. | reverse complement strand
GTGGTGTCGGCAACCACTATGGTTGACCCATGGATCTGCGGGTCGCGGCATACGCGGTCGTCACCGATGACGACGGCAGGGTGCTACTCGCGCGCTGGACCGAGGGGCGCCGCGTCGCCTGGACGATGCCCGGCGGCGGTATCGAGGCCGGCGAGGACCCCGAGGATGCCGTGCGCCGCGAGGTGCGCGAAGAGACCGGCTTCACGGTGCACGTCGAGGAACTGCTCGGCATCCACTCGCGTGTGATCCCGGCTGGTCGCCGGGTGAAGAAGGCGGATGCTCCGCTGCACACCCTGCGGATCGTCTACCGCGCCAAGATCTCTGGTGGAAAACTGCGTTTCGAGCAGAACGGCTCCACAGACATGGCCGGATGGTTCACGCTGGACGAGGTTGATGACTTGCAGCGCGTGAAGCTCGTCAACATCGCTCTGCGGATGGCGGGCGTCATCCCCTGAGCCGCGCGATTTCGCTCGCTGACCCAGTCCGAGCGCTCGTGAGAGGGCAGTTCAGCACGGTGTGGAATCGGTGCACCATGCCGAATTGCCCTTTCGACATCACGACCGAGCGGGTCTACGCCTCCGGGACCGTGATGTCGGCGACTGTCGCGCCGTAGGCGGCGATCAGCTCGTCGGCCTCGACGAAAAGGCTGAAGCCCTGCGTTCCGGCACCCATCGCGATGCGCTGGCCGACGATCGACTCGTCGGCGAAGATCGGCCAGTCGGTGGTGCTGCCGATCGGTACGATCGTGCCGCGTTCATAACCGGTGGCGGCCAGAGCGAGCTCTGGCTCGGGCAGACGCAGCTTGTTCACGCCGACGAGCGCGCGCAGCTTCGGCCACGAGATCGCCTGACCACCCGGCACGAGCGCGAAGAGGTACGTGTCGTCAGCGCGCTTGACCACCAGGGTCTTGACGATGTCCGACGGCTCGATGCCGAGCAACGCCGCCGCCTCGTGCAGGCTGTTCGCCGCGGGGCGCTCACGGATCTCGATAGCGAGATCGCGCGCCGCCGCGGCGTCGCGTACGCGGGCGTGCGGATCGGGGCCGCTCACGCCTCGGGGGCGGAAAGCGGGTCGTCGGCGACCCAGAGCTCGTCGTCGGTGCGAAGCGCCTGCCAGGCGGCGTAGAGAACACCCGCAGCGGCGGCGACGCCGAGGACGATCGCGACGATCGACCCGATTCCGGGGCCACGCTTGACCGGGGCTGCGGGCTCACGAGTGAAGGAGAGGCCCTGACGCTTCGCGTTCGCGGCATCCCATGCCGACATCGCGGTGCCGAGGACACCACCGACGGCGGGAAGGACCTTCTTGTCCATGGCCTCGCGGCCTGCCTTCACGCCGCGGTTGATCGACGGGGCGAAGTGACGGTTGTACGTTTCCTGCACCGCGGGCAGAACCTGCTCGCGGCCGACGTTTCCGAGCTGACGACTCGCTTCACGGGCGACGTTTGCGGCGTGACCGACCAACTGCTGCTGGTGCTCCCAGAGCTCGGTGGCGTCGTGCTGCAGACGACGCAGCTCCTTCTTCCGCTTGCGGGTGAGGCTCACGATGCTCTCCTGTCCATTGGAGTTTAGGAATTTCCATCTTGCCAGACGAGTCTGTACGTCGGGCGGGAAAATGCTCTGCGAGAATAGGAGTATGCCTCAGCACTCACACGTCGCAACCATCCACACCAACCACGGCGACATCGTCGTCAACCTTTTCGGTGACCAGGCTCCGAAGACGGTGAAGAACTTCGTCGGTCTCTCTGACGGCACCCAGAACTGGACGCACCCGGCGACCGGCGAGCCCGGCGAAGGCCCGCTCTACAAAGATGTCATCTTCCATCGCATCATCCCGAACTTCATGATCCAGGGCGGCGACCCGCTCGGCCAGGGCGTCGGCGGCCCGGGCTACAACTTCGACGACGAGATCAACATGGATCTGAACTTCAACGAGCCCTACATTCTCGCGATGGCCAACGCTGGCCTTCGCCGCAACGCCATCACCGGCAAGGCCGAGGGCACGAACGGCTCGCAGTTCTTCATCACCACCGACCCGACCCCGTGGCTGCAGGGCAAGCACACGATCTTCGGTGAGGTCGCAGACGACGCGTCCAAGAAGGTCGTCGATGCGATCGCCGCGGTTCCGACCGCTGCCGGCGATCGCCCCGTGCAGGACGTCGTGCTGCAGTCCGTCGACGTCGTCGCGGTCTGATCAGCTGATCACTGGTCGATCCGGATGACGACGCCCGAGTTCGCGAACAACCGCGACAACTATTGCTATCGGCATCCGGATCGGCAGAGCTTCGTGCTCTGCCAGCGCTGCATGCGCACCATCTGCCACGAGTGTCAGACCCCGGCGGCAGTCGGCGTCATCTGCCCCGAGTGCATGGCCGCTGAGCGAAAGAACCGCACGCCGGCGCAGAAGCGTGCGCAGCGGCAGTGGGGTCGCTCACGTGGCACACTCACGGCGGTGAGCTCGGGCCGCCCCATCGTCACGTACGCGATCATGATCGTGACGGCGTTCGTGAGCCTGCTGCAGTTGATCCCCGGCTTCGGCGTCGAGATCACCCGAGCGCTCGCCTTCCAGGTGGGCTTTCTGTACCCCAGCCTCAACGGTGGCATCTTCGAACCGTGGCGGCTGCTCACCGCCCTACTCGTGCACGGCGGGCTCTGGCATGTCGGCCTGAACATGCTCGCGCTGTGGATGATCGGGCGCAGTCTCGAGCCGATGCTCGGCCGGTGGCGCTTCCTCGCGCTCTACCTGCTCGGCGGGCTCGGCGGTTCGGTGGCTGTGGGAATCCTTGCCCCCGGCACATCGGTGGTCGGGGCATCCGGCGCCGTCTTCGCGCTCTTCGGGGCGTTGCTCGTCATCGGCCTGCACATGGGCGCGAACATGACCGGGTTGCTGATCATCCTCGGCATCAACCTCGTGATCGGCTTCATCCCCGGCTTCAACATCGCCTGGCAGGCGCATATCGGCGGCGCGGCGATCGGGGCGCTGGTCGGCTTCATCATCCTGCGCACGCGCAAGCGCGGTCAGAAGGGCTGGCAGACGCTGCTGCTGATCGCTGTCGCGCTGCTGCTGATCGCCGCG
The DNA here is from genome assembly GCF_029263575.1 of Microbacterium sp. Lineage (GTDB taxonomy): Bacteria > Actinomycetota > Actinomycetes > Actinomycetales > Microbacteriaceae > Microbacterium. The sequence continues at coordinate 5,005 of NZ_JAJUFV010000133.1, read as the reverse complement.
GTGTTCCTGATTCCGCCGATGATTCTGCTGGCCTGATCGGATCCCACAGGGTTATCAACCCTGTGAATAACATCGGTGTAATTCTCCCCAGTGTGGGGATAACCTGTGGATAACTCTCCTCAGGACGCACGAAAACGGCCCCCGCCGAAGCGAGGGCCGCAGAGAAGTCGAAGATTATCGCCAGCGCGTGGTCATCAGGAACCCGATCATCGCGATACCGAGACCGATTGCGAGGTTCCAGGAGTCGATACCCGGGATCGGGTACTGCATGCCCGAGATGTAGAACACGAGGATCCATGCCAGGCCCAGCAGCATGAAGCCCAGCATGACGGGCTTGAACCAGACGGCGTTGGGCGCCGTCTCGCCTTCGGCGCGTTCGACGACGGGTTCTTCGCTCTTGCGGTCTCGTGCCATGTGCTCAGTCTACCCAACCGCGCCCCAGTTCCCCACTGCCCGGGCTCTCGTTCGAAGCACGCACATGTCGGGGCGATAAGATCACGCGTATGAGTGCAACCGCGGCCCCCACGACGCGTCGCGCTCGCCGACGCCGGCCACGCTCACGAGCGACCTTCACGAGCGTCCTCGGCGAGCTGCTGCTCACGGCCGGTGTCGTGGTCGGACTGTTCGTCGTCTGGCAGATGTGGGTCGGCGACATCATCATCAGCGCGCAGAAGAATGCTGAGGGTGCCGCGATCTCGCAGGAGTGGGCCGAACTTCCCGCCCCCGAGCCGCCGCCGCTGATCACCGATGGCGAGGGTGACGAGGCCGTCACCTACTACGAACCGCCGATTCTGCCGCATCCCGACAACGCCGAGATCTTCGCTCGCATGCACATCCCCCGTTTCGGCGACGATTACAACCAGGCGATCGCCGGCGGTACGACCCGCTCAGGCACACTCGATCACATCGGCATCGGCCTCTACACCGAATCGAAGATGCCCGGCGAGGTCGGCAACTTCTCGATGGCCGCACATCGTACGACCTGGGGTTTTCCGTTCAACAAGATCGACAAGTTGAAGCTCGACGACGCGATCGTCGTCGAGACACCCGAGGGCTGGTACACCTACCGCTTCCGGACACTCGAGTACGTCAAGCCCACCGAGGTCGACGTGCTGCTCGACGTGCCACAGGTGCCGGGGGCGAGCGACGGCGAGCGCTACATCACTCTCACGGCATGTTCACCCCTGTACTCACTCGCCGAGCGCATCGTCGCCTACGGTGTCTTCGATAGTTTCCAGCCCCGCGCCGAAGGCGAGCCCGATTCGCTCGCCAAGGTCGCCGTCGCAAGCCCGTCCTGGTAAGGAGTCTCTGATGTACGCAGCACTGTGGCGCATCCTGCCCGGCCCGTGGTGGGTGCGCCTGTTCATACTGCTGGTGCTGGTCGCGGCGGTGCTGTACGGCCTGTTCTTCTACGTCTTCCCCTGGGTGGCGCCGATCGTCGCTCCCGGCGAGGTCGATCTGGAATGAGCGTGCGCGTGCTTGTCGTCGACAATCACGACAGCTTCGTGCACACACTCGTCGGTTACCTTCGCGAACTCGGTGCCGTCGTCTCGCTGATCGAGGCGGATGCTGATGACGCCGCTGGCTTCGCGCGCATCCTGCCCGAGTTCGACGGGGTGCTGCTCTCGCCTGGGCCGGGCCGTCCGCGCGACGCCGGTGCCTCCGTCGACATCGTCACGCTCGCCGTCGCACGCACACAGCCGCTGCTGGGCGTGTGCCTCGGACACCAGGCGATCGGCGCGGCCTTCGGCACCGAAGTCTCTGAGGCGCCCGAGCTGATGCACGGCATGGTCTCGGCGATCGAACACGACGGCTCGGTGCTGTTTCACGGCATCCCCTCGCCCGTCGACGTGGGCCGCTACCACTCCCTCGCGCTGGACGAGGCGGCGCTTCCGCCCGAGCTGATCGCAACCGCGCGCACGGCATCCGGAACCGTCATGGCCATCGCCCACCGCGACCTGCCCATCCTCGGCGTGCAATTCCATCCCGAGAGCGTGCTCACCCAGCACGGGTACCGTCTGCTGGCGAACTGGCTGGAATCGGTCGGCGACGTCGATGCGGTCGCGGCGGCGGACCGCCTGCATCCGCTCAGAGTCTGATGCGGCTGCGCTATTCGCCCACGCAGTAACGCAGATCGACCTCAGAGTGCACCGCTACATCGCCCGGCGCCACCGACATCGAGGTGATCGTCGATGGGTCGGTCGCGGCGCAGTCGGGCTGCTCAGTCGGAAGGGGAGTGAGACCGAGCTCTTCGAGTTTCGCCGTCGCGGCGTCGAGCGTCCACCCGGTCACATCGACCAGTGTGACGCGGCCACTGGCGACGACGATGTTCACGGCGGTCTTGGGTGCGATCTCATCGCCCTCGGCCGCATTCGTGATCTCGAGCACCGTGTCGGCTGCGCTGTCGCGATCGTTGCGTGGCGTGACGCTGCCCAGCGTCAGCCCGGCATCCTCCAGCGCGGTCTTGGCCGCATCCTGGGAGAGCCCGACCAGGGTCGGCACCGCGACCGTCTCGGCTCCCGATGACACGTAGAGCGTGACCTCCTGGCCGCGCTCGACCGACTGTCCGGCATCCGGGTCGGTGCGAATGACGTTGTCTTCTGTGACCGTCGCGCTCGCCTCGTAGATGATCCGCGATCGCAGATCGAGCTCTTCCAGATCGCTCTGCGCGCGCTCATACGAGACGTTCGCCAGGTCGGGCACGGTGCGAGACGACGTGGGGATCTGTTCGCCACGCGGCATCATGATCACCCACACCAGCACCGAGACCAGCAGCACCGCGAGCAGCGCCACACCGGCCCAGATCCAGACCACCGGGGGGCCTGACTGCGTGCGCGTCATCGTCGTGTCGGTGCTGAGCTGACGCAGCGAACGCGCCGTCTCCTGCGCCTGTCGCGGATTCGGACCGTACAGTTCGCTCGTCAACGCACCGAGTTGCTTCTTCGTCGGTGCCTTGCCGGCGACGGCATTGTCGAGCGCCGCGCGGAAGCTCGCAGCATCCGGATACCGCTGATATGGATCTTTCGCGAGCGCGCGCAACACGATCGGGTTGAGCGCGCCGGGAGCCTGCTCGTTGACCTCGGTGGGTGGCACCGGCGTCTCGCTGACGTGCTGGTACGCGACGGCGACGGGGGAGTCGCCACGGAAGGGCTGACGCCCGGTGAGCAGCTCATACAGCACGACACCGGTGGAGTAGAGGTCGGCGCGAGCGTCTACGGGCTCGCCTTTGGCCTGCTCGGGCGAGAAATAGGCTGCCGTACCGACGATCTGCGTGGTCTCGGCGACGGTGGACGATGAGTCTGACACCGCGCGGGCGATGCCGAAGTCCATGACCTTGACCTGGCCCTTGTCGGTGATCATCACGTTGCCGGGCTTGATGTCGCGATGCACGACACCGGCGCGGTGCGAGTAGTCGAGAGCTTCGAGGATGCCGTCGACATAGCGCACGGCATCCGCCACAGGAACCGGCCCCTCGGCGATGATGTCCTTCAACTGGCGCCCGCGGACGAGCTCCATGACGATATACGGCTCGCTGCCCGGCGTTCCCGCCGCTGGCGCGCCATCGCCGGCCGATGACGGGTCACCTGCGTCGAAGACACGCACGATCGACGGATGCGACATGCGCGAGGCCGCCTGCGCTTCGAGGCGGAATCGCGTGCGAAACGCCGTGTCACGAGCCAGCTCGGGGTCGAGCACTTTGATCGCGATCTCACGGCCCAGTGTCACGTCATAGCCGCGATACACCCGGGCCATGCCGCCCTGACCGATGAGCTCGTCGACGCGGTATCGCTCGGCGATGATGCGTGGCTCTTCGGACACGGACGATTCCCCCTGGTCAGACAACGGCGGTAAAAACTCCTCTTAGGTTACCCTCAGCCGAGCAGGTCTCCATTGCTTTCGCCACCGGCGTCGGGGTCAGGAGTGGGCTCTTCTTCGGCGGCCGGAACGATCGTCACGGCGAAGTCGTTCGAGTTCGGGGACGTGCGGGGTTCGCTGCCGTCCCCGCCGCAGACCCCGGCGTACGACACGATCAACTGTGATTCCTGCGTCACGTCGTCGATCTTGATCTGCTTGCTCCGCTCGGTCCCGCTTGGCGCGCCGCCGACCCACGACGCACCTTGCAGGTTCACCTGATATCCGACGATGCTGCTGCCGCTCGGGCAGCTGAAGCCCGCACCCCAGGTGAGCGTCACGGTCGACCCGGCCTCGACCTGCGACGGGTTGCCGCTGATCTCCGGAGTATCAGACGGCGCCGCGATGGGAGTGCGATCGCCGTAGTGGGTCAGTGTGATCGTCTCGGTCGGCTCGACGTTGCCGCTGGGCTGGACCTGGTAGATCTTCCCGACCTGGTCGTCAGAGCTTGCCGCATCGCCCGCTGTGCACGTGACGTTGGTGATGCCGTTCTCAGCGAGCGTCGCGGTGGCCGCGTCGCACGTCATGCCTTCCAGACCCAGCGCCGTGATGTCGACGCGCGTCGGCTCCGGTGAGGGTTCGGGCGTCGTCGGATCAGGCGAGGGGGAGTGCGTGCCGGTGGACTTGATCGGATCGGGCTCGCCCTGATTCAACAGCGCGAACAGCGTGCCGCCGAGCACGATCACCAGCAGCGCGATCAGCGCGATCAGCGGCCACGTCCACGGGCTGCGCTTCTTCTTCTCTTCCTCTTCGCCTTCGACTTCGCCGTCGGCGGGGAGCTGCGCCGTGGTGGGCAGAATACGCGTGGTGCCGTCATCGCCCGTGGAGGTGAGCAGGCGCGTGGCGTCGTCTTCAGCGACACCGCCGGTGGCGATCGCGGGCACGGCGATGGCAGCCGAGTTCAGGTCGCCGCGGCGCAGCGCCTGCGCTGCGCGAGCCACGGTCGCCGACGACGACGGCCGGTCGCCCGGCTTCTTCGCGATCATCGCCATGACGAGGTTCTGCACGGGAATCGGCACCGTGGGCGGCAGCGGCGGGGGCTGCTCGTTGATCTGCGCCATCGCGATCGCGACCTGCGACTCGCCCGTGAAAG
>NZ_JAJUFV010000132.1 GCF_029263575.1 Microbacterium sp. | reverse complement strand
GTCGCGAGGGGTGCCGTGTACGAACTGCGCGATCGCACGGGTGAGGGTGGCGTCATCCACGCCGTGCCACTCGCCGGGAAAGACCGCGGCTCTCGCGTTCGGCATCTCCTGTTCCAGCTCGCGCCCCCAGGCGAGGATTTCTGGCACCGTCGACGCGGATGCGATGACCAACGTCGGCTGCCGCACGGAAGAGAACCGCGTCGCCGGCGTTCCCGGCAGAAACGTGAGCTCATGCAGCAGGGACGAAGCATCTCGCAGGGTCTCCTCCGCCGGAGGCCCGAGCTCAGCCAGCACATCGTCGGGCACGCCGACGATGTCGGTCTGGAACCATCGGTGAAGTACATCGTCCCCCTCCGCGAGGCGGCGCTCGCCCTCTGCGCGCAGGTGGTGTTCCGGGTCGGCCTCGTCATACAGGGGTGGCTCCAGCAGCGCCAGGCGTTCGATCGGCGCCCCCGCTTCTGCGGCGATGAGCGCGAGCGTCGCACCCGAAGAGAAGCCGTAGACGGTGACCGGGCCGTCGGCGAGGGCGATCACAGCCGAGAGGTCGTCGATCTCGCGGTGCACGTCGTACTCAGCGCGGTCACCGCTCTCGCCTTTGCCACGGCGGTCGTACGCCCACACCGTGAAGTGCTCGGCGAGGGCCCTGGCGAGGGTCGGCTGCGGCGTCGTCGCCCGCGAGACTCCGACACAGTGGACCATAACGAGATCGGGCCCCGAGCCGATGCGCGTGTAGGCGATCGGTGTGCCGTCTGTCGAGGTGACGACTCCGTGCGACGGCGAAGCAGATGGATCAGACATGTCACTCCTCGGTCTATTGCTCTTCGAGCGTTCCAACTATGTTTAACATAGCTTGAACTTTCTTGTCCATAGCGAAATAATGAAACATGCCCGTCAAACGCAGCTATGCCTCTCACGGAGACGCTTGCGCCACCTCCCACGCGATGGAGTTGCTCGGCGACCGCTGGGCCTACCCGGTGATCCGCGAGCTCATGCTGGCACCGAAGCGCTTCGCCGAGCTCGAAGCCACCCTGCTCGGCATCACACCGGCCGTTCTGACATCCCGGCTCCGCCAGCTCGAATCGGCGGGAATCGTGCGGCGCCTGAGGCTTCCCGCGCCGGCCAGAGCCAGCGTCTACGAGATCACCGAATGGACAGCCGAGCTCGCACCTGTCTTCGCAGCTCTCGGACGATGGGCGGTGCGCTCCCCCACGCGCGACGTCACGGGATGCGGCCTGACCCCGGATGCGATTGCGCAGTCGATGATGACCATGGCTCCGAACATCCCGATGTCTCCGCCCATCGAGCTCGAACTGCACCTGGCGGACACGCGGACCCGCGATGTCGCCGAGCCGTACGTCTACCGCCTGTGCTGGGACAGCAGACTCGTGATCGAGCGATCCCACGCCGCCGCCCCGGCTGCCGTCGTCCACGGCGACTCGTCGACGTGGTCCGGCGTGCTCTATGACGACGTCGATCTCGATGAGATGGACATCACCGGCGACCGCGCGGCGGTGATGCGCGTGGTTGCTGCCTTCGACGGTGTCCTTGAGGCTGCCGCATAGGGAGCTTGCCTATTCCGTCAGGCCGATCAGCGTGCGCACCGTTCGCAGGTTACGCGCTGTGCCCGCTGTTCCCAGTGCGCGATCGAGTGTCGCTTTCGTGAGCTTCGTCGACGGCGCGCCCTGGTCGCCGTACTGAATCCACAGCTCGCGCCCGAGGAGGGCGATCTGCTCACCGGGCACGAGGCGAGACTCCAGCGCGTCGACAGCGCCGGAGGCAGGCTCACCTTCGAGGAACATCGCGTGCAACAGTTTCTCGTTGCCATCGTCGAACGGCTGCGCCGCTACCGCTGCCACCAGCTCGTGGTGGGTTCTGCTGATCACCGGTGTGTCGACGCCGAACTCGTCGACGATCAGCTGCCGCACCTGTGCACATGCGTGCGCCGCATCGGCCGGGTCATCACAGATGATGTTGCCGCTGGCGATGTAGGTCGACACGTTCACCAGTTCGGTCTCGGCCGCGAGCAGCTCTCGCAGTGGCGCCATCGGCACGCGGTTGTTGCCGCCGACGTTGACCGCGCGCAACAGCAGCACACTGCGGCTCACGCGCTGTCACTCGCAGCGTCGGATGCGCCGGAGACGAGCTCGGCGCCCGCATGGGCGAGCTCGGCGAGCGCCGCCTCACTGGACTCTGCGCCGACGCCGGCCACCAGGTCGGTCAGGATTCGCACGTGCACACCGTGCGCGATCGCGTCCAGAGCGCTGGCGCGGACGCAGTGATCGGTGGCGAGGCCGACGACATCGGCGGTGAGAACGCCATTCTCGCTCAGTACCGCGGCGACACTCCTGCCGTCGTCGGTCGCGCCCTCGAACATCGAGTAGGCGGGCACGCCCTGCCCCTTGCGCACGTGGTGGGTGACAGCATCCGTCACGAAGAGCGGGTCGTATGCCGCGCCCGCAGTATCGGCGACGCAGTGCACCGGCCAGGTATCGACGAAATCCGGGGCATCGGCGAAGTGGCCACCGTTGTCACCCGCGGCATCATGCCAGTCGCGAGATGCCACGATCACGTCGTAGTCGCTCGCGCGCGCCGCGAGGTGGGCAGAGACGGCGGATGCCACGGCATCACCGCCCGCAACGGCAAGCGCACCGCCCTCGGTGACGTCGTTCTGGACGTCGACGATGAGAAGTGCCCTGGTCATGCCTCAAGGGTACGCGCGGCCTGTGACAAGCGAAACGGCCCCGCGATGTGATGACATCGCGGGGCCGGGTGGAGCCGCCTGTCGGAATCGAACCGACGACCTTTTCATTACGAGTGAAATGCTCTGCCGACTGAGCTAAGGCGGCGTGCGCTACGAGAGCGGCACGATCAACGATCTTACCCTGTCCGAAGCCATGCTGCGAACCAACTCACTCGCACTCGAGTCCGTCTTCCGGAACGACGTCGTTGAGCAAGAACGATTCGACCGCGTCATCCACGCACGCATTGCCCTTGTTGTAGCCGGTGTGCCCCTCGCCGACGCGCGTGACGAGCACCCCCTCTTCGAGCTGGTCGGCCAACGACACCGACCACTCGTACGGTGTCGCCGGGTCGTTGGTCGTGCCGACCACGACGATAGGGCCGGCCTCTTCGGCGTGGATCTCGCCGCGCGTGCCGGTGGGCGGATACGGCCACACCTCGCAGGAGTCCGGGCCTGACCAGTAGGGCGCGAAGGTCGGAGCGTGCTTCTCGATCTTCGCCATCGCGGCGTCCTCTGCCGCCTGGTCGTCTTCGACGGGATAGTCCATACAGTTATAGGCGCGGAAGGCCTCTGTCGAGTTGTCGACATACACTCCGCCCTCGCGCCCGTTATATGCATCAGCGAGGTAGAGCGCCGTGGACGGGTCGCCCTGCAGTGCCTCCGTCAGGCCCTGCGTCAGAGCCGACCAGCTCTGCTCTGAGTAGAGCGTCACGATGATGCCCGTCATGAGCGTATCGGCCCCCAGCAGCCTGCCGTCATCGCTCTTGAGCGGGGTGCGATCCACACTTGCGAGCAGCGCAGCGAGGTCGCCCATAGCCTCGTCGAGCGTCCCGTTGAACGGGCATGAGCCGGAATCGAGGCAGTTCTGCATATAGGCGCGCAGCGCCGACTCGAACCCCAAAGCCTGTGTCGTACCGACCGCAAGACCGGAGACGGAGGGATCGATCGCACCGTCGAGCACGAGACGCCCCGCCTTCTCTGGGTAGAGGTTCGCATAGGTCGCCCCGAGGAAGGTGCCATAGGAGTAGCCGAGGTAGTTCAGCTCTTTATCGCCGAGCACCGCGCGGATGAGGTCCATGTCGCGCGCCGAGTTGATGGTCGTGATGAACGGCAGGATGCCACCGCTGTTGGCCTCACACGCCTCAGCGAACTCTCTGTTGCGCTCGGTGAGCTCGGCCTCCCACTCATCGCTCCCCCGCGGGTTCTCCGGGATGTCGTAGAGGTAGGCGTCCATGTCGGCGGCGTCGAAGCAGCGCACCGCGGTCGATTGGCCGACCCCGCGCGGGTCGAAACCGATGACGTCGTAGTTCTCGATCAACTCCTCGCCGACCGAGTACGCGAGCTGGTTCTGGATGAAGTCGACGCCGCTGCCGCCCGGGCCACCCGGGTTGGTCAGCAGCGAACCCATCGGGGTTCCGCTGGCCTGATGACGGATCACGGCTATCTCCATCTCGCCGTCGGCGGGATTCTCCCAATCGAGCGGCGCTGTCACCGTGGTGCAGTCGAAGCCCGCGGCACCCGACTCGCATGGCCCCCACTCGAGGGTCTGCTCGTAGAACGGCAGCAGCTCGGCCGAAACGCCCTCGGTATCGGGGGCGCTCGTCTTCGACGGGCGCGGCTCGACGCCGGCCGGAATCGCCGCGTACAGGCATCCGCTCAATGCCACCGTCGCCACGGCGAGCCCCGCCGTGATCGCAGCCAGTCGTCGCAGGCGGGGAGTCTGTCGAATGTTCACGGCTTCCTTCCGCTCGCGATCGTCACGAGCAAGCTTTCGAGAGCGAGTGTCGCAGCGACGTTGCGCTCCAAGACTTCTCTGGTCTCGGCCAGATGATCAAGAACAACCAGCGTACGTGCCACCGGCCATGCGGCAGCCAGCGCGCTCAGATCCTCATGCAATTCTCGGTTTACGAGGTCGTCGGCACGCCCGTACTGCAGCATGACGACATCACGGTACATCGACTGCAGATCGGTGAGCGCGCGGTCGATGCCGTCGCGCAGACTGCGCTTGGCTCTCTGCTTCTGTTCTTCTTCGAGCGCAGACAGCTGCCCGCGCAGCGCCGGCGGAACAGCCTGCCCCTCGGCGATCCCGACCGTGCGCAGCAGCGACGCACGCTCATCGGCATCGCGCTCTGCAGTGAGCGCTTTCGCATCGTCGGTGGCGACTTGGATGATCTCTCCGGCGACCTCGACGGCGCTGCCGACGCCGCGGATCGCCAGCACCGACCGCAACGTGGTGTCGCGCCGACGACGAACGTCTTCGTCGGTCGCCAGTCGCTGCGCCATGCCGATGTGCCGTTGCGAGTGGCGCGCCGCCTGCTCGGCGATAGCCGGATCGGCTCCGGTTCGTTGCACGATCAGCCGAGCGACGTCGTCGACGTCGGGCTCGCGCAGTCGCAGGGGCCGAACGCGGGAGAGGATCGTGGGCAGCAGGTCGGCTTCGCTGGGGGCGCAGAGCACCCACACCGTGTTCTCAGGAGGCTCTTCCAACGCCTTCAGCAGCACGTTCGAGGTGCGCTCGACCATGCGGTCCGCGTCTTCGACGACGATGACGCGATAGCGCCCGGCAGACGGTGCGAAATACGACCGTTCGACCAGCGCCCGCGCCTCTTTGATCGTGATGATGACCTTCTCGGTGCGTAGCACCGTGACGTCGGGATGCGTTCCGGCGAGCACCTGCCGCATCGTGTGCTCGTCATCCGGGCTGTCGGCGATCAGCGCGGCGGCGAAAGCGTACGCAAGGGTGGAACGACCGGAGCCGGGAGGTCCCGTGATAAGCCAGGCATGTGAGAGGGCGGACGGATCGGCAGCGGCCGACCGCAGAGTTTCGACCGCCTCGTCTTGCCCCCAGACATCCGTCCACGGGAACGGAGCGAGTGTCACGGTCATGATCTCAGCCTAACGGGGGCATGGGACACGTCATTGCGTTCGGCCGCCGCACGAAATGCGCGGTGCGCGCGCAACCACGCTCAGAAGAGTTCAGCCACACGTGCCCGGATAGCATCCGCGATCTCGGCGGCAGGTGATACGGCATCCACCACGAGGAAACGCTCAGGCTCGGCATCCGCCAGCGTGAGAAACGCCTCGCGCACCCGCGTGTGAAACTCGGCTTTCTCGGCCTCCAGGCGGTCGAACGGCTTGTCCGCCGAGTCCAGGCGCGCCCGCGCCACAGCGGGGTCGAGATCGAGCAGCACCGTGAGGTCGGGCAGCGCCCCCTCCGCCGCCCACAGCGACAACTGACGCACCTCACTGGCGTCGAGCACGCGGCCCGCGCCCTGGTACGCCACCGAGGAGTCGAGGTAGCGATCTTGCAGCACGACCTCACCGCGCTCGAGCGCGGGCCTGACCACGCTCGCCACGTGGTGTGCGCGGTCGGCGGCGTACAGCAGCGCCTCGGCACGCGGCGCGATATCGCCGCGGTGGTGCAGCACGATGTCGCGGATCAGGTGTCCGACGTCGCTTCCGCCCGGCTCGCGCGTGCGCAGCACCGTGCGACCGTCATCGAGCAACGCACGCTCGAGCAGTTCGGCCTGGGTCGTCTTGCCCGAGCCGTCACCGCCCTCCAGCGTGATCCACACGCCGCGGCGTGCGGTCACGAGTTCGCCTTCTTCGCCGCATTCGCGGCGCGGGTCGCAGCAGCTTTCTTCGCGGCGGCCGAACGGGCAGCCGCCTTCTCGGCATCCGTCTTCGCCGGGGTTTTCTTTGCCTCGGCCTTCTTGGCCGGAGCTTTCTTGGCCGGGGTCTTCTTCGCCGCGGTCTTGCGTGCGCCGCGCTTAGGTGCGGGCCCCTTGGCGCGCTTGTCGGCGATCATCTGCACGGCGATCTCGAAGGTGATGTCTTCGGGCTTCTGCCCGCGCGGAATGGTCACGTTCGTCTCACCATCGGTCACATACGCACCGAAGCGTCCGTCACGGATGCGAATCGGCTTGCCGCTGACCGGGTCGGCGTCGAACTCGGCGAGCGCGGTGGCTGCGCGCCGCGAGCCTGCACCGTACTTGGGCAGCTTGTAGATCTCGAGCGCCTGCTCGAGGGTCACGTCGAAGATCTGCTGCTCGTTCTCGAGCGAGCGCGAGTCAGTGCCCTTCTTCAGGTACGGACCGTAGCGGCCGTTCTGGGCCGTGATCGTCTCTCCCGAATCAGGATCGGTGCCGACGGTGCGCGGCAGGCTCAGCAGTGTCAGCGCGGTGTCGAGGTCGACCGTCTCGACCGACATCGAGCGGAACAGCGAGGCCGTGCGGGGCTTGGGGGCGTCTTTCTTCGCCGTCTTCTTCTTGGGCGCTTCGACGACCTCACCTGTCTTCTCGTCGACGACCGGTGCCTCTTCCGGGAGGTTCTCCTGCACGTACGGGCCGTAGCGTCCGTCCTTCACGACGATGACCCGCCCGTTGTCGGGGTTCTCTCCGAGCACGCGATCCCCGGCGACGGGAGCGTCGATGAGCTCCTGCGCCTTCTCAGCCGTCAGCTCATCGGGAGCGAGGTCTTCGGGAACGTTCACGATGCGTCCGCGCTCATCGGGCTTGGCCGGGTCGATGACCTCGATGTACGGGCCGTACTTTCCGAAGCGCAGCGTGGCGACGTCGCTGATGCGCGTGGCGTTGAGCGCCCGCGCGTCGATCTCGCCGAGGTTGTCGACGACCTGACGCAGCCCCACATGCGTGTCAGAGCCGAAGTAGAACGACTTCAGCCAGTCGACGCGCTTCTGCTCGCCCCGGGCGATGGCGTCGAGGTCGTCTTCGAGCCCGGCGGTGAAGTCGTAGTCGATCAGCTCGGCGAAGTGCTCTTCGAGCAGCCGCACGACGCTGAAGGCCATCCAGGTCGGCACGAGAGCCTGACCCCGTTTGGTCGCGTAGCCGCGGTCGATGACCGTGCCGATGATGCTGGCGAACGTCGAGGGGCGGCCGATGCCGTGCTCTTCGAGGGCCTTCACGAGCGAGGCCTCGGTGTAGCGCGGCTTGGGGGTGGTCTTGTGGCCCTTTGCCTCGGCATCCGACATCGCCAGTTCGTCACCCACGGCGACGGCAGGAAGCGACTGGTTCGAGTCGGCGTCGGTGTCGCCGCGCTTCTCGTCGCGACCTTCTTCGTAGGCCTCGAGGAAGCCTTTGAACGTGTACACCGTGCCGGATGCGGTGAACTCAGCGGTCTGACCGTCGGCGTCGACAGCGAGGGTGACCGTGGTCGTCTCGTATTTCGCATCGGCCATCTGGCTGGCGACCGTGCGCTTCCAGATCAGGTCGTACAGGCGCAGCTCTTCGCGATCGAGTTCACTCGAGACCGAGGAGGGCTTGCGGAAGTTATCGCCCGAGGGACGAATCGCCTCGTGCGCCTCCTGTGCGTTCTTGCTCTTGGACCGGTACACGCGCGGCTTGAGCGGAACGGCGCTGT
>NZ_JAJUFV010000131.1 GCF_029263575.1 Microbacterium sp. | reverse complement strand
GGCGCGATCACCGGTATCGGAGCGTTGGTCGGCACCGGATCTGCGGCACTCGTAGTCGCCGGAGTCGTCGCTGCTGCGGCCGTCGTGCCGGGGCTGGTCGACGCGAGCCCGGCGACATCGCTGCCCAGTGCCTCAGACCTGCGCGATTCGTCGATCTCGTCTGAAGTAGAACCCGACCCGGATGCCGAGCCGGATGAGAAGTTCCTCCTCGAGATCGAGCAGGACGAGCCGGAACCGCCTACCGACGCCGACGAGACTCCCGAACCCGAACTGCGAATCAAGGACGATTCCTCGGCGCCGACTCCCCCGCCCGCGAAGCCCTCCGCGCCCAGCGTGCCGGATACGAGCGATGGTGAAGGCGGCGACGGGTCTGAGTCGACAACACCACCGGTCAAGCCAGAACCAACACCAGAACCCGAACCCACTCCGGAACCCGAACCCACTCCGGAACCCGAACCCACTCCGGAACCCGAACCCACTCCGGAGCCGACGGAGCCACCGACAGAGCCGGAAGAGCCGGAAGAGCCGGAAGAGCCGGCGGGCCCAACGGCTCCCGTCACGATCACGGACATCGCGGTCACGGTGGATCCCCAGTTCAAGACGCACGTGGCGATCAGCGTGGTCGGAATGCCGGGAAGCACCGTGCAAGCGCTCATCAGCGGCAGCTCCGACGGAACAGATCAGATTGTGCTCCACGAAGACGGCACAGGCGTGATTGATCTGCGCCCGACTCTTCGTCAGATCATTCGCAACGCTCCTGTCACCCTTCAGTATCTGGTGAACGCGAGCGTGCAGTACCCGCTCGAGTCCAGGCTGTGGAGGCTGGGCGTCACTCCTCCCGAATAGACTGGAGGCATGCCCGAAGCCCCCGACGCCGTCCCCGGTGTCAACCGTCCCACCATCACGGCCCTCGACATTATCCGGGCCATTGTTCTCGTCGTCGCGATCGCTTCGCTCGCGCTGTGGGGCTTCGCGCTGTGGCCGTTCCCGTGGAACATCGTGTTCGGCGTCGGGGCACCGGCACTCGTGCTGTTGCTGTGGGCGCTGTTCCTCTCGCCCCGGCCGGTGCTGGCGCTTCATCCGTTCATTCGCGCGGCCGTCGAACTGCTCATCTACGTCGCTGTCACGCTCGCGTGGTGGTCGATGGAGCAGACCTGGATCGGAGTGGGTTTCGCCGTCGTCGCTGTCGCCGCCGGGCTGTTCGCCGGGCGACGAAATCTGCGATGACCGCTGACATCCATGTGAGCGCGGCGATCATCCACGACGCCGATGGTCGCGTGCTGGTCGTTCGCAAACACGGCACCACCCGGTTCATGCAGCCCGGCGGCAAGCCCGAACCGGGCGAGAGCGCTGCACAGACACTGGCCCGTGAACTCGCGGAAGAACTCGACCTGCAGGTCGACGAAACCGAGCTGCGTCCGCTCGGCAGGTTCATCTCAGCCGCGGCGAACGAGCCCGGCCATCGAGTCGTCGCGGATGCTTTCGCTCTCACGGTCGACGCGGATGCCGTGCGCGTCCAAGCGGAGATCGCCGAGTTGCGCTGGATCACTCCGGACGACATCGGCACGCTGCCGCTCGCTCCGCTCAGCGTCGAGCACCTGCTCCCGCTCGCGTGGCCTGCCAAACAATCGGGGCAGGACGCCGGCTGAACGCCCGCGTCAGAGCCCTTGCCAGGCGGGCTTGTTGTCGAATGCGTGCCGGTAGTAGTCGGCCAGCTTCAGCTGCGACGCCGCTGCCTCATCAAGCACGACGGTCACGTGCTCGTGCAGTTGCACCGCCGAGGCCGGCACCAGCGCGCTGATCGGCCCTTCCAGAGCCGCTGCCACGGCTCGTGCCTTACCCTCGCCGAAGGCGAGCAGCACGAGGTGTCGAGCTGCAAGGATCGTGCCGAGCCCCTGGGTGATGCAGTGCATCGGAACCTCATCGATCGACGAGAAGAAGCGCGCGTTGTCATGCCGGGTCCGCTGCGTCAGCGTCTTGACGCGCGTGCGCGACGCGAATGACGAACCAGGCTCGTTGAAGCCGATGTGTCCGTCGGTGCCGATACCGAGAATCTGCAGATCGACGCCGCCCGCGGCGGTGATCGCCGCCTCGTAGTCATCACCGGCGTGCTCGATGCCATCGGTGGATCCGTTGGGAACGTGAACCTGCTCGGGCGTGAAGCCGAGCGGCTCGACGACCTCGCGCGTGATGACCGATCGATAGCTCTCGGGATGAGCGGGGTCAATGCCGACGTACTCATCGAGCGCGAAGGCTCGGACCCGAGAGGTGTCGACGTCGCTCAGACGAGGGCGCAACGCTTCGTAGACCGGCAACGGCGTCGACCCGGTGGCCAGGCCCAGCACGGCATCGGGTCGACCGGCGATGAGCCGAGCAATCTCGTCAGCAACCAGTGCGCCTGCCGCGGCGGCACTCTCGACGATGACGACTTCAGCCATGGACAGCGGTCTCCTTTGTAGTAGTGGGTGCGCCGACCAGAGCGGCACCGAGGGCGGCCACAGCCGATCCCGGGGGAAGTAACTCGATTCTCTCATCGAGATGCAGAGAACGCAGAAACGCCGAGCCCGCCGCGACTGCTCTCAGGGCTGTGCGGATGCCGTAACACAGCTCCTCTCCGAGTGCGGTGAGCCCGCCGCCGATCACGACCGTCTCGACATCGGCGCTGAGGACGAGCACGCGCACGGCCGCTGCCGCGCCGCGGGCGAGATCGGCGCGCAGCAGAAGCGCTTCTGTGTCGCCGTTCTCGGCCGCCTCAAAGATGTCGCGAACCGGCAGTGCGCCCGGTCGACCCCAGGCTCGGGCCAGTGCTCCCCCGCCGCACAACGTCTCGATGCATCCGCGCTGACCGCAGCCACATACCCGGCCGTTCGGGTCGACCGAGATGTGGCCGACCTCACCGGCGGTGCCGCGCGATCCGCGCCACAGGACGCCGTCGACGACGATGCCCGCCGCAACGCCGGTGCCGAGGTTGAGGTAAGCGATCGAAGCGGCAGATGACCGGCCACGCAGGGAGGCCGCACCGAGCGCTGCGGCCTTCACATCGTTCTCGACCGACACCGCTACGCCCAGACGTCCGGACGCGAGCGCCGCCAGTTCCAGGGAGGTCACACCGAGGTTCACCGCATGCAGAACGAGCCCACGGTCAGTGTCGACGACACCGGGAATCCCGACTCCGACGCCCGCGACATCGGAGGTCGAGAATCCGAACTCCGCTCCGAGTTCTCGCACGCTGTCGACGACGTCGGCCACGACAGCGTCTGCCCCATACCCGCTCGCGCGGCGGATGCGCCCCATCACCTCACCGCGGGCGTCGAGTGCTACGGCATCCGTCTTTGTCCCGCCGATGTCGAGGCCCACGCGAATCGGCCGGCCCGTGAGGCCGGCAGAGGCCGCGGGTGCCACTATGAGACCCCCAGCTGCCCGGACAACACCATGACGGCTGTACCGCGGAGCACGATGTCGTCCTGTCTGGTCAGTCTGATCACCACGTCGTCGAAGACCCCCTCGAGCGTGCGATCGCGCAGCGTCGTGGTGGCGGCGTCGATGAGTGTGTCGTTCAGCAGTTCAGCGGGCCCCGAGAGCACCACCTCAGACAGATCGAGGGCCGTGACGATCGGGGCAATGGCGATGGCCATGCGAGCGCCAGCATCGCGGAGGATCTCATCGCTGCTATCCGGCGCATCGGCGATCGCGCGACGCAGGCGCGTGACGCTGAGCCACGCCTCCAGACAGCCTTCGCGGCCACAGATGCACTGGGGGCCACCATCGGTGCCGACCACGACGTGACCGATTTCACCTGCGGCGAATCGGCTGCCGAGCATGGGCTGGCTGCCGGCGATGAGTCCTGCGCCGACGCCGACGCCGATCTTGATGAGGATGAAGTCTGCTCTGGCATCGCCGAAGGTATATTCGGCGAGCACGGCGGCATTGGCGTCGTTGCGAGCGAGCACGGGAAGGTCGAGGTCGAGGCCAAGCCGCGATTCGAGCGGAAACCCACTCCAGCCCAGGTTGGGAGCGCTCATGACGACCCCGTCGGTGCGCTCGACTCCGGGTGTTCCGACGCCGACGCCGAGCAGCGCGGCGCTTGAAGCGGAGATGAGCGCTCGACTCAGCTCCAGCACCGCAGCGTAGGCCGCGTCGCCGTCTGGCTCAGCAGGACGTGTGACCTCGCGGCGTTCGAGTACGTCGCCGTCGAGGCTGAGCACGGCCCCGCGGAAGACCTCTGCATCAGACAGATCAAGGCCGATGATCTGGTGCCCCTGGCGATCGAGGTCGATGAGAATGGCCGGTTTTCCCGGACCTGCGCTCTCACGCACACCCAACTCGACCACGATCCCGTCGGCGATGAACTCGGCCACAAGATCGGAGATGGTCACGCGCGTGAGGCCGGTCTCGCGCGACAGATCGGCGCGGCTCATAGCGCCCGAGTGATAGAGCGTCTGAAGCACCAACGCCCTGTTATGACCACGCGCGTGCTCAGGGAGCACCTTCGATCGCGAGCGCAGATGCCGTGACGGTCCGAAGGCATGCGCGTTCGCGCCACCGTGCGCGGCGGGAATCACGAGATGCGGGTCATCCGAATCGGACATGTTTGTTAGTACACCTTACGAACAATAAATGCGCAAGCTTTGAACCCGGCGCGGTCGGCAGGGTTATCGAAACGTTACACCCCACGATCGCCGCGCGAGCACGACGCTGATTCCGAGAATACTCGCGTCAATGCTGCCCACGCGGCTGGATGCCTCGTGCCTCGCGTGGGTCGTTCTCCCCATCGGGAGGCGCCAGCGAATGTGATCTACTTATTCCAGACCGGAGAATTGCGCCGCAATTCGTGGTGCCACCAATAAGGGGAGATTCACACATGAACCGTCGTATCGCAGCCTGGACGATCGCTACTGTCGCCGTCCTCGGCCTGACTGCTTGCTCTGGCGCTCCTGCCGCCGAGGAAGACACCACCAACGACTCCGCCGACTCCGCTGAGACGGCTCCCGAAGAAGAGACCAACACCGACCAGTCGGTTGAAGATGCCTGCGGCATCGTCATCCCCGAGCTCACCGAGGCCAGCAGTGCCCTGAGCAGCATCGACGCCGCATCCGCCGACCCCGAGGCCACGGTCGAAGAGTTCAAGACCTTTATCACCGCCCTCGGCGCCACGGTTGACAAGGTTTCGAACCCCGAGGTCAAGGACGCCACCACGGCGGTCTACGACGACTTCGTCACCCTGGGCGACATCCTCGAGAAGGTCGTCGTCGATCAGGACCTGTCGGCGACCGAAGAGCTCAACACGGTCACCAGCGACATGACCGAATCGGCCACTGCTCTTCAGGAGCTCTGCAGCTAATTCAGCTCTCTGACGATGGCCCTGCGACCCTGTGCGGTCACAGGGCCATCGTCATCTCAACCGTTGCCACCCTGTTATCTGCGACCACGTATGATAAAGAGAACGTCACAGTGAAACCACGGGGGGTGAATTCGTGACTGATCTCATCGAGGCACCCGGTGCCGCCACAGCACAGACCACGACTGTCACAGAGGCTTTGCCTCCAAACGACGGCGAACGGCCGCTTCAGTGGGCACCGAACGAGCCCCAGCCGAAGAAGCATCGCGTCGGCCTCTGGGTCGGTCTCGGCGTCGGCGCGCTCGTACTCGCCGCTGGTGCGGCATCCACGATCCTCATCGCGCCGGGAACGACCATCGCCGGCATCCCGGTCGGCGGGCTCACCCCCGGCGCCGCTGCTGAGGTTGTCAACTCGCGCCTGGCCGACATCGAGGTCTCCCTCACCGACGTCAACGGCGACCCCGTCGTCACCGGTGCTGACCTCGGCGCCTCGATCGACGCCACGACCCTGGCCGACGAAGCCTTCGCCTCGCACCCCATGTGGAATGTCACCACGTGGATGCCTGAGCCCATCGCTGGCGAGATAACTCTCGACCCTGAAGCAGCTCCCAGCGCCCTGCGTGCGCTCGTACCCGCAAGCTACGAAGATCCCGTCAACGCCAGCGTGGTGTTCGACACAGCCAGCAGCGCCTATGTAGCCACCCCCGCCGCGACCGGCACCGGCATCGACCTCGACGGTCTCACCGCTGCGATCTCGTCGGCGATCGCCGATGGCGACAGCGGCGTGAGCTTCTCGGGTGCCCCCACGGAGACCACGCCCGCCGTCACGGACGAGACCGCCGCCAGCACCGCCGAGACCATGAACTCGATGCTCGGCCAGATCGGCTTCTACGTCGGCGACGAGCGCACGGTCGCCATCAAACCAGAGGTCGCGGCGACATGGCTCGAAGTGGTCCCAGACGATGGCGAACTGCACGTCGTCGCCGATGAGACCGAGATCCAGGCCGTCGTCGACACGCTCCCCGGGCTCGTCAACCGTGACGCGGTCGACGCTCGCGCTGTCGTCAATTCGAACGGTGAGGTACTGCGCGAGCTGAACGCTGGCGCGAGCGGCCGGGAACTCGGCGACATCAGCAACGCGGCAAGCGACTTCGCCGCACAGCTCGAGAACGGCAACGCCGTGTACGAACTCGACGTGAGCGAGACGGCGTTCGAGACCGCCACGGTGGTTCGACGCATCGACCTCAACCTCAGCACCCAGCGTGCCACGGCATACGAGAACGACCAGGTCGTGAACTCGTGGGCGATCTCATCCGGCCTGCCGGGAACGCCGACGCCGACGGGCAACTTCAGCGTCTTCGGGCACACCGCCATGCAAGACATGGGCTGCTTCGAAGGGGCCCCCTACTGCACGGAGAACGTTCCGTGGAGCACCTGGTTCGCGCCCAACATCGCCTTCCACGGCACCTACTGGCACAGCAACTTCGGCAGCCAGATGAGCCACGGCTGCGTCAACATGCCCATCAGCGCGGCCAAGTACATCTACGAGTGGGCGCCCGTCGGCACCGCCGTCTCCGTGCACTGGTAATCGCGTGCACTGTAATTACATGCACTAGTAGTCACGCGCACCGGTAATCACACGCACTGGTAATGACGTGGCGCAGTGGTGAAAGCCTCGCGCTGGTAATACCGCGAAAACGAGGGTGGGGCGGATGCCGCAGCATCCGCCCCACCCTCGTTTCTGGCTTACGCGATCGCGTCGATGATGCCGTTCAGCGTGTCGGACGGGCGCATGACCTTCGCGACCTTCGCCGTGTCCGTGCGGTAGTAGCCGCCGATGTCGGCCGCGCCGCCCTGAGCCGCGATGAGCTCAGAGACGATCTGCTGCTCTTGGGCCGTGAGCTCTGCCGCGATCGGCGCGAAGGCCGCAGCGAGGTCAGCATCCTTCGTCTGGGCTGCGAGCTCCTGGGCCCAGTAGAGGCCGAGGTAGAAGTGGCTGCCACGGTTGTCAATCGTGCCGAGCTTACGGCCAGGCGAGCGGTCTTCTTCGAGGAAGGTGCCGGTCGCGGCATCCAGCGTCTCGGCAAGAATACGTGCCTTCTCGTTGCCTGTACGATCTGCGAAGTGCTCAAGCGATGCGGCGAGCGCGAAGAACTCGCCGAGCGAGTCCCACCGGAGGTAGTTCTCTTCGACGAGCTGCTGCACGTGCTTGGGCGCTGATCCGCCCGCACCCGTCTCGAACAGTCCGCCGCCAGCAAGCAGCGGGACGATCGAGAGCATCTTCGCCGAGGTGCCGACCTCGAGAATGGGGAACAGGTCGGTGAGGTAGTCGCGCAGCACGTTGCCGGTGACCGAGATGGTGTCGAGGCCATGACGCATGCGGGCGAGCGTGTAGCGGGTCGCCTCGTCCGGCGGCAGGATCGAGATCTGCGCGCCGTCGGTATCGAGCGTCGCGAGAGCCTGGTGCACCTTGGCGATCAGCTGCGCATCGTGCGCGCGGTTCAGATCGAGCCAGAACACGGCCGGAACCCCGGTCGCCTGCGCACGGGAGACCGCGAGGCGCACCCAGTCCATGATCGGGATGTGCTTGGTCTGCGTGGCACGCCAGATGTCTCCGGCGCCGACGTGGTGCTCGATCACGACCGTTCCCTGGCCGTCGACGACCTCGACGCGACCGGCCGAGGCGATCTCGAACGTCTTGTCGTGGCTGCCGTACTCCTCGGCGGCCTGAGCCATGAGCCCGACGTTGGGGACGGTGCCGATGGTCGCCGGGTTCAGCGGACCGTTAGCGATCACGTCGTCGAGCACGGC
>NZ_JAJUFV010000130.1 GCF_029263575.1 Microbacterium sp. | reverse complement strand
GAGGACGCGACCCTCGTCGAGGTCAACCCGCTCGTTCGCACCGAAGAGGGCGACATCATCGCTCTCGACGGCAAGGTCACCCTTGACGACAACGCCAGCGAGATCCGCCACCCCGATCACGAAGCACTCGAAGACAAGGGCGCGGCTGACCCGCTCGAGGCCAAGGCGAAGGAATCGGGCCTGAACTACGTCAAGCTCGACGGCGAAGTCGGCATCATCGGCAACGGCGCGGGCTTGGTCATGTCGACGCTCGACGTCGTCGCTTACGCCGGTGAGAACCACAACGGCGTAAAGCCCGCGAACTTCCTCGATATCGGTGGCGGCGCCTCGGCAGAGGTCATGGCGAACGGCCTCGACGTCATCCTCGGCGACCCGCAGGTCAAGTCGGTCTTCGTCAACGTTTTCGGTGGCATCACCGCGTGCGACGCCGTCGCCAACGGCATCAAGGGCGCGCTCGAGACGCTCGGCGACACCGCATCGAAGCCGCTCGTCGTCCGCCTGGACGGAAACCGCGTCGACGAGGGCCGCGCGATCCTCGCCGACTACGCCCACCCGCTCGTCACCCTCGCCGCCACCATGGACGAGGGCGCCGACAAGGCCGCCGAGCTGGCGAACGCCTGACGCGAAGAGACCGAAGAGAAGGATTAGAGAAATGTCGATCTTCCTGAACAAGGATTCCAAGGTCATCGTCCAGGGCATCACCGGCGGCGAGGGCACCAAGCACACCGCTCTCATGCTCAAGGCCGGCACCCAGGTCGTCGGTGGCGTCAACGCGCGCAAGGCCGGCACGACCGTCGAGCACACAGCCAAGGACGGCAGCGCTGTCGAGCTTCCCGTCTTCGGCTCGGTCGCCGAGGCGATGCAGGAGACCGGCGCTGACGTGTCGATCGCGTTCGTTCCTGGTGCCTTCACCAAGAGCGCGATGATCGAAGCCATCGATGCTGAGATTCCGCTGCTCGTGGTCATCACCGAGGGCGTGCCGGTCGGCGATGCGGCAGAGGCGTGGGCCTACGCGAAGAGCAAGGGCAACAAGACCCGCATCATCGGCCCGAACTGCCCCGGAATCATCACGCCGGACGAGTCGCTCGTCGGCATCACCCCGGCCAACATCACCGGCAAGGGCCCGATCGGCCTCGTGTCGAAGTCGGGCACCCTGACCTATCAGATGATGTTCGAGCTGCGTGACCTGGGCTTCTCGACCGCCATCGGCATCGGCGGCGACCCGGTCATCGGCACCACGCACATCGACGCTCTCGAGGCGTTCGAAGCTGACCCCGAGACGAAGGCGATCGTCATGATCGGCGAGATCGGCGGCGACGCGGAAGAGCGCGCGGCCGAGTACATCAAGACGAACGTCACCAAGCCGGTCGTCGGCTACGTCGCGGGCTTCACCGCTCCCGAGGGCAAGACTATGGGCCACGCCGGTGCCATCGTCTCGGGCTCGGCGGGCACGGCGCAGGCCAAGAAGGAAGCGCTCGAAGCAGCGGGTGTCAAGGTGGGCAAGACCCCGTCTGAGACCGCTGACCTGATGCGCGCGATTGTGGAGGGTCTCTGATCGCGAAGCGATCGCGAGCTGGTTTCTGAACAAGGAGCGCAGCGACGCGTCGAAGGACGTCGAAGCGCTGTAAGAGCTCTTCTCAGATCAGGGTCCCGGGCTGCGGCTCGGGACCCTTTCTGTGCTCTGAGACCGGCAGGGCGTTCAGCAGTACATCGAGCGCCGCGTGGGCGTTCTTGCGCGCGGCGGTGTCGCTGGTTCGCTCAGAAAGCCAGAGGGCGAGTTCATTCATCGCGCCGGACAGTGCGGTTGTCAGGGCGTCGAGGATTTCGGGCCGAATGCCGGCTTCGGCCAATCCGGTGCGTAGTTCGGCCGCGGGGCCGCGAGCGTCGTGCGCTCGCCACTGGCTCCAGCTCAGCGCCGCCGGCCCTTCGACCAGAAGCACGCGAGCGGCCGAGCCCTGTGTGATCGCATCGAGAAAGGCATGGCTGCCTGTGCGAAGGGCTTGGTGGGCGGCGACGCCGTCGGTCGCGTTCGCGATCGCGGTGGCGATGGCGTCCTGCTGCGCGGCGACGACAGCGGAGAACAGGCCTGATTTCGAGGCGTAGTGGTGGTAGACGGCACCACGGGTGACACCGGCTGCGGATGCGATGCCGTCGATGGACGTGTTGGCATACCCGTGCTCGGCGAAATGCGCGGCTGCGGTCTGGAGAACTCGGCGCGCGGTCTCGGCGGCATCGGCGGCGCTGGCTCGGGGCATGGTCTTCCTTTACCTACGTTGTGTATGTATTCTAATGGCGCCGATACAAACACACTGTATGTAAAGAGGAAAGATGAACATCACAAGCTTCTATCCGGTGCTGATGGTCGACGACGTCGCGGCGTCGGCTGATTTCTATCGCCAGGTTCTCGCGTTCGAGACGACATTCGAAGCCGATTGGTACGTGAGTCTTCGCTATGACGGGGGAGAGCTGGCGCTACTTGATCGCGCACATGAGACCATTCCCGCCGGCTTCCGTGAGCCCGTGCGCGGGCTTCTGCTGAATGTCGAGGTCGAAGATGCGGCGGCCGAGCAAGCTCGCATGGTCGGCGAGCTGCAGCTGCCTGAGCGTCTCACGCTGCGCGATGAAGACTTCGGGCAGCGTCACTTCATCGTCGAGGCGCCCGGCGGCGTGCTGCTCGACGTGATCCAGCCGATCGAGCCCTCCGCTGAGTTCCTCGCCGCGTACGCACAGGGGTGACGCGGTCACGCACGGC
Source organism: Microbacterium sp. (assembly GCF_029263575.1). Lineage (GTDB taxonomy): Bacteria > Actinomycetota > Actinomycetes > Actinomycetales > Microbacteriaceae > Microbacterium. The sequence continues at coordinate 5,408 of NZ_JAJUFV010000130.1, read as the reverse complement.
GCAGCATCCACTCGACAAGCGCACCCGGACGGTTCGTGATGATGCCGTCGACGCCCATCGAGGTCAGCGCCGCCCAGTCGGGATCGTCGTCGTGTGTCCAGACGAAGACCCCGAGGCCCGCCCGGTGGGCGAGGTCGACGCCGCGCGGGCCCACGCGGTTCGGGTTGACCGCGTCTGCGCCGATCTTCTGTGCCGTGGCCACGATCGAGGAGTCGATGGTCTTCGTGAGCCATCCCACCGGAAGGCCGGGCGCGACCTGAGCGATGTTGGCGACCGTCTTCTTGCTGAAACTCTGGGTGATGACCTCGCCTTCGAGTCCGGCATCCTGAATCATCTCGACGGTTCCAGCGACCTCAGTCGCCGACCACGCGCCCTTGTACTCGATCACCACGCCGGCGTCGCCCGCGGCAGCATGGGCGAGCACCTCGTCGAGCGTGGGGATAGCGGTGCCGGCGAAGGAATCATCGAACCAGGATCCGGCGTCGAGCGAGCGCAGCTCATCGATGGTCAGCTCGGCGACGAGCCCTTCACCGTCGGTCGTGCGATCCACTGTCTTGTCGTGAATGACGACCGGAACCCCGTCGGATGACAGTCGCAGATCGATCTCGAAGTACTCAGCGCCAGCCTCGGCGGTCGACGCGAAAGCCGGCATGGTGTTCTCAGGCGCGGCCTGTGAATCGCCGCGATGGCCGATGATCGCCCCGATCTCGCCCGGCTCACGCAGGGAAAGGAACGGCTGCAGGGTCAACGCCTCATTCGGAAGCAGCGGACGCAGAGCGTTCGTCGTGGTGGCTGACCTATCGGAGTCGACTGGCTGTGCGAGAGCCTCAGGTGCCGACGAAGAGAGTGTCGTGACCGCCGTCCACAGTGCGATGCCGATGATTCCCGTAGCCCACAGGCGTCGACGATGAACGCTCATAACGGCATCCTGTCAGAGGACGAGGCTCGCGTCGAGACCTAATCGTTATATTTGGCGGCGGATGCGGGAAACGACGGTGGGGCGGATGCCGCAGCATCCGCCCCACCGAGTAAGAAATGTCAGATCCCGACGCCGAAGAGCGCCTCGATCGGCCCGCGGGCGAAGAACAGCACGAAGCCGACGCCGACGATCCATAGCAGCGGGTGGATGGTCTTGGCCCGGCCGGAGAGGGCGTTCACGACGATCCAGCTGACGAAGCCGGCGCCGATGCCGTTCGCGATCGAGTACGTCATCGGCATCACGGTCGCGGTGAGGAAGACCGGCAGCAGCACACGGAAGTCACCGAAGTCGATGTGCTTGATCTGGGTCAGCATCATCGCCCCGACCAGCACGAGCGCGGCCGCGGCGACCGCGCCGGGAACGAGTGAGGTCAGCGGCGTGAAGAACATCGCCAGCAGGAACAGCCCGCCCGTGACCACGGTCGCAAAACCTGTCCGTGCGCCCTCGCCGATGCCGGAGCCCGACTCGACGAACACGGTCGCCGATGATGACGACGTGCCACCGCCCACGATCGCGCCGACGCCCTCGACCACCAGCGCCGACTTGATGCGCGGGAAGTCGCCCTTCTCATCGGCGAGACCAGCCTCGTTCGCCAGCCCGGTCATGGTTCCCATGGCGTCGAAGAAGTTCGAGAACACGAGCGTGAAGACGAACATCACCAGGGCGACGACGCCGACCTTCGAGATGTCGAAGCTGAAGTCGACGGCACCAATGAGGCTCAGATCCGGCAGGCTCATGATGCCGCCGGCGAATCCGAAATCGAGTCCGAACGGCCAGATCAGGTTCGCGATCGCGGCGATCACGGTGCCGCCGACGAGGGCGATGAGAATCGCACCGCGGAGCTTGATGGCGATGAGCACACCGCCCAGCAGAAGCGTGATGACGAACAGCAGCGTCGGGATCGTCGCGACGGAGCCGTCGACGCCCAGCCCCACCGGCGGGGAGGCCTGCTCGGTCGAGGTGACGAACCCGGCGTTCACGAAGCCGATGAAGGCGATGAACAGCCCGATACCCACCGTGATGGCGAGCTTCAGCTGCACCGGAACGGCGTCGAAGATCATCTTCCGAAGCCCCGTGGCCGCCAACAGCACGATGATCGCACCGTTGATCATGACCAGCGCCATCGCCTCGGGCCAGGTCACCGACCCGACCACCGAGAACGCCACGAAGGCGTTGATCCCGAGCCCCGCGGCGAACGCGAACGGCAACCGTGTGACGAGGCCGAACAACAACGTCATGACACCGGCGGCGAAAGCCGTGGCCGCGGCGACGGCAGAACCATCGAGCACCGTGCCCTCGACATCCGGCGTCGAGAGGATGATCGGGTTGAGGATCACGATGTAGGCCATCGTGACGAAGGTCACAATGCCGCCGCGCACCTCGGTGCCGATCGTGGAACCGCGTTTGCTGATCTCGAAGAAGCGATCGAACGCGTTCTTCGGCTCGGATGTGTGCTCGCTCGTGGGCGAAGGGGTTGTTGTCATCGGGAGACCTCCGAGGGAGACAGTATCGTGTCCGCGGCTCACGCGCGCGCCCCCGCGAGGCAGTCAGGTTCTCGTCGTAGTCTCGTGGAGTCATGCAACGCCTCCTCGTCGCGATTCTCGCCGCCGTCGACGCCGCCATCGCGGCAGCCGTCGGCCTGGCCGTGCTGCTCGCGCCGTTGACGCTGCTGTGGACTCTCGCCTTCGGTTCAGCGGCTGACTGGGGTGCGCTCTGGCCCGTCGCTGGCGCCCTGTGGCAGTTCGGACACGGGGTTCCGCTCGACATCGTGATCGGCGACACCATCGTGTCGGCGGTCGGGATATCGCCGGATGCCGCGAGCTTCACGCTCTCGCTCACACCGCTCGCGTTCCTCGTGTTCACGCTGCTGTTCGCCGCGCGGTCGGGCACCCGAGCCGCGCGCTCCGGTGCGTGGATGCTCGGCGTCGTCGCGGGAACTGTGGCTTTCGCAGCCATCGCCGTCGGTGTTGCACTGAGCTCCGAGGTGCAGGCTGCTCGGGTGCTGCTGTGGCTGGCGGTGGTCTTGCCCGCGGCCATCTACCTTGTCGGCGCACTGGGCGGCGCCGTTCACTACGCCTGGCGCGAGGGCGACGGCGGCGTGATCGATCGTCTGCACGATCGGGTCGACGCCTGGGGTGACGAATGGAACGCGGTGCCCGCCGCGCTCGTTCGCGGCGCAGCCGCCGTGGTTGTCGCCCTGACGGGCATCGCCGGGCTCGGCATCGCGATCATGGTGCTGCTGCGCGGTGGAGACGTCGTCGCGCTGTTCGAGGCCGCTCGCGTCGATGCGACCGGTGCCACCGTGCTGACCCTCGGACATCTCGCCTATCTGCCGACGCTTCTCGTCTGGGCTCTCGCCTGGATCGCCGGGCCCGGGTTCGCCCTCGGCACGGGAACGGCTGTCTCGCCGGCGGGCACGCAGCTCGGCGTCGTGCCCGGCATCCCGGTGTTCGGTCTGCTGCCGGAGAACAGCTCGTTCTGGATGCTGATCGTCGTGCTGCTGCCGGTCGCCGCAGGGGCTTTCGCCGGCTGGATCGTGCGCTCCCGTCTCGTGTGGGAGAACTCCGCCCAGCGCCTCGCGCCTCGCGCGGTTATCGCATTCGGCATCGCCGTGCTCAGCGCGGGCGCGGTCGGCATCGCCGCGGTACTGGCCTCGGGGTCGATCGGGCCGGGGCGGATGGCCGAGGTCGGCCCGCACGCCGGGTGGACCATGCTCGCCGTCGGAGTCGAGGTGGCGATCGGCGCCGCGGTGCTACTGCTGGCGCCGCGACACCGTGACGAACTCGCCGAAGAGCGCACAGACCGCTGGATCGCCGAGATGGGCGCATCGCCGACGACGGATGCCGATAGGGCAGCTGCGGCGAACGACGCAGCCTCCGATCCGGATCAGAACGACACGCAGCCGCTCGACGAGCACGGGTTCTTCGGGGACGGCAGCACCTCCGCACCCCGCTAGACTGGCCGGGTGCTCACGGTCGCTGTTCTCATCTCGGGGGCGGGCTCTAACCTGCGCGCGCTCCTCGAAGCCGCCCGCCACCCCGACTTTCCGGCACGGATCGTGGTCGTCGGCGCCGACCGTGAAGCTGACGGTCTCGCACACGCCGAAGAATTCGGCATCCCGACCTTCACGGTGCCGTTTCGCGCCTTCGAGACCCGCGAGGCGTGGGGTGCCGAGCTCGCCGCGCAGCTCGACCGCTGGGAGCCCGATCTCATCGTGCTCAGCGGACTCATGCGACTCCTGCCGGCGCCCGTCGTGGCGCGCTACAGCCCGCGCATCATCAACACGCACCCGGCCTATCTGCCGGAGTTTCCCGGCGCGCACGGCGTCCGTGACGCGCTCGCCGCGGGCGCTGAGCAGACCGGCGCCAGTATCATCGTCGTCGATGACGGCATCGACGCCGGGCCGATCCTCGCCCAGGAGCGGGTGCCGGTGCTGCCCGGTGACTCTGAGCAGACCCTGCACGAGCGCATCAAGCCCGTCGAGCGGCGTCTGCTGATCGACGTCGTCCAGCGCATCGCCACGGGCGACCTCGCCCTCTCGAACTGACCGCCCGACACTGAACCGCACGAACAACGCAGAAGGAGCTCCCATGGCCGGCCCGAGCCACGACTCGTCCCTGTACCGCGAACGCGACGCCGTGCCGATCAGGCGTGCGCTCATCTCCGTCAGCGACAAGACCGGTCTGCTCGAGCTTGCCGACGCCCTTGCCGGCGAGGGCGTCGAGATGGTCTCCACCGGTTCGACGGCCGCGACCATCCGTGAAGCGGGGTACGACGTCACCGACGTCGCCTCGGTGACGGGCGTCGCCGAGATGCTCGACGGACGAGTCAAGACCCTGCACCCCAGCATCCATGGGGGGCTGCTCGCCGATCTTCGCCTCGAAGACCACGAGCGTCAGCTCGCCTACCTGGGCATCTCTCCCTTCGAGCTCGTCGTGGTGAACCTGTATCCGTTCGTCGAGACCGTCGCCTCGGGAGCGAGCGGTGACGATGTCGTCGAGCAGATCGACATCGGAGGCCCCGCCATGGTGCGTGCCGCGGCGAAGAACCACGCCAACGTCGCCATCGTCGTCTCTCCCGAGTCGTATCCGGCGATCGTCGAGTCGCTCACCGCTGGCGGCACGACCCTCGTACAGCGGCGCGAACTCGCCGCGCGCGCGTTCGCGCACACTTCGGCGTACGACACGGCCGTGGCCGCCTGGTTCGCCGAGGGAACGCTCAACGACGGCGGCGAGCTGCCCGAGCACCTCACCATCAAGGCCGAGCGCCTGTCGACCCTTCGCTATGGCGAGAACTCGCACCAGCGCGGCGCGATCTACACGCGCGTCGGTGGGCACGGCATCGCTCAGGCGGTTCAGCTGCAGGGCAAAGAGATGTCGTACAACAACTATGTTGATGCCGACGCCGCGCTGCGTGCCGCATTCGACAT
>NZ_JAJUFV010000129.1 GCF_029263575.1 Microbacterium sp. | reverse complement strand
GTTGGCATCATCACCGGAGAAGTACATCAGATCGGTCTGGTTGAGCACCCGGCTCACCTCAGAGAAGTCGCCCTTGGCGTCTTTGACAGCGAGGATGTTCGGGTGGTTGGCCAGGCGCAGCAGCGTCTCGTACATGATCGGCACGCCCGTGCGACCGGGGATGTCGTAGAGAATCACCGGCAGATCGGTGGAGTCGGCGACGAGACGGAAATGCGTGAGAATGCCCGCCTGGGTGGGCTTGTTGTAGTAGGGCGTGACGATCATGATGCCGTCAGCGCCGGCCTTCTCGCTGGCCTTGTACAGCTCGATGGCGTGGGCGGTCTCGTTCGAACCGCCGCCGGTGATGATCTTCGCCCGCCCGGATGCGACGGACTTGCCGACTTCGACGAGCTTGAGCTTCTCGGGGTCGGTCAGCGTCGAGGTCTCGCCGGTCGTTCCGGTCACGACGATGCCGTCCGCGCCAGCGGTGATGACGTCGTCCATGTGCTTCTCGACCGCGGGCCAATCGACCTCGCCGTCGGCCGTCATCGGAGTGACGAGCGCGACGAGAACCTGTCCGAAGGGGTTACCCGAGAGCGTCATGCTCCCAGAGTATCGGTGTTGAGACCCTGCCCGCGACGCGCGAGGACCCGAAACGGCTCACATACGTCCGCGACGACCGACCGCAGAGAGCAACGATGCCGGCAGAAGCCGCGTTGCAGCCACGATCAGCGTGTATCGCCACGAGGGCACCGACAGCGCTTTCCCTCGGGCAGCATCGCGTAGCCCTTCGCGCACGACGCGAGGCGCGTCGAGCCACATCCACCCGGCGATGCCCTCTTCACCGGGTGCGAGGCCCATGCGCTCGTGAAAGCTCGTATGCGTGAACCCGGGACACAGCGCCGTCACGCTCACCCTGTCGCGGGCGTATTCCGCATTCGCCCACGCGCTGAAAGAGACGAGCCACCCCTTGCAGGCCGCGTAGGTCGAGCGCGGAATGAACGCCGCGACCGAGGCGACATTGATGATGCGGCCGCCGCGGCCGCGCATGACACCGAGGGCGGCGTGCATGAGTCGCATCGGAGCTTCGACGTGCACCCGCAGGTGTCGCACCTCATCGTCGATGTCGTTGTCGGCGAAGCGCAACGGCAGCCCGAATCCGGCGTTGTTGATCAGCAGGTCGACCGGATCATCGGCATCCGCGAGGCGTTCGGCGACACGACGCGCCCCTGCTTCATCAGTGACATCGGCCACAAGGGTCTCGACGGCCACGCCGTTGTCGTGGCGCAGGCTCTCGGCCAATTCGTCGAGAACGTCAGCAGAGCGCGCAACAAGCACGAGGTCTGCACGACGCGCGGCGAGCTGCCGTGCGAACTCTCTGCCCAGCCCTGCGCTGGCGCCGGTTATCAGTGCCGTGGGCATCAGCGCTCATACCCCAGGAATCGATAGCGGATGCCGGTGCGCGACGTCTGCCACTCCCCCTCGTCGACGAGCCGCCATCCCGTCTTAACCGGCGCATAGGCATCTCCGTCGACATCGACGTCGAGTTCGGTGACCTCGAGCCGGTCGGCGTCACCGATCACCTGGCTGAAGATGTCAGCGCCTCCGATGATCCAGACGCGGTCGTGACCGCGCACCGCCTCGGAGACGTTCGCCGCCCGGCGCACCCCCTCCACCTGCCAGTCCTGCTGCCGGGTGATCACGATGTTCTCGCGCCCCGGAAGCGGCCGAAACCTTTCCGGGAGAGAGTCCCAGGTCCGTCGCCCCATGATGACGGGAGCCGTGAGGGTGATCTCCTTGAAATGCGCCAGATCTTCTGGCACATGCCACGGCATCCCGCCCTCGGCGCCGATCACGCCGCCGACGGCCTCCGCCCAGATCAGGCCGACCCAGGTCATACCGCGACCGCCGCGCGAATGGGCGGGTGATGCTGATAATCCTCGACGACGAAGTCGGAGAACTCGTAGTCGAAGATCGATTCGGGCGTACGCGCGAAGCGCAGAGCCGGGTAGGCGAACGGCTCACGCGTCAGTTGTTCGGCGACCTGCTCGCGGTGGTTGTCGTAGATGTGGCAATCGCCTCCGGTCCAGACGAAGTCGCCGGGCTCAAGTCCGGTCTGCTGCGCGATCATCATCGTCAGTAGCGCGTAGCTGGCGATGTTGAACGGCACCCCGAGGAACATGTCGGCGCTGCGCTGGTAAAGCTGGCACGAGAGTCTGCCGTCGGCGACGTAGAACTGGAACAGGGCGTGGCACGGCGCCAGCGCCATGTCGGGGATGTCGGCGGGGTTCCACGCCGACACGACCAGGCGCCGCGAATCGGGGGTGTCGCGGATCTGCTCGATGACCTGGGCCAGCTGGTCGATGTGACCGCCGTCCGGTGTCGGCCACGACCGCCACTGGACGCCGTAGACCGGTCCCAGCTCTCCCGTGGCATCCGCCCACTCATCCCAGATGGTGACGCCGTTGTCCTGCAACCATGTGACGTTCGAGTCCCCCCGCAGGAACCAGAGCAACTCGTACGCAATGGATTTGAAGTGCACCCGTTTGGTGGTGATCAGCGGAAATCCCTGCGACAGATCGAAGCGCAGCTGCCTGCCGAACACGCTTGTCGTCCCGGTCCCGGTGCGGTCGTCCTTATGCGCGCCGGATTCCAGCACATCGCGGAGCAGATCTTCATACGGTGTGGGGATGCCTGCGCTCATGTTTGCCAGGATACCCGCAGGATGCATCGTGGTGGCGGATGCCGTGACGCGTCATCGACTGTCCTATCCGCCCGAACGCCGGCGGGCCGCAATACTCTCAGAGGATGCCCCTGTCGACCGCGCTGTTACTCACCGGTGCCGTGCTCGTGCTCGCGCTCGGAGCCGGCCTCGTGCTGCGTATGCTGGACGGACGGCGCCGAACGGGCCATCAGCTGCGCCTCGAGGTCGCTGATCTGGACGGCGCGACGCTGGCCCCCGGTGCGACTCTCGTGCAGTTCAGCACCGAGTTCTGCACGCGCTGCCCACAAGTGCGCCGTCTGATCGGCGTGCTGGCCGACGAGCGCTCCGGCGTCACGAACGTCGAGATCGACCTGACCGATCGCCGTGATCTCGCGGCGCGTTACCGCGTGCTGCAGACGCCGACGACGTTCCTCGTCGATTCCAGGGGCATCGTGCGCTTCCGCTGGGGCGGAGTCCCGGCGCGAGACACGATCAATGATGCACTCGACACCATGCTCCGCCGTGAGCCGGTCGCTTCCACCCCCGCCGTCGCATCCACAAGGGAGCAGACATGACCGAACCCACCGGTATCGACCCGCGCGGCCCGCGCTTCGCCGGCCAGCATCACCGCCATGCTTCTGCTCGTGGCGACTGTGCTCTCCCTGGCCGGCATCTCGACCGCGACGCTGCCGGGAGGATGGCTCGCGCTCATGCCGCTGAGCGGTGATTTTCGCGGTCGTCGCCGACGACAACTGGGCGATCCGCTCGGCTGATCTGAGCCAGCGCGCCCTCGATCCTGGGGTCCTTCTGCTCGCCATCATCGCGGCGCTGTTCCTGTGGGGCGTCGCGTCCCCTGCCACGGCGCCGTGGGGCGTGCTCTTCCGACGGCTCGTGCGCTCACGGTTGACGCCACCAGAAGAGCTCGAAGACCCGCGTCCGCCGCGCTTCGCCCAGGGCGTCGGGCTCGCTGTCGTCGCGATCGGCCTGGCCCTTCATCTGATCGGCGTGCCGTGGGCTCTGCCCATCGCGGCCGCCGCGGCGTTCATCGCCGCTTTCCTCAACGCCGCTTTCGCGTTCTGCCTCGGCTGCCAGATCTACCTGCTGCTCGTGCGACTCGGCATCACCGGCCGCGCCACTCGCACCGCGTGATCTGAGCTGTTCCACCCCAGATGGTTCGTGGGTAGGCTGACGAGACACCCCGCCACGACCTCTGGAGGAAAACATGCCCGTCACCAGTGAAGCCGCCACCGTCTGGAACGGTTCCCTGATGGAGGGATCCGGCAACGTCTCCTTCTCGTCGTCGAATCTCGGAACATTCCCCATCAATTGGAAAGCCCGCAGCGAAGGCTCTGACACCACGACCACGCCGGAAGAGCTCATCGCGGCAGCGCACTCGTCGTGCTTCAGCATGGCACTGTCCAACGCGCTCGCTGACAACGGCACTCCCCCGGAGCGCGTGAACACCACGGCATCGGTGACCTTCAAGCCCGGCGTCGGGATCACGGGCAGTCATCTGAACGTCAACGCGACCGTTCCCGGACTCACCCAGGAGCAGTTCCAAGAGATCGCCGACGGCGCCAAGACCGGATGCCCTGTGTCTCAGGCGCTGGCTGGCATCGAGATCACGCTCGAGGCGACCCTCGCCTGACGATCGTGTACTCCGAGCAGAGGCTGAACGTTCAGTGCTTCTGCTCGGAGAGCGCGATGGCGGCGCGGATGCTGGCTCGGGCGTCCTTACGCCGCCCGGCCGCGTCCTGAACGACACCCAGGCGATAACGCGCACGCCAGTCGTCGACTGCCGCATGGGCCTCGGCGGTATACCGCGCAACCATCGGCTCAGCATCCGCCTTGGCAAGGCGTCCGCTCGGCGTCAGCTCAGTCTCGGCCGCGGGCATGCCGCCTTCGGCATCCAGCAGCGCGCCGAGTCTCTCGGCGCGGACACCGAATTGGATCTCGCGGATCAATGCCCACACGCCGATCAGCGGCAGAACCAGCAGAGCGATGCCCATTCCGATGCCGATGGGCTCACCGCTGAGGATGAACAGCACAGCCTTCTGCCCCATGAGCACGAAGTAGAGCACCAGGGCTGCTGCGATGAGAACAACCCCGATACGCGTCATCATGATCGAACCTGGACGCCGATTTCGATCATGTTCTCCAGCCCGACGATCACGCCTTCCGCGGTGTAGGCGAACGGCACGGCGAGACGGATGCCGGGCGCGTAGGCCTGCGCGGAATCAACGGTGTCGTGCGTGAGCGTGAGCGACTCACCCGGGCCGGAGAGAATCACCTCCTGGCGCGCGATGACTCCGGGGCGACGTAGGGAATGCACCGGCACGCCGGCTACCTGCTGACCCCGGGCGCGTTGATCGACGTGCGGCGCATTGACGGGCCCGAGCTCGGTGCGGGCGGCTGCAACGAGCTCGGCCGTGCGGACCGCGGTACCACTGGGAGAATCGATCTTGGTGTCACGGTGTGCTTCGATGATCTCGACCGAGGCGAACAGCGGTGCGGCGGCCGCGGCGAAGGCCGATCCGACTACAGAGCCGAGCGAGAAGTTCGGAATGAAGACCACGCCGGAGCCGGCCGCCTCGACCAGGGGCCTGACCAGAGCGATGCGCTCGGCCGACCAGCCCGAGGTGCCCACGAGCACGTTGATACCGCGATCGATCGCTGCGCGGACGACGTCGACACTCACCTGCGGCGTCGTCGCGTCGATGACGAGGTCGACACCATCGATCTCGTTCATATCGCTAGATGAGGTGAGCACGCGCACGACTTCGAATCCGTCGAGCTCATCGATCACCTTGTGGATGATCGTCCCGAGCTTGCCCGTACCGCCGACAAGAGCCACCTGCTTGGTCATGCATTCAGTCTATTCAGCCTCGACGGCACGCCGGGCCGCTCAGGTCGGCGCGGCGGAGCAATGCTCGCCGGTCAGATCGGTTCGGTGCTCAGATCGGCATCTGCTCCGGTAGCCCGGTGCGCAGTTCGACCGGCAGGTGAGCCAGATCATTGTGCGTGATCAGCGTCCAGGGCCGACCGGGCTTCTGCGCGATGACAGTCAAGCCGCAATTGGCTTGGTTCAGCGTCATCCACCGCCAATCCGGCGCACCGAGAACCTCGCGCACGAACCAGGAGATCACGAAGTTGTGGGTGATGAGAACATCGTGCGCCTCGTCTTGTTTGCGCACGAGAAACTTGCTCATGGCATCGGCCATCTGCGCACGCCCGGCTTCGACCTCGGCCTCGGTCAGGGCGCCGAAGAACGGCTCGTACACGGCCGGTGTCTCGTCGGTCATGCCGGTCGGCACGCAATCGAACAGGAGTGCCGAAGGAATGGGGCTCACGGCAGGGAGCCGTTCGGCGATGGTTCGCGCCGTCTCTGTGGCGCGGATGAGCGGCGAGTGCCAGACCCCGTCCAGCGGCAGGCCGGACAGCCGGTCAGCGATGGCTTCTGCCTGCCGCACACCACGGGGCGAGAGGGGTCCGTCATCGAGTCCGTGTTCTGCGTCCTGTTGCTCACCGTGTCTGACCAGATAGATGTAATGCGTCACAACCCACTCGCTTCGTCGTCGTCGGCTTTCGCCCAGGCGTCTTTCCAGCTTAGGTCACACCTCCGGCGCTGCGGCGGCCTGAGCGTGAGCGGGCTCAGTTTCCGGCGCGGGTCAGCTCCGCGACCTGCGCTCGGGTCAGGCTGATGCCGGCACCCTGCATGAGCTCGTCGACGTGTTGGATCGCGAAGGCGTTGACGATGGGGGCCGCGATCGTACGCTGCGCCAGCAGCCATGCGATCGACACGGCCGCGACCGGAGCCTGCACCTGTGTGGCCACCTGGTCGAGGGCGCGCAGAATGCGAATGCCTCGGCGATTGAGATGTCCACGCAACTGCTCTCCGCGAACACCCTGTGCGACGCGAGACTTGCTGCGATGGCGGCCAGAGAGAAAACCATGCTCAAGCGCGTGCGAGGGCGTCACCGCCAGGCTCTGTGCTCCCGCGACGAGGCGAAGATCACCTTCGTACGCATCTCGGCGGATCAGGTTGTACGGTTCGTCGAGGACTTCGATGCGCGGGTAGCCGGCGGAAGCCAGAATCCGCGCTTCGACCAGGCGCTCCGGCGTGAACCGAAAGGCGCCGACGGCGCCGATCTTTCCCGCACCACGTAGCCATTCCGCTGTCGCCAGAATGTCTTCCAGACTCGTGTCGGCGTCCAGCGACGCATCGAGATGCACGACGTCGATGCGCTCGGCGCCAAGGCGAGTGAGCGAACCTTCCACGGCGCGCACGAGGTTGACCGGATCGAGTCCGGGATTGTCGGCGTGGGCTCCGATTCGCACGTGCAGCAGCACGTCATCACGGCGGCTGCGCGAGTGCATCCACTGGCCGATGATGTACTCGCTGCGGCCACCGGAGTAGCCGTCGGCGGTGTGCACCGCGTTGCCGCCGAACTCGACGTAACGGTCCAAGATCGCGTGGCTCGTCTCGAGATCGACATTCCAACCGAACTCGGCAGCGCCGAGAATCAGCGGAAAGGTCTCCAGCCCCGTTTCCCCCAGTGTCGCGCGGATGCCTTCGCCGACACCGGGACCGACCACGGGGATCGGGGCAGAAGGATGCTCGATCGCAGAGCCCTGCGCGCGCGATGACTGATCAGCTGCCCGTGTGCTGAACAGTCCCATCCTTCTCACCTCCGCGCATCCACCGGAGAAACTCGCCGGTTTCTATGCACGCACCCCCCGGTGCGTACTTCGAGGGTAAGGGAGATCCCCCGATGCGCTGACCAATGCGTCACGACACCGGTGATCTTTTCATAACTTTTCGATCACAACAGGCGCAAAACGGCCCGGATCCGCTGACAACAACGAGATCCGGGCCGTTTCAGACAGCTCAGGCTTCGGCGGGAGCACCCTCCGAAGCAGTCTCTGCTGCCGGTGCATCATCGAGCACCGGCTCCAGCGAGAGCTTGCCACGGTCGTCGATCTTCGTGATCTTCACGAGGATCTTCTGCCCGACAGAGAGCACGTCCTCGACGTTCTCCACACGCTTGCCACCGGCGAGCTTGCGCACCTCAGTGACGTGCAGCAGCCCATCCTTTCCCGGAAGCAGCGAGATGAACGCGCCGAAGGTCGCGATCTTCACGACCGTGCCCAGGAACTGTTCACCCACCTCGGGGTTGGTCGGGTTGGCGATCGCGTTCACCTGCGCACGAGCGGCCTCGGCTGACGGGCCATCCACGGCGCCGATGTAGACGGTGCCGTCTTCCTCGATCGAGATCTGCGCACCGGTCTCATCCTGGATCGAGTTGATCGTCTTGCCCTTCGGGCCGATCAGCTCGCCGATCTTGTCGACCGGGATGTTCACGCTGATGACGCGCGGCGCGGTCGGTGCCATCTCGTCCGGCGTGTCGATGGCTGCGTTGAGCACACCCAGGATGGTCAGTCGCGCATCGCGGGCCTGCGTCAGCGCACCGGTGAGCACGTCGGACGGAAGTCCGTCGAGCTTCGTGTCGAGCTGGATCGCAGTGATGAACTCGCTGGTGCCGGCGACCTTGAAGTCCATGTCGCCGAGTGCGTCTTCGGCGCCGAGGATGTCTGTCAACGCCGCATAGCGGGTCTCGCCGCCGACCTCATCGGAGACCAGACCCATCGCGATGCCGGCAACAGGTGCACGCAGCGGCACACCCGCGTTCAGCAGAGACAGCGTCGAGGCACAGACCGAGCCCCTCGACGTCGAGCCGTTGGAGCCCAGGGCCTCGGACACCTGACGGATCGCGTAGGGGAACTCCTCGCGGTTGGG
>NZ_JAJUFV010000128.1 GCF_029263575.1 Microbacterium sp. | reverse complement strand
GTGCTGTCGACGTTGGTCAGGTAGCCGGCGCTGACCGAGATCACGACACTCCACGCGAGCGGCCAGCGCAGCAGAGCGAGGTAGGGCAGGACGAGACGGAATATTCCGAGTGCGAGCAGAAACCAGAGAGTCCACGAGGGCTGAGTGATGTTCGGATTGGCCTGACCTTCGACGAACCATTTCGTCAGCGTCCACAGGAATTCGAAGATGATGTAAGGCACGAGGATGTCAGTGATGACTCGTGCCATCTGCTTCTTGGTGGGCGGTGTCGACTTGGAGAAGTGCCCGGCGATGATCGCGAACGCGGGCATGTGGAACGCGTAGAACGACAGATACAGCCCCATTGCGATGTCGGAGTCGTACGTGAGTCGCTGGATCGCATGGCCGAGCACGACGAGCACGATGCAGGCGTATCGCGCGTTGTCCCAGAACGGAACCCGCCGGCGTGGACGAGGGATGCTGCCGGTGATCGGGCCGCTCGGGCTCTCGGGGGTACTGCTCATGGTCTGAGGCTATCCTGCGGCGGTGGGAATAATCTCAGCGGAGCGCTGTTGTCATAATTACATTCATTTGCATAGACTCGGGTGTGAACAGCATCCGCCTCGAGAACTCCGGAGCACACAATGAGCGAGCACACCGACACCTCAGGTATGCAGTTCGGCCTCTTCACCGTCAGCGACATCACCCAGAACCCGGTGACCGGTGAGACTCCGAGCGAAGGCCAGAAGATCAAAGACGCGATCACGATCGCGAGACACGCAGAGGAGGTGGGGCTCGACGTCTTCGCCGTCGGCGAGCACCACAACCCGCCGTTCTGGTCATCGTCGCCCTCGACGACCCTCGCGGCCATCGCCGCCCAGACCGAGCGTCTCATCCTCTCGACCTCGACGACGCTGATCACCACGAACGACCCGGTGAAGATCGCCGAGGACTTCGCGATGCTGCAGCACATCTCCGACGGACGCACCGACATCATGCTCGGCCGTGGCAACACCGGTCCGGTATACCCCTGGTTCGGCAAAGACATCCGTCAGGGGCTGCCCCTCGCCATCGAGAACTACGCGCTGCTGCACAAGCTGTGGCACGAAGACATCGTCGACTGGGAAGGGAAATTCCGCACGCCGCTGCAAGGTTTCACCTCCACGCCGCGACCGCTCGACGGAATCGCGCCCTTCGTCTGGCACGGCTCGATTCGCACCCCCGAGATCGCCGAGCAGGCCGCCTACTACGGTGACGGGTTCTTCGCGAACAACATCTTCTGGCCCAAGGAGCACTACCAGCGTCTCATCGAGCTGTACCGCCAGCGCTTCGCGCACTACGGCCATGGTGCCCCCGAGCAGGCGATCGTCGGGCTCGGCGGGCAGGTGTTCATGCGTGCGAAGTCGCAGGATGCCGTGAATGAGTTCCGCCCGTACTTCGACAACGCCCCGGTCTACGGCCACGGCCCGAGCATGGAGGACTTCACCGAGATGACGCCGCTCACGGTCGGCTCGCCGCAGCAGGTGATCGATCGGTATGCCGGTATGCGCGATCACTACGGCGACTACCAGCGGCAGCTGTTCCTCATCGATCACGCCGGTCTCCCGCTGAAAGTCGTGCTCGAACAGCTCGACATTCTCGGCGACGAGGTCGTACCGGTGCTGCGGCGCGAGCTGGCGAAGAACCGCCCGGCGAACGTGCCGGATGCTCCGACCCACGCTGCCCGTGTCGCCGCTGTGTACGGTGATGGCCCCACGCGTCAGGCACGCCCCGGTGCCAACCGGGGAGACAACCTCACCGCTGACTCTCCGTATCAGGACACCCCGGCTCCCGCTGGGGCGGCGTTCGGCCTCGCACGAAAGGACGTATGAGCATGAGCACGCGACGCATAGCGGTCATCTCGGCCGGTCTGTCCAACCCGTCTTCGACGCGGATGCTCGCCGATCGGCTCGCGGCAGAGACCGTGAAGCAGCTCGCCGAGCGTGAGGTCGAAGCCGGTGTCGACGTGATCGAGCTTCGTGATCTCGCCCACGACATCACGAATAATCTCCTCACCGGCTTCGCTCCTGCGGCGTTGGAGTCGGCGATCAACACCGTGTACTCGGCCGACGCGATCATCGCGGTCACGCCGATCTTCTCGACCAGCTATTCCGGGCTCTTCAAATCGTTCATCGACGTGCTCGACCCGGATGCGCTGACCGGAAAGCCGGTGCTGATCGGTGCGAACGCGGGAACACCGCGACACTCGCTCGCGATCGACTACGCCATTCGCCCGCTGTTCGCCTACCTGCACGCCGAGACTGTGTCGACGGGAGTCTTCGCGGCCTCCAGCGACTGGGGCGGATCCGGTGACGAGGTCGCGCCGCTGGCCAAGCGGGTCGAGAAGGGGGCGGCTGAGCTCGCCTCCGCCGTCGCTCGCAAAGACGTCGCCGAATCGAGCGACCCGTTCGACCCGGCCACCTATCTGGGCGAAGGTCGCTCATTCGGGCACCTGCTCGGCGGCCTGGCAGGGGAGTAGAAGACGAAGTGAGAGGACCGCCCCTACCAGGACGGTCCTCTTCGCGGTCAACCGCTCTTGCGTCGGAACTCGCGCCGCGTCTGCGGCGCGCTCGCCGCATGAACAGCGGAATCGCCGTCCAGATGCGACTCACCTTCACGGTGATGTGCGTTCTTCTTCTCGAGCGCTTCCTTGAACTTGCGCTTCATCTCCTCCGAGGGGGAGGCGGCGCCTTCTTCGGTGCTCATGAGGTCAGCCTAGTCTGACGAGACCGTGCGGGGCGATGATTCGCGCGATCGGCGACGGCGGTTGATGAAGAAATCGATCACGGCTCCGAGGACGATCGCCACGACGACAGCGATGACGACTGCGACGATCGGTGCTCCCGGGATGAATGCCGCGACGATCGCGCCTACCGCGGCCTGGTAGGCGGCCCAGGCGGATGCGGCGACGAGCACGAGGCCCGCGTACCGGCCCAGCGGAATGCGCGTGGCGCCGGCAACGAGGTTGATCGCCAGCCGCGCGAACGGAATGAACCGCGCGGTGAAGAGCACCAGGGCCGTCCGCGAGTCCAGGCGGTCGCGCGCCCACCGCTGTGCTCTCTGCAAGCGCTCGGCGCGCATCCACTGCCAGCGCTCGGTGCCTACCCAACGGCCGAGTCCGTAGCAGAGCAGGTCGCCCGCGGCGGCGGCGACGGCCGCGCATCCGATCACAGCCCACAGGGGCGGGGTGCCCGAGGCCATCGATACGGCGCCCATTGTGGTGACGGCGATCTCTCCCGGCACAACGACCAGGAATGCGTCGCCGAGGACGAGCAGAGACATGACGATCAATCCCCACGGCCCGGTCGCAGCACCATCGAGAAGTTCCGTGAGCACGCCCTCACTGTGCGTCTCGAACATGAACGGGAACCAAAGCGAAGACCGCCGGTGACGGAAGATCGTGCAACAGGTGAACTCTCGGTTTCCCCGCCGGTTTCTGCGTCGTGGTGGTGGCATGACCCGGCATTCTGAAGCCGTGAGAGTCGCGATCGTGACCGAGTCGTTCCTGCCGCACATGAACGGTGTGACGGGGTCTGTGGTGCAGATCCTGAAGCATCTCGAACGCGTGGGCCATGAGGCTCATGTGATCGCTCCGAACGCGGTGGGCATCCCGCGCCGGCTGCATGGCGCTGTCATCGAACCGGTGACGAGCCTGGCGCTTCCGGGGTACCGCAACGTACGCGTGGGAGCGGCCACCGCCCATTACGTCGGCGAATCGCTGGAGCGCTTCCGTCCCGACGTCGTGCACCTCGCCTCGCCCTTCGCTCTCGGATGGCGCGGTGTCGTCGCCGCTTCGAGGCGGGGGATCCCGACGGTGGCGGCTTATCAGACCGATATCGCCGCTTACGCTCAGCGATACCGTGTCGCGCAGGCGACGACGTTCGCGCAGAACCACATCGTGCGACTTCACCATCGCGCGACTCTCACGCTGGCGCCGTCGACGGAGTCCGAGCAGCAGTTGGGGGCCCTGGGCGTCGACCGCATCCGCCGGTGGGGTCGTGGGGTGGATGCCGAGCGCTTCCACCCCATGCGGCGCGACGAGCACTGGCAGCGTGACGGTGCCGAGCAGGTGACCGTCGGTTACGTGGGTCGGCTGGCAGCCGAGAAGCAGGTGGAGGATCTCCAGGCGATCGCTGACCTGCCGGGAGTGCGGATCGTGATCGTCGGCGATGGGCCGTCGCGGCCGCGACTTGAGGCGCTGATGCCGAAGGCGGTGTTTCTCGGACACCTCGACGGTGACGCCTTGGCGAAGGCTATGGCCTCGTTCGATATCTTCGTGCATCCCGGCGAGAGCGAGACGTTCGGCCAGACCCTGCAGGAGGCGCACGCCAGTGGCGTGCCGATCGTCGCAACCGGACGCGGCGGCCCGCTCGACCTCGTGCGCATGGGTATCGACGGCTGGCTGTACCGGCCGGGCGATCTCGGCGACCTGCGAATGCGCGTCAGCGATCTTGCCGGTGACGTCCGCAAGCGTCGAGCTTTCGGTCGGGCCGGGCGTACAGCCGTCGAAGGACGAAGCTGGCAGGCGGTGTGCGAACAGCTGGTGGGGCACTTCGACGAGGCGATCACGCTGCACGGCGTGGATCGTCTGGTGCGCGTGACGCGCAGCAGACGTCCGGAACAGGCGCCCGTCGTCGACGGACGGCGCTGGCGACGCTACGTGGCGCTGGGCGACTCCCTGACAGAGGGGCTGTGCGACCCGGCACCGGACGGCGCGCTTCGCGGTTGGGCCGATCGACTGTCGCAGCTTCTGGCGGGACGAAGCGGCTTGTATTACGCCAACCTCGCGGTACGGTCACGGCGTGTGCGCGATGTGTGCGGCGAACAGCTCACCCGTGCGCGGCAACTGCGACCCGATCTGGTCTCGATCCTGATCGGCGCGAATGATCTCGTGAAGGCACACGCCGATGTCCCAGCGCTCCTCGCGGAACTCGAGAACGCGGTCGCGACGCTGCGCGGCGACGGCGCCGATGTGCTGTTGCTGACGCCTTTCCTGCCGGACCGCCGTGCGGCGCGGCTCTTCACCGCGCGCTTCGCCGAGTTCTCGAGCGGGCTGGTTGACATCGCGCACCGCACGGGGGCGATGCTCTTGGACACCGACCTGTACCCCTCGCTCGGCGCACGCCCCAACTGGGGCGCCGACCTCGTGCACCTGGGAAGTCGCGGGCACCGATTCCTGGCGTATCGCGCGGGCGAGATCCTCGCGGTTCCGCACGCCGAGACGCTCGGTGCATTGGATCAGGTGCTGCATGACGCGGATGCCACGACCACCGCAGCCTGGTGGCGTCAGCACGCGCTGCCCTGGGCCTGGCGACGCCTGCGCGGCAGAGTCGCCGGTGACGGACTTGTGGCCAAGCACGACGATTATGTGTTCATCGGCCGCTCGTCGTCGATGCGCGGCGTCGAGGTCGGGTGAACCGGGCCCCGCCCGCGCTGCGCCCCGATCAGCGCCGTCCCATGCCTCGGTAATTCCATCCGGCGCTGCGCCAGGTCTCGGCGTCGAGACAGTTGCGACCGTCGATCATGATGCGCCGGGCGACGAGCGAACCGGCGTGCACAGGATCGAGTTCTCGACGGTACTCGTCCCATTCGGTCACGATCACGACGGCGTCCGCATCGCGCAGCGCCTCATCCCTGAGCGGTTCGTAGGCCAGCTGCGGATGGACCGCGGCGGCGTTGGCGAGCGCCGCCGGATCGGTCACGACCACGTCGGCCCCCAGACCACGCAACCGCACGGCGACGTCGAGCGCGGGGGAGTCGCGGATATCGTCGCGGAAAGGTTTGAAGGCGGCGCCGAGCACGGCGATGCGGCGGGCGAAGACGTGACCGTCGAGAGCGTCGACGACCAACTGCACGGCGCGGTCGCGCCGACGCAGATTGATGGCGTCGACCTCACGGAGGAACCCGACCGACTCGCCGCGTCCGAGCTCTTCGGCCCGGGCGGCGAACGCGCGGATGTCTTTGGGCAGGCATCCGCCGCCGAAGCCGATGCCGCTTCCGAGATACCGTCGTCCGATGCGGGAGTCGTACCCCAGGGCGTCCGCGAGGAGTGCGACATCCGCCTCGGCAGTCTCGGCGATCTCCGCCATGGCGTTGATGAACGAGATCTTCGTCGCGAGGAATGCGTTGGCAGCGCCTTTGACGAGCTCGGCGGTGGCCAGATCGGTGACGAGGAACGGTGTGCCGGACGCCACGGCAGAGGTGTACACGTCGCGAAGCGCATCCGCGGCATGTTCGTCGCCGTCGCGCACACCGACGACGATGCGGTCTGGTGTGAGAGTGTCGTGCACGGCCCATCCCTCACGCAGAAACTCGGGGTTCCACACCAGCGTCGCGCCCGTGGGAGCGATGCGCTCGGCCAACTGTGCGGCGGTGCCGACGGGGACGGTGGATTTGCCAGCGACGATCGCGCCGGAACGAAGATGCGGAATGAGCGCGGCGATCGCGCTGTCGAGGTACTGCAGATCGGCCGCGTGCTCGCCGGCGAGCTGCGGCGTGCCGACGGCGATGAAGTGCACGTCCGCCTCGGCGGCTGCGGCGATGTCTGTCGTGAACGTCAGCGTGCCGCTGTCCAGTCCTGCCGTGAGCAGCTCGACGAGCTTCGGTTCGAAGAAGGGAGCCTTGCCCGCGGCCAGAGAGCGGATCTTCGCCTCATCGACGTCGATACCGGTGACCTCGTGCCCGATCGAAGCCATTGCCGCGGCGTGTACGGCACCGAGATAGCCGCATCCGATTACTGTCATGCGCATAGCTCGATTCCAACCACGCAACCGGACGTGCGCCTTGCCACCGGGTGAACGGCGCATGACCGGCCGATGGCGGTGTCTTCCCAGATCAGCGTAGGAATCTTGCTGGCGCTGATAGGCTGTGATCGGACTGCTGTGCGCAGTTCATCCCATATTGCATGTACGCTCGCTCATCACACGGATGGGCGAGCCTAAACAAAGAAGGAGAGACCTCTTGGAAGGTCCTGAAATCACTGCCGCCGAGGCCGTTCTCGATAACGGTCGCTTCGGCACTCGTACCGTCCGCTTCGAAACCGGTCGCCTCGCTCAGCAGGCCCAGGGTTCGGTTGCGGCTTACCTCGACGGAGAGACCATGCTGCTCTCCGCCACCAGTGCGGGAAAGCACCCGCGTGAAGGCTTTGACTTCTTTCCCCTGACCGTCGACGTCGAAGAGCGTTCCTACGCTGCAGGCAAGATCCCCGGTTCGTTCTTCCGTCGCGAGGGCCGCCCCTCGACAGAGGCGATCCTGGTGTGCCGTCTGATTGACCGTCCGCTGCGTCCGTCGTTCGTCGACGGTCTGCGCAACGAGGTTCAGGTCGTCATCACGGTGCTGTCGATCGCGCCGGGCGAGTTCTACGACGCCCTGGCCATCAACGCCGCATCCGCGTCGACCCAGATTTCGGGTCTGCCGTTCTCGGGCCCGATCGCCGGTGTGCGCCTCGCGCTCATTCCCGGCCAGGGCGAGCACGCCGACCAGTGGGTCGCGTTCCCGAACCAGGCGCAGGTCGAAGAGGCCGTGTTCGACCTCATGGTCGCCGGCCGCGTCGTGAAGAAGGCTGACGGCACAGAAGACGTCGCGATCATGATGGTCGAGGCTGAGGCTACCGAGAACAGCTGGAACCTGATCAAGGGTGGCGCGGTCAAGCCCAGCGAAGACGTCGTCGCCGGCGGTCTGGAGGCGGCCAAGCCCTTCCTCAAGCAGCTCGTCGAAGCACAGGCCGAGATGGCCTCGCACTCGTCGAAGGCTCCGGGCGTCTACCCGGTCTTCCCCGCCTACGAGCAGGGCACGTACGACTTCATCGCTGCATCCGCGACGACGGACCTCGAGAAGGTCTACCAGATCGCCGACAAGCTCGAGCGCCAGAGCGCCGATGACGAGGTCAAGGATCGTGTCAAGTCCGAGGTCGCCGCTGCCATCGAGGCGGGTACACTTCCCGAATCGGCTGCCGGTGAGGTCTCGGGTGCGTACAAGTCGCTGACGAAGCAGATCGTCCGTACCCGCGTGCTGTCCGAGGGCGTGCGCATGGACGGCCGCGGGCTCGCCGACATCCGTCCGCTCGACGCGGAGGTGCAGGTCATCCCGCGCGTGCACGGCTCGGCGATCTTCCAGCGCGGTGAGACCCAGATCATGGGTGTCACCACGCTGAACATGCTCAAGATGGAACAGCAGATCGACTCGCTGTCGCCGACCACCTCCAAGCGCTACATGCACCACTACAACTTCCCGCCCTACTCGACCGGTGAGACCGGCCGCGTCGGGTCGCCGAAGCGTCGCGAGATCGGGCACGGCTTCCTGGCCGAGCGCGCGCTCGCACCGGTGCTGCCCAACCGCGAGGAGTTCCCCTACGCGATCCGCCAGGTGTCGGAGGCGCTCGGCTCGAACGGCTCGACCTCGATGGGCTCGGTCTGCGCCTCGACGCTGTCGCTGCTCAACGCCGGTGTGCCGCTGCGCGCCCCGGTCGCC